>JANQJJ010000294.1 GCA_028281725.1 Pirellulaceae bacterium | reverse complement strand
AGTAGGCAGCCACGCCCGAAAAAAGGCAGCCGCCAGCATGCCCCAAAAACAGGCAACCGCCACCAAACCGAAAACCAAGTGTCCACCAGAAAAACCCGTCTTTTTGCACCCAAAAGACGCAGCACACCCCAACCAGACCACCCAAACACCGCAAACAACCGCACCAAAACCCACCCAAACCAAACACATCTCACTCGCCGCCACACGAAGATCAAGTAGACTCAAGACATCTCAATGACCTGACTTTTGCAGGGAAACCCAGTCAGACGCTGGCCCGCCGCCTCGCCTGGCCACCTAGAAAATCGCCTTGAACATCATAAAATCCACACAAAAACAAACAAATCAATTCGACATCACTAGATCAAATCGAACGGACTGGTGGCAATTGACACCACCCGGTCTAGCTGACTTCACTTACCGCGATCACTTCCCGTCGTCGCAGACCGCTCCGGCGGTCGCAGCGTGCGCGTCAGAGCTCCCGCCCCAAGTCGTCAGGTCGTCTCGCGCGAATGCATGCAAATCAGCTGAGATCCAGTCGGCCTCAGTTATCGCGACGCTGGAACACAGCTCATGTGGATCGCCCTCAACCACCAGGCCGAGTTTCGCCAGCAATGGCCGGCAAGCGAAAAAGCGACAGCGCGCAGATTGAACGATTGTGCCGTCAGTTAAGCGCCGAGAGGTCGGCAACTAAGAAGCGCCGCGGCAACTGCATGAACTTGGCGGTGGGATGTCCTCACCGCGCCGCAGAGATGAAGATGAGACGCTTCAGAGATTTTTTAATGGTCAGCGGAGTGGAGCTGAGGAGAGATCTATCAACATGCCCCCCTAGAAGCAGGAGAACCGGGTGCGGGGTCGACATCAGGATCGGCTGGTTTTATCGAGGCTGAGAATTCGTTATAAACGCTGCAAAACCAAAAATTACGGATCTGCCGGAACTTGAGCTGCTATTGAGCCATCAGAGAACCGTTGTGGTTCGTTGACAGGCAGGTGAGTGGAATTAGAATCGAGACTGCCTTATTACCCAGGCTACCTGTCTTATCAGATCAGATCCTCCAGGTGATCTAGTGGAGCGCCTTAAAACGCCACACGCATGCAATGCGGTTCGTCTTGCACCGGTGTGGTACCAACCCGTCATACCTGGAAACGCTTCTCTTTAATTGGCACTTGGCCGTTCGACTCAGCAGAGGACTAAAACGTGAAGTCTCGCAATTATCGATTGTTTGGCAAACGGCTGAGGGGCCGTCGCACTCCAGCATCGCAAAGCAGGTTGGCCATGCGGCAGGGTCTGGTTGAGACGCTTGAAAAGCGGGAGATGCTGAACGCGGATTGGAATCCGGATATCGTGAGTCAGACCGGCTATTTTGCCAATGCTACCGGCCGTCAGGCGATTATCGACTACGTGACCGATCGAGCGGGTGGCGGAAGCGGTGGCGGTAGTCCGGGTAGTAGCGGTGGGCCCGAGGGCGCGTTTTCGCCTACGATCGTGAATACCGCAGAATCAGAACCCAACGATGGGATCGTCAACTCTCAACTCGTTCCGCTGACGGGCAATGCGGGCGTGAACATCGTCGGTACCAATACCGATCCGCTGGATGCGGACTGGTATGCCTTCGATCTTGATGCCGGAGACATCATCGACGTTAAACTCAGCAGCAATAGCGGAGCGGTCGTCAACTTGCCACTGCTCTCCCTGTACAATAATGCCAATCAAGAGCTCGTTTCGAGCCTGCAGGTGCCAGGCCTCATTCCTCCGACGTCACCACTGACCGGCAGCCTTTCAGCGCCCGGAGCCGCGGGAGACGTGGCTCTGCACTACGTCGTGCCAACGGCCGGCCGGTATCACATCCGCATCAGCGATGTGCTCTCCACCTATACGGCGAACATTCGCAGATACCGACCCGTCTTGGAGTCTGGGGCGGCCGGAGAGAAGCAGATCCTGTTCCTCGATTTTGACGGCGGAATTGTCAGCCGCTCCCTCTTCGGTCTGGGACCTGGAAGTGGTCGCCTGTCCAACACCGCAAACTTTCTGACCCAGTATGGTCTGCAACCGTCCGACGAGGCGGAACTGATTGACCAGGTGGTCGCCCGTGTTCAAAACAAGTTCGATACGCTGGGAATGAATACCACCAATCCGAACTTTGGTATCGAAATCCGCAACAGCAAGGATCATCCGGATCCATGGGGACAACCCAACGTCAGCCGGGTGGTGATCGGTGGCACTTGGCAGGAACTCGTTGGCGATCCGGCAGCAACCAACGACAACGGTATTCTGGGAATTGCCCAATCGATCGACGTCGGCAACTTCGATACTACCGAGACGGCCATCGTGATGCACGACGTGCTACTGGCGACATTTCAGATGCTGCCGGTTTCCGGCGCCACGCCTCAGCTTGAGGCCATCGCGGAATTAATGACGTTCGTCGTCGCCCACGAGGCGGGGCATTTCCTGGGCGGCTGGCACCAGGATCCAAGCAACAACGTCAATGTCTTGATGGACCAAACGTATAACGAGATTGTTTCCTCCGGTTCAGGCCCCGACGGCATTTTTGGTAACGCGGATGACGTGCCGATCCATTTTGGCATTGATGCTTATGGCGCGGCTGGTGGAACCCCATTCGAAGTAGGCGGAATCAACGATACGATCAGCATTATTGGCTGGGGCCTGTCGGGCGGCACGAGCGGTGGGCGCATTGAAGGTAGTGTTTTTGATGACCGAAATCTGAATCGCTTCTTGGATCCCGGTGATGCCCCAGGCCCGGCGTCGGTCGTATGGACGGACCTGGACAATGACGGACTATTTGAGCCCGACGCGGGCGAGTTCTTTAGCAACACCGACGCAGCCGGCAACTACTCGATCTTGGCCACGCCGGGCACCTACACCGTTCGCGTCGGACCACCCACCGGCTGGCGTCCTATTGCGCCGAGCACCGGTGCGACGACGGTAACGGTAGCGGCGAATCAAGTCGTATCCAACATCAACTTCGGTTTGGAGCTTCCCAACCAAAACATCACAGGCACGAAGTGGAACGACAGCAACGGCAATGGGCTGCGCGACCCCGGTGAACCCGGCTTGGCGGGAGTTTGGATCTACATCGATCAGGACAACGACAATCGCATTGATATCGGTGAGCCGTCGACCCAAACCGACGCTAATGGCAATTACCGACTGAACTTCCCGGGGCCCGGCACCCACGTCGTTCGCGAAATTGTGGAGCCTGGCTTCGTCCAGTCATTCCCCGGCATTGAGGCGGACAATGAGCACACGATCGTTTTGACCGGCAATCCGGCGACCGACGCCGCGATCATGTCGGGGCTGAACTTCGGAAACGTTCGCCGAGTGGACTACGGCGATGCACCAGCCAGTTATGGGGTCGCCTCCCACGGATTTGCCGAGGGACTGCGACTGGGACAAAACTGGGATCCGGAGCCGGCCAGCCAATTCTCACCAACGGCCAACGGTGACGACGTCAACGGTTTGCTGGATGCCAGCAACAATGTCATTGACGACGAAGACGGCATCACGCTGACGCGTCCTTTGGTCGTCGGTAGCAGTAACAATCGTATTTCGGTTTCCGCCATCAATACGACCGGCTTGACGGGCTACCTCCAGGGCTGGGTGGACTTTAATCAGGATGGAGACTTTGCCGACGCTGGCGAACGGATCATTACCAATGCGGTTGTTGGAACCGGTTCCACCGACGTAACCTTCTCGGCTCCGCCGACTGCCTTACTGGGTAACGTGATCGCTCGATTCCGATACGGAACGGAGCAAGACACGCCCGCCACCGGAGAAGTGGCCACGGGAGAGGTGGAAGATTATCAATTCACCGTCGTCGGCTCGGTGAACTTGGCCAACGACGACCAATTCTCGGTCTCGCGTAACTCCGTGCTGAATTCGCTGGACGTGTTAGCCAATGACTTCCAGGTCCCCGGTGAGGTGCTCGAAGTCGTCAGTGTGGGTGCGACGTCCGCTGGCGGCATCACCCAAGTATCGACGAATAACACCGTCCTCTACACGCCACCGAACAGCTTTATCGGCCAGGACGTGTTCACCTACACGATGCGCAACTCGAGCAATGAGCTGGCGACGGCGACGGTTGTGGTGGACGTGAATCTGTTCTTCGAAAACCCGATGGCCATTGATGACAGCTTCGATCTGCCGGTCAATGCGATCGACTTCCCCTTGAACGTGTTGGCCAATGACATTGAAGGCCAAGATGGTGCTCTTGTTATTGTGTCCACGACTCAGCCGGACAAAGGCGGCCAGATCAACATTGCCACCGGCGGAAAATCTCTGCGTTACACACCGGCCCGCAATTTTGGCGGCACCGAGACCTTTACTTACACGGTCGCCGACGCCGGTGGAAACCGCTCCACGACCACCGTCACCTTGCACACGCTGCCCGGTGATCAGGCTGACGACGATGTCCTGATTCAATTGGTCGCCACGGACTTGGCCGGCACGCCCATCTCAGCCATTCAGCAGGGGCAACAGTTCAAGATCGATGTCATCGTGGACGATCTGAGATTTGATCCCTCCAACCCGGGCAATTCGGCAGGTGTGTTCGCGGCCTACGCGGACCTGCTGTACAGCCTCCAGCTGGTTTCCACGGTTGCCGCCACCGATCCCAGTGACCGATTCGCCTTCGAGGTCGACTTCTTCAACGACTACACGAACTTCCAGACCGGCGACGCGACCATCCCTGGAATCATCAACGAATTTGGGGCATTCAGCACTCGTTCGGTGATGAACGACCCCAATCCGACTCGTTTGGCCTCGATTACCTTCTCGGCTCGCTCGCCAGGCATCGCGCGCTTCACGCCTGACCCGGCGGATGTTTTCCCAGCATCGGACACCCTGCTGTTTGACACCT
>JANQJJ010000271.1 GCA_028281725.1 Pirellulaceae bacterium | reverse complement strand
ATCGATACGATTTTTCCAAGCCATTGCTTCCACAACTGGAGCGATTTGCCAGGCAAGCATCCGAGTTGGCCGACGTCTGTAGTTCGCTCGGTGTGACTGCTTTGTATCAGAACCATGCGGGCAAGAAGTATGTCGGAGCTGCCCTTTGGGATTTGGAGCAAGTGTTGGCTGGCATCGACCCGAAGGTAGTTGCCTTGGCTTTAGATATTCGCCACGCCACGCTGGAGCTGAGCCAGAGTTGGGAGGCGGGGTATCTCGCCGTGCGCTCCCACATGGGCGCGGTGTATGTCAAGGATTTCGCGTGGCACGATGATCAGCCGCGAAATGTTCCGCTCGGACAGGGGCGTTCGAAGCCTTTGTTTGACAAGATCGCCAGGGACGGATTGGTCGGGCCTCTATCATTACATATGGAGTACATAGACCATCGCCAAGCTGACTTGTTGGAGCAACGTTGGGCAGCCACCCGACGTGATGTCCAAACACTCCAGCGTTGGCTTGCCGCACGCGATGCCTGACCGAGGTCGAACATGGATAACCAAGGGCAAGATCCTATCGAGACACCAGGTAGCTACCGGCCGGATTTGCCGGACTGGGGTGTTTATCTGAGCTGGCCGGAAGCAGGCGAGTCATGGATTCACTCCGAGGACGTGGCGCTGGCCAAGCACCTTGTGCCTAGCCAAAGGATTTTTCGCCGGTCCGCATGGGACGGCAGTTACTATTGGTTGCACTATGGCGAGCTCCGCCTAAGAGTGAAGCCAACCATGTGGGTTCGCGTTGCGCAGGTCGATCTGGATGTGGGTTGTCAAGTTGAAGTGCTTTCGAGGCATGGTAAGAACGAGGCAGGGATTTTTCGTGTGGGCGACATCCTGTGGGAACCTCATGACGGTCGGGTCGCGTTCTATTTGCTGCGCGATAATCTGCCTCTGAAGAGAAGTTTTAGTCGGCAGGATCTGAGGCCGCTGCATGTACGGCACAACCTGAGAACGGGGTATTTTGAACACCCTGCAGCCCGGTTTTCTGTTCCGGACGATGTCGAGTTGCTTGACGTGGGGGATCTGTTCAGCGACCCGTGATGCTAGGTATCTCCCTCGGGGTGTATCTGGGCGCGCAACCAATCGGCATAGGGCTCAGAGCAATCCGCTACGTCGGTAATCAGTATTTCGGGGACTGTATAAGGGTGATGATCGGTTACCGTTTGAATGAGTTTACCGGCCAGCTGTCCGATGGATTTTGCTGTGCACCGATACTCCGACGCTTTGCAAGTTTGGCCTTGCCATCGATATACGCTGACGATGGGGCCGGTGATCTGCACGCAGGCTGCCAGCCGAGATGTGACCAGCAATTCAGCCAGTTGAGCGGCTTGCTCTTCGGTTTCGAGCGTGGTGGTTAGTTCGATGATACCCGTCATCTTGATGATACTGACGTTTTAGGGAAAAGTGCCCACGTGGATAGCCGCGGAAGAATGACCGGTCTAGAGGGGCACGCCGGCGCCTGAGGGCGGCCAGTTACCCTGAGGGCGGCTAATTGCAAGGAACCCACGCACCCAGAGGCGCTTCGATGTCAATCTTTCGGCGTGCCGACCAGTTGATCAATGAGAGTTTCCAGTTCCGATTTTTCGATACCCATCTTTGCGGCCGCCAGAGCAAAAAGTCGTTTCTCGACCTCCGCCAATTTGCCGTCAGCGGCCATCATGCGCATTAGATCGGCCAGCATCCGGTTCTGCTCGGCGCGGTCGACCGGAAACCGCAGTTTGGCTTCGCCACTGAGTGCGAAAGCGATCGCCTTTTCGAGGTCTTCTTCTTGTAGTCCGAGGGCGGAACATCGGTCGACAAGTAAGGCAATTTCCTGCTCGTTCAGGTTACCATCGGCTGCGGCCATGATGACCAGGTTTTTGAGATGATCGAGGTGCTGCACGGCGGACTCCGAAGATAAGGTTAGCCATAAGACGCTGTTAGGATTGTCGTCTGTTTGGCAAGTCCGTCAACTACGCTTGAGGTGCGGGGCACCCAGGGTCAAGCCTTGCGAATGAAGTGTTCGGCGTAGGAGCGCACTTCCCGTCCATTAAGCACGTGGACCATGCGCAGTTGTTGGATCATTGCATCGTTAAACTGACTCAGTGGAATGTGTACCAATTGCCGGCGAAAGCGTTTGGCGATCCTGCGCCAACCGGCGCCGGGCGGTTTGGGGCTTAGCAAGGCGATCTGCCTCTCACGCGAATGCAAGCAAGCGGCCGCGATCAAGCGATCTTCCAAGTCTTGAGCGAAATCAAGACGAGGATCTTGCCAAACGTCTGTGATGGCTACTGGTGGATAAAGGAAAAGCCCTCCGCCATAGGTAGCCAGGGCAATGCCTGGTCCAACAAATTCGTCCCGGAAGTCGGTGGCAAAGAATGCTACGGTGGATTCTTCCTGGTGCTCTGCAAACCATGTTGTACGCCACGGGTAGTCACGAGGATTGGCTGGCGTGTCAAACAACATCACGCAGCAATCGAGCGCACCGACACTCGGTGGCATGACTTTGACGTAGATATCTCCGTCGTACCAATGCCGAAGCGTTTCCCGAATGTCGATTCCATCTTTGATACTGGTCGAAAATTTCTCGCTTCGTGCCAAATCGGCACCGATCAGCGCTTTGGCGCGATCAACCACTCGTGTGCGAAAACTTTCAATCAAGTCGTCTTCCTGTGGCCAGGAGCACTGAGAATAGGGATTCCACCGCGTTTTCCAGCGTTCCATTTCACGGCGGTCGGGCTTGCGATGTAACTCGAGCGAGCGCCAAGAAATCGGCTGACCCGGCAGCCGGCTCACAACGCTGACTGTCTCCCCATCGGGCAACCGCGCCTGGTCGATGCCGAGGGTTACTTGAGGCAGCCCAAGTTCTTCCTGAAACGGATAGTTTCTAGCAGTTTCGATCAGGTGAATCGCATATTGGTCACCCAGGATCTGTTGCGCGGCGACGCCCATGGTGTATAGATCCGGCGTCATTCGGTGTTCGAGCAGCGTAAGATTGCGAACGTACTTGAGGCATTGCGTCAGCAGCAAAGGCGTGATTCTTCGCGCACGTTTTCTCAGATCTTGAAGGTAGCTGCTGCGAGCGGACATCAGCAGTTGTTTCACGCCATCGATCGCCAGATTTTCATCGTCTTCCAACTGGACTCGCGCCCGTTCATATAATCCGGTGATGAAAGGCAGCTCGCCAAAGAGAAAGATCAATGAATTCGCGTTGACTGCGTGCGTTGATGGAGGGTCCACCGAATCGTGGGCCGGTGGCTCTTCGGAGGACGTTCGGTATGCCTCGCGGAGCCACGGCCACTCCAGGATCGAACAGATGAAGATGATGTGCCGGTGTTGTTTTTCCAATTGCCTTAGCCGCCAACCCATATAGGCGAGTCGTTGCTGGGTTTGCTCTTGGAACGGTCGGGTGATACTGGGCAGAATGGCCGTCGCAAATCGCTCCAGGGGGACCGTTTTCAACGCGTATGGATCGGGCATCGCGGACGCCAACGGCTGAAAAGCGTTGGTTTCCAGGTCGCAGAATTCGATGGGCCAACGTTCGCCCATGGCCAGCCGCATCGCCATGATGGCAGGTTGGCACGGATCAATCGGCACGTAACTCCACGCTTCTGCCCCTGAGGAATCGTCCACCTCATCGTCATCTTCTCCACCGGGAGTCCAAGAGGATTGGTATTCTTGAAGACAACGTTGCAAAACGATGGTAGGCGTCGGCAAATGCTGTATGGCATCGAGTACACTACTTCGAAACGACTCCGGCAATCCGACGGCCAGGCAATCGCACGGATTTTCAAGCAACCATTGTCGAACGGTCAGGGCGCAGTTGCCGCTGCCATGCACTACCGGCAGGCACGTGATGCGATCTCCCAAAGCGAGCGGTGACACGATGTTAGGTTTGGGAGCCATCTTTTACCCATCCAATCCATTCACGCTTCTGAAAACACGATTACCGATTATCACCATGATACAGCTTAATTCAAATCCGGTTCGACGAGCGGCGGCTATCGCGAGTATTGTCATCAGCTTGCTCGCGACCACCCGCGGTTTTGGCCAGCAAGCCGAAGTGGGGCCAACCGATTGTAGGCCGATCCCACGCCTGATCCCCCCGGTAGGTATCGAGGTACCCAAAAGACGACGAACCGACTGGCTTTCAAAAATGGACTCTCTCGAGCTGGCCGCTGGCAAGCTGGACTCGCAACTAGAGGCGGATGTTGCGGTGCTGCTCAAGGCGTGCCGGTACGCAATCGAGTTCCGGGAATTCTATCGCGAAAAGGACTTTGACAAGGTGGATCGTTTGCTCCAGCTAGCGGGCCGGCGCACCGAGGAAATTCAAGGAGCAGGCGCCACCTGGCCCCAGGCAGCTGGAAGACAGGTTCGGGGATTTCGCTCCCGGGTCGATGGATCGGTGCAACCGGTTGGCTTGGTGCTGCCGGAAAACTGGCAAACGCAAGACACATCGCACCCTCTTTACGTTTGGCTTCACGGCCGCGGTGACAAGGTGACGGATTTGCATTTCATTTGTGATCGACTCGACAAGGATGGGCAGATTGTCCCCGAAGGCGCCATCGTGGTGCATCCATTTGGTCGACAGTGTATTGGCTTCAAGTCGGCAGGGGAGACCGACGTGATGGAGGCCATCGATTTTGTTTGCCGGAATTACCCGGTGGATGAACGGCGGATCGTGTTGATGGGGTTTTCGATGGGAGGAGCGGGCGTCTGGCACCTAGCGGCGCATTATGGCGAGAGGTTTGTGGCTGCCAGCCCAGGAGCTGGATTCGCCGAGACGGCTCGGTATCAAAGACTTGCACCTGAAAAATTCCCTCCCAAGTACGAGCAGATCTTGTGGAGTATCTACGACGTGCCCGGATACACCCGAAATCTTTTCAACTCACCTGTCGTCGCCTATAGCGGAGAGAAAGATAAACAAATCCAAGCGGCACGGGTGATGGAGGAGGCTTTTGAAGCAGAGGGACGAGAGCTCATGCACCAGATTGGTCCCGGCATGGGACACAAGTACCATCCAGATACTCTCAAAACTATTTTGGCTCAGTTGGCGCAAGTGGTCGAACAGGGAAAACCGCAATCACCGGAGAGGCTGTTTATCCAGTCGCGGCACCCACGCTATTCAGCACGCCGCTGGTTGACCATTGATGGAGCAGTCAAACAGTATCATGATACGCGAGTTGACGCCGAGCGGACCGGGCATTCTCGATGGACGTTAAAAACCAAGAACGTGAGTCGTTTGCGATTGGTCCTTCCGAGTGCCGAGAACTCGTCCGGGCCATCCGGCGAGATCCTGGTGGACGGACACCCTGTCGAACTCTCAAGCGATGCCGAGACGCTCTTGCAGCGCGGTGAGGACGGCAGCTGGCACGTTGTGGATCACTTCGCGAAGATTCGAAAACGACCTGGACTCTCGGGGCCGATTGACGACGCGTTTGTCGACCCATTTTTGGTGGTGACGCCGTCTGGTAGCTCATCGAGTCCCGAAGTGGAGCGCTGGACGGCCTGTGAACTCGAGAACTTTCGCCAGCGTTGGCGGACGCTGTTTCGTGGAGAGCTTCGCATGAAAGAGGACGTGGAGGTCACCGCGCAAGATATACGGGATTACCATTTGGTACTCTGGGGGGAGCCCTCAAGCAATCGGGTCATGCGACATGTTTTTTCGGGGCGCGGCCAGTGGACGCCTCCGGTCCGGGTGACCAAAGAACATTGGAAAGTTGGCGACTCGGAGCATGCGGCAGATAAGCATGTGCTGGCAGCCATCTTTCCCAATCCGCTGGCTCCGGAAAAATACGTGGTGATCAATTCGGGCCCAACGTTTCGTCAGGCCCATGATCGCACCAATTCTCTCCAGAACCCCCACTTACCGGACTGGGCGATCATCTCTCTTGATGAACCACCGTCGGCGGAACGACCAGGAAGGGTGGTTTCTACTGGGTTTTTCAGTGATTCCTGGCAATACGATTCCAATTTGACCTGGTGACTGGAATCTGGCGACTGGCGGATTGACGACCATTTGCAGGCCCGGGGTGACACCTGACGGCGGTTTCAACGCGCGACTCGTCGGTGCCCATTCACCGATATTGAGCAGAATGGAATCGACTTCTATACTGATTGCCTTTGGCAACTGCGCAAAAGGTGTGTTAATGAAGAGTGAACGGCGGCACGAATTAGAAAAGAACATACTCGCAGATCGCCTAGAAAGCGGTATCCAGTCTGTGCAGGGTTACCTTGCTCCGGTCTTGGGTGGAATTGTGATCTTGGTAATCGGTTTTATCGGATGGGGGATTTACCGTACCAGCGCCAAGACGACGGAATCCGCCGCATGGACCGAGTATTACTTCAACCTGCTCGGCGGTAGTGCGGATTCTTTTCTAGACGTTGCGGAAGACTACCCCACCAGCAGTGCCTCCGCTTGGTCTAGGCTGACAGCCGGTAACAGCTATCTGAACGATGGTATCACGACTCTCTACAGAAATCGGGCCAGCGGCGAAGAGCTCATTGAGCAGGCAATCGAAGCTTTTGAGGAAGTGGGCGAGAAGATTGAGCATCCTGAGCTTCGCGTGAAAGCTTTATTCGGCTTAGGACAAGCCCACGAGTCTCTCGGGGAACTGGACGAGGCAACGGGCTACTATCAGCAAGTTGTCAGGATCGCCACGCGAGAGAAGCTGGTTTCGGCTGCCAATGAACGGCTTGTCTTTCTTGCCAGTGATTCCGGAAAGGACTTCTACGATTGGTTTACCAAGCTGGATCCCAAGCCTGATGCGCCAGTTGAATTGCCCAGCAACCTATCCCTGCCGCCGTCGACTCCGGATATCCAGTTCGGTACGCCAGGAGACGATTTGGGTGGGGCGGCCCCGTCAGGCGATGCGCCGGAAACTCCGGCTGCCGAAATAGATCCAGCCACGTTGCCGGCGCTACCGAAAGTGGATGTGCAGCCGGAGGGCGATAGCAAATTGCCGTCCGATCTGCCGCCGTTGTCTTTGGAGCCAGCCGTCAAGACCCCTGATCAGTCGACTGACGATCAGGTCCCCGAAGATCAGGCGCAGGAGGCTGGCGCGGACGATCCTGACCCGACGGAGGAGAGCGATTCCGGTTCGTAGAATCGCCCACTGAGTGACTCAGGAAGATCAGCCGCCGACTCAGCTGTTTCAGCATACCGTGACGGAGTCAGAGCAAGGGCAGCGCATCGACGCGGTACTTGCCTTGCTGCTCGATGGCTATAGCCGCGTTTTTCTTCGTAAGGTAGTCCACGAACGGGGGGCGTCGGTCGACGGCGCAATCATCAAGCCGAGTTTTCGGGTCAGGGCAGGGCAGCAAATCCAGTTGCATTTGCCACCGCCACCGGATGATGGACCGAGGCCGGAAGCCATCCCGCTGAGTATCCTGTTCGAAGACGATTTCCTGATCGCCGTGGACAAACCGCCAGGCATGGTCGTCCATCCGGCCAAGGGGAATTGGAGCGGTACGCTCGCGAGTGCCCTGGCGCACCACTTTCAGAATCTCAGCGACGTGGGAGGGCCAACACGCCCGGGCATCATCCATCGCTTGGACCGAGATACCAGCGGAGTGATTCTGGTAGCAAAGAGCAACGCCGTTCATCTCCATCTGTCCGAGCAATTCGAGCAGCGGAAAGTCAAGAAGGAGTACTTTGCGCTGGTCATTGGTAAGGTGCAATTCGACCGGGACGTGGTTCGGCAGCCGATAGGC
>JANQJJ010000255.1 GCA_028281725.1 Pirellulaceae bacterium | reverse complement strand
ATGATGGCGGTGGCGAAGCGATGTGACGGCCGGTGGTACGCGTCTGGCACAAGACATCTTGCCCGGCGAACAGGGCTCGGCACCTCGGAACCTGGTATTTGCCGAAGACATCGAGCAAGGGACGCTGTTCTTCACGGCTGAGACGTCGATCGGTCGCGAGCTGTGGAAGAGCGATACCAATGGCAACGCGTTGCTAGTGATGAACCTCTACCGCGAGTTCGACCCCGCCGGAGATCCAATCTTCCTCGAATGGACGAACGTGCCAGACGACTCGCAAGCGCGCCCGGTGATACGCGACGCCGACGGTGTCCCTATCGTCGGGCAGCTCGGTGCCAATGACGAGTACCTCTTCTTGGACCAGCAAGGCAATCCGGTTTCCCCCACGAGCGATCATCCCAACTCGTCGTTTCCCAGCGATCTCACTGTTTTCGACGGACAACTCTACTTCAGCGCCCAAGGGGTGCTGCGAAACACTGAAAACGACCGCTACGAAGTTACCGGTCGGGAGCTGTGGGCCACGGACGGAACGCCGGACGGAACGCAGTTGGTCGGAGATTTCACGCGCCAGCCGCTGATCCTCGAGCTCGCGGACGTCCACGGAAACGAAATCTCCACCCGCCGTCCCCGCAGTTCGTCTCCCAGTGGACTCGTTTCTACTGGCAATCGGCTGTTCTTTGCAGCCAATAGCTTTGATGCGTCGACCGCTTCCGATCGAGGACGCGAGCTGTGGGTGCGCGACGCGTCCTCGGCTCCTGGCGGAGGAAGCAACACGCTGGTCAAGGATATCGTAGGCGGTGGAGGTAGCTCGTCGCCTACCGATCTGACCGTCGTCGGCGACCAGCTTTTCTTTGTCGCCAACACCAACACCGGCAGGGAATTGTGGACCAGCGACGGCACATCGGCGGGGACACACATCACCCGCGATCTGGCGATCGGTAGCCGGAGCTCGAGTCCCACCGAGCTAACGGCATTCGGCGATCTGCTGGTCTTCTCAGCTGACGATGATGTCGTGGGACGCGAAATTTGGAAAACCGACGGCACGTCTGATGGAACAACGCTCATCAAGGACCTTCGCCCGGGCAACCGACACTCCGATAGCAAGCCGCAGAATCTCATGGTGTTCGGAGACCACGTCTTTTTCGCCGCCAACGACATTGCTCATGGCGTGGAGCTGTGGAGGACGGACGGCACGACCGGCGGTACCGAGCTGGTGGAAGTTGAGACCATCGTCAGCGAAGCG
Organism: Pirellulaceae bacterium; assembly: GCA_028281725.1. Taxonomy (GTDB): domain Bacteria; phylum Planctomycetota; class Planctomycetia; order Pirellulales; family Pirellulaceae; genus Aureliella. The sequence goes on along the minus strand of JANQJJ010000255.1, from coordinate 6,267 downwards.
TCCGACCCAACCCAACTGACCGCGGTCGGCGATTCGCTCTTCTTCCTCGCCTACTCACCGGTCGTTGGCCAAGAGCTTTGGAAAACGGATGGCTCGATTGCCGGCACCCGACTGGTCAAGGATATCGATCCTGGGCATGGTAGCATTCTGCCGAACGGCTCCTTCGCTAACGAACTCATCAACGTCAACGGGACTCTGTTTTTCACCGCCGATGATGGACAGCATGGGTCTAGGCTATGGATCAGTGACGGCACGACCGAGGGGACCATGATGCTAGCGGACGTCGGTCCAGCTGGCAGCATCACCCCGTCTGCCGGCGCGCCTCGGAACCTGACTCGAGTAGGTGGCCACGTCTTCTTCTCCGCTCATTCCCCTGGAACGGGTCGCGAGCTGTGGAAAAGCGATGGGACGGTGGCGGGTACTCAGTTGGTTAAAGATATCGACACGACAACTTTCGGCTCGTCTCAGTTGCCCAGTTCGTCCGATCCGAGCCATCTCGTCCCTCACGAGGGGACACTCTACTTTTCCGCTTACACCCCAGATTCCGGCAGAGAGCTATGGAAGAGCGATGGCACGGCGGAAGGGACGGTGATGGTGGCGGATATCGCCGGCCAGCCCGATGGGGCGACTGGTAGCTTTCCCACGGCCCTGACGTCAACGCCCGGCGGTCTGCTCTTCAGCGCCGACGATGGCATCCACGGTGAAGAACTATGGAAGACGGACGGGACGGCCGAGGGGACGACCTTGGTGGCCGATCTGGCAGTGGAGCCCGGTGCTGGTGCCACGCTGACCAACATCGCACTGATGAGTAGTGGCGAAATATTCTTCCGCCGCGATGACTTTGAGCATGATGGTGTAGGCAGCGAGCTGTGGAAGAGCGACGGGACGGCTGAGGGAACGTCGTTGGTGGTGGATCTGTTTCCAGGCTCGGAGGGTTCGAACTGTCACTCCGAAGGCGCCGGTAGCGTGACGGTCGAGTTTAACGGCTCGCTGGTCTTTGTCGCCGACGACAGCGTTCATGGTTGCGAGTTGTTCATCAGTGATGGCACTTCCGAAGGAACGGGCCTATTCCTCGATCTTGTTGCGGGCGAAGAATCGTCGTTCCCCGAAGAACTGACGGTCATCGGGGACTCCCTGTTTTTCCGAGCCGCCGATGAATCGGGGCTGGCCGTTTGGCAGCTGAAAACGGACGGTTCGCTATCGCGGGCTCCGCTGAGCAACGGCCAATCGCGGCTGCCAAACGACTTCACCGCCGTGGGGGAAACGGTGTTCTTCGCCGGCGACGATGGTGTCACCGGTCTGGAGCTGTGGACGACGAATCTGGTGCCGACGATCAGCGACCAGTTGCTCGAAGTGCTGGCCAAAGACATCGCCTATCAAGATTGGTCCCCGGGGCAGGCCATCGCGCTGAACACGCTTGGCTATGATTTCCCATTGCAGTTCACTGTCGACCACTTCTTCCAGGACCCGATTACCGGGTTTGAGGCCGTTGGGCTTGTCAGTTCCGTCCTGGACCCCATTCTAGCCATTCGAGGATCGGTCGATTTTCTCACCGACTGGTTCGACGACTTTCATCCGGATGGCATCGGAACCGGGCAATTTCTCGCTAACTTCGATGCGGTAGCGAGTTGGCTCGATTCAGTGACTTCCGCCGACGTCCGCGCCACGATCACCGGACACAGCCTGGGGGGTGCTCTGTCCCAGTTGATGGCCGCGCAGTACACCGGTCAAGGAGGGCAGCTGGACCAGGTCGTGACGTTCAACGCTCCGGCGATCAACGCGGACTATGCCGAGATGTTCGACGCCCAGCTTGCCGGTCGCGTCGTTCACTACATTACCAACGGTGATCCCGTCAGCATGGCAGGTGAGAAGTTCATCGACGGCGGCTGGCGACGAGCGACTTTCAGCGATCTCAATTTGGCAAACAACCACGTGCTGCCCGTGCTGGCTCAGCAGACGTTCGTCGGGGCCGATCGGCTGACAATCCGCCGACGCCCAGCGGACACGGTGTTCGAAGCGTTCGACGACACGCGGTGGCTCAGCCACCCGCTTTACTTCCACACGGATGCGGATTACTTCGCCGCATTGGCAGGCGGGTACCTACTGACCACCACCGTCGACGCCCTAAAGCCTTTCTCGCACATCCCTCCCGCGTTACTGTTCCGCAGCACGACCGAAGCCCAGCGCCAAACGGTCGGCCAGGTGTGGCATACCATTCAAAACCAGATCAACACGGTGATCGACAGCGTGACCTGCAACAACCCGGACGTGTCGTTTGCGGTTCCGGATGTTTCTCTCAACGTGTTGGGCTTGCTGAAAATTGAAGCCACCGGACTCTCTGCCAGTTGTCACCCGGACCCCGCGCCCGCGCTGTGGTTGCAAGGCGAGGTAAAACTGCCCGACTTTTTTAACACGACCGGAAACTTCCTGGAGGACAATCGCATCGAGCTGTCACCGCGGGGAATCGAGATCGTTGGCAGCGTGACCGCTGAGAGCATTCCCATCGTACCGGGTTTTCTCGAAGTGCAGCAGGCGAGCATTGGAATCGATACTATCGCCAATACACTTCAAGCAGGCGCTCAACTCGACGTCAAGCCGTGGGACGTGCTACTGGGTGTCGATCTCGGTTTCGTGAACAACCAGTGGAACTCGATCGGGCTCGGGATCGACGGCGTCTCCATTCCAATCCCAGTCCTGCCCGGTGGCGTGCTGCACAAAATCAGTGGCCACGTCGATCATATCGCGGCCAGCGACCAGAACCCGATCGCCTTTGGCGGCATGGTGGGCATGACGCTCGGCCCCACGTTCGAACTGGATCTGCCCAGCTGGGCCGGCGGAGCATTCGAGGCCAAGTTGCTCGGTTTTGATGGCGGAGCAGAATTCGACTCTCAGCATCTGGAAATCTCAGCCGATCTGTCGGTGCTGAGCGATCTAGCAACCGTCCGTGGCACCACGACCTGGAACTGGCATGAAGGAACACTGGCCGCCAACGGTGGCTTCGACGTGCTAAGTGGAGTGATCGTATCGGAAAACGCCAGCCTGCGAGCCGACATGGATCTGAACATCAACTCTGCTGCGAGCGCCACTTTCAGCGTTCCCGAGGCAATACCGCTGATCGGCGGCATCGACGCGATTTCCGGCGACTTCTTTCTGGCATTCACCAACGACAGCAATCTTTCCAACGACTCGACCGGCGCCCACGCCCGGTTCGATGTACCCTTGATCGGTGAGATCGGTCTGGGATTTCGCGTCTGGCTTGACGGCAGCTTTGGTCTGCTGGGAGCCGACGAAATTGCTCAGCTGATTCAACAAGCGGGCGAAGGGGAGGAAATCTCCGGCAGCTCGACTTCGTCTGCTTCGTCCGTCATGGTCGATGAGGGCAAAGACTGGGTGCTGTTCTCCGCCGAGTGGCAGCAGGCCTCCGGCGCTGGGCTCCTGCTGACCACCCCCACGGGACAGGAGCTTTCCGAAGCAGACATCGAGGCCGACCCGAATATGGCCATCGTTGCCGATTTTACCCATGCCCGTCGTCGTGTCGTGCTCGTCAGGCAACCCACTCCAGGCACATGGCGCATCTCCGTTGACAACGCTACCGAGGTTGGCGAAATCCAGTTCTATGCCGCCGCCAGCAACGCCACGCCCAGTGCCCAGATTACCGGTCTCACGAGCGGCCTCATGCGTGAGCCCGTAACAATCTCCTATGCGGCTTCGGACGTCGACAACCAGGCCGCGATTTCGTTCTACTACGACAACGATGCCGCCGGCTTTGACGGCGTTTTGATCGAAGGCAATCTGGTAGAAACAGACGATGTTGGCCAGCTGACGTGGCATACGACCGGTGTGCCGGAAGGCAGCTACTTCATCTATGCCATGATCGATGATGGCGTGAATCCTCCTGTGTTTGCCTATTCGTCGTCCAGTACCCAGGTGACCGCTCCAGGCATCCACGGTTTTGTTTGGGACGATGCCAATGCCGACGGCACCCGGGATGCCGGCGAGCTACCAAGGGCTGACGTCACGCTTTTCATCGACGCAAACGGCAACGGACTACTGGACGCCGGGGAGCCCTCAACAATCTCCTTGACCGACGGCAGTTACCGCTTCGTCGACTTGCAGCCTGATACTTATCAAGTCCGGCTGATACCACCTCACAACTATGTTCAGGCCACACCTGCCGATGGTCAGTCGCCGCAGGTGACCTTGGAAGAGGACGCGGTCGTAGGCGACGTGAACTTTGGTATCCGCGTCTTGCCGGCTCACGTCTCGGGACTCGTCTGGCAAGATTGGAATCGTGACGGTTTTCGAGACGAATTGGAACCGATTCGCGAAGGTGTTGTCGTCCGGTTGCTGGCCGAAGCGACTGGGGAAGAACTGGCCCGGACCGTGACGAACGCAGAGGGCATGTACCGATTCGACTCGATCATTCCTGGCGAGTATGTGATAGAAATTCAGCGGACACCGATCGATGCGATCGCGCCGGTAGACCGTCCTGGCAGCGATGCCCACGACAGCAATCTGGATCCCGCTACGGCGCAGAACTCGATCAGTTTGCTTGTGGGAGACTCCCTATCCTCGCTGGACGTCGGGCTATTCAACGCTTGGCACAATGCGGTCAACCCGATGGATGTGAACGCCGACGGCCTCGTTTCGGCTTTGGACGTTTTGCTGATCATCAACTACCTCAATGATGGACTGTCCATTCGTCCCACAGCGGATGAGCAAACTTCGCCACCGCATTTTCGCGATGTCAGCGAAAATGGTTTCATCACCGCTTTAGACGCGCTGTTGATCATCAATTTTTTGAATGCACGCCAACCCGGAGAAGCGGAAGCCTCGGGGGTGACTCGTACGGCCACCGGTGTTCCCAGTATCCCTTCCTGGCCAAGACCAGCCCACGCCCAGCACCACTTACCCGTTTCACCCCAACTCGATTTAGCCAGATCTTCACCGGGCGCTCCGGAGGCTTGCGCCACATCGGCCGGCGACGAGTCCCGGCAGCCGCGGTCGCATGCGTTGTCACCGACGGAATCCCGCCGGAGTGCCATCCTGGACGACGAAGAAATACTGCTGGATGACCAGTTGGTGCTCGATATCGCGCAGTCCAAGCAAACTCTCTTCTAGCGCCGATTATTCAGCCGGCGGCCATTTGCAGAATGAGCTCCGAGCAATCAGAATAGCCACGTGGCTTGTTCGGCCCTGCCTGTGTTCGGAGCCTGTTTGCCCCACCGAGCACGCCTCATCGCCCATAGCCACTCCGCACACCTGCCGGAAATCGACTCCTACCTTAAATCTACAGAGGAACTTGACAACCAATGAGATCTGCCAGGACAAGCTCTATTCTGATCGTGGCTGCCCTTTTCTCGTCCCTGTTTACCGCGAGCGGGCAAGAGGAAACAGCCAAAACCGTGGCGACAGAAGTCCCTCAAGACGATGCGTGCTTCGATTTACTCGGTGAGTTTGTCGGTCCCGTTGCCGTGGGTGAGAACAAGTATGAACCACTCGGTCTGCAGATTCGGCCGACTGGCGGTGACCGGTTCGAAGCGCTGCAGTTCCTCGGCGGACTGCCCGGACAAGAGTCACACTCCGGTCAAGCTATTCCGTTAATCGGTCATCGGTCGGGTGACTTTGTGGTCCTATCCGGCGGTCCCTGGGCAATCTTCGTGGAGAAAGACCATTGCCTGCTCGTGAATCGTCAAGGCGAGCGCGTCGGACGACTCGAAAGGATCCGGCGCACGAGCCCAACCATGGGTGCCGTTGCCCCTGAAAATGCCGTCGTGCTCTTTGACGGTCAAAACACCGACCAATTCACGACAGCCAAGATGACTGCCGACGGTCTGCTCATGGAAGGGGCCGACGTCAAGCCGATGTTCCAAGATTTCAATCTGCACGTCGAATTTCGCTTGCCCTATATGCCAAGTTCCGATGGACAATCGCGCGGTAACAGCGGTTGTTACTTGCAGAGTCGGTATGAAGTGCAAATACTCGATTCGTTTGCCCAGAAGCCTCAGTTCAACGGCTGCAGCAGCATCTATCGGTTCAAGCAACCGGACGTGAATATGAGCTTGCCGCCGCTCGAGTGGCAAACGTATGACATCATGTTCACGGCCCCACGCTGGGCGGCGGACGGCTCTAAGCTTCGCAATGCTCACATCACAGTCTGGCACAACGGCGTCAAAACGCAGGACAACGTGGAACTAGAGAACAAGACCGGCGCAGGCAAACCGGAAGAGCCGGTACTACTGCCAACGCGTTTCCAAAATCACAACG
>JANQJJ010000175.1 GCA_028281725.1 Pirellulaceae bacterium | reverse complement strand
CACAGTGGCCGAGCGTTACACAGAGCAAGGGGCGCAGGATTTGCTGAGTTTCTTCCCGAGCTGGGATTCGAGCTGGATGCCGCTGAGCACATTTGTGTTATACCTGAGCGTGTTGTGGTGGGGGGATTGCGGCGGTTTTGCGGCCCAACGCATGTTCAGCACGCGTTCCGATCGCGATGCAACCCTGACCGCGCTGTGGTATAGCATCTTGCACTTCGCCTTGCGTCCCTGGCCGTGGATTATCGTTGCCCTCGTGACGTTGGTGTACTACCCCGACCTGGAAGACCCGGAATCCGGCTATCCGATGCTGATGATGGAGATCCTGCCGGTCGGTTTGAAAGGACTGATGGTGGCGTCACTGTTGGCCGCTTTCATGTCGACTGTCGATACGCATCTGAATTGGAACGCCTCTTATTTTGTCAACGATGTGTACCGACGCTTCTGGGTGCCCAACGCAACCGAGAAGCAGAGCGTACGGATGTCGCGCCTGTCGACGGTGGGATTCGCGGGCTTGGCGATTGTGTTAGCCTACTTCATGGAAAGCATCGGTGATGCCTGGGTATTTTTGTTCAACCTGCAAGTTGGCATCGGCATGGTTCAGATGCTGCGCTGGTTCTGGTGGCGTGTGAACGTGTGGTCAGAAATTTCCGTCATGGTGGCTTCGTTAATCGTGACACCGGGCGTACGCTGGATCAGTATGGTCTTTGAACTTGAGTGGTCGGGCGCCATGTTTATCTTCATCACGGTCGTGGTCACGACACCCGTATGGTTGGTGGTGACGTTTTTAACACGGCCCACCGAGCCCGAACGACTTGAGCAATTTTATCGCCGCGTTCGGCCACCCGGCGTCTGGCAAGGCGTGGCCCGGCGCTGTCCGGAAGTACCGACAGCGCCATTTCCTTGGATCACGCTATTACGCTGGCTCATGGGCGTGGTCGCGCTCTACGCCTTGATGTTTGGTATCGGCCACTTGATCCTTGGTGAGCCCCAATCTGCTGTACTCTTTCTGGCTGTGAGTGGCGTTTTTGGAATGTTTGCGATTCGCATCCTCACAGAGAAGCCGAACGCAAAACGATCCACAGGCACGGATGTCAATCAATAAGAGCACCAGGTTGCTTCTTCAGCAAGCCGATTGGGAGACCGCCCCCAATCATCAAGCAGTCCCAGTACCCAGCAATCCATCCAACAGATCGGTCAACACGATGTCCAAGGCGTCGATGGCCAGGTTCGTCAAATCCGTTGTACACGAACTCTGGAGGAGCATGCCGCCGACGAGAATAAACAGGGTCCATTTTCGAGCATTCATTCTTTGTGTTTTCCTTTACTGTGTGGGGCCATTAAAAATGGCGTCCACGGCCGTGCGGCGCCGTGGACGCACGCTGCCACAACCCACTCCTGCGCCGAGTGACAACTTGCAGTCGATCGTGGCTACTCGTCTTCTTCTGTAAATCCATCCAGCTCAGTCAGTTGCTCGTCGGTGAGCAGGCCGAGGAACTCGTCGCGGGCTTGCTCGTGGCGTAACTGAACCGACTCGCGCAGTTCGGTGCGAATCGTGTCGAGGGTCATCTCTTGTTCTTCGGTCAGTTCCAAGGCACTGATGATCGATCCGGAGCCGAATGATCCATGAGTAAAACCACCAGGTCGGCCGAAACCGAATCGGCCATGTCTCGCTGAGAAGTTGGTGTTGGGATCGCTGGGTAAACCCAATTCGTCGAGAACGGCGAGCTGTTCTTCGGTCAGCAGCGCGCGAACCTCCTCATGAGTGGTCTCGCGTAAGCCATCGATGTCGTCATGCAAGCGTTCAAAAATCTCCACGGCTGCGGCTTGTTGTTCGTCAGTCAGGTTCAACGGTGATACAGCACTGTTGCCCATCCGATGCCCGAACGGACTGCCACAAAACGAGAAGCCGGCAAAGGGCAGGCCGGCGCCACGGTCGCCGATCAACTCTTGAACGGCGTCACTGAACTCAGCTTCAGTAATCTCACCTCCACCAAGTTGGGCCTGGAGCGACTCAAGCGCGGTCAACTGTTCGTCGCTCAGGCCCGGGCTGGAGGGATGGTTTGCACCGATACCAAAGGCCGACTCGTCCGTGAAGTCAACAAAGCCGCCAACCAGATCGCCTACGGTGAGTTGGTTGAGCATATCCGTGCTGGGCATATCGTCGGAGAAGTCGGCTGCCGAAAGAAGATCCAGGACGCTACCCGTACCACTTTCTTCGAGCGACGTACCACAACCGCCGGCAAAAGCCATCATGAAGATGACTCCGATGGCGCTTCCGATTCTGTCGATTCTGCGCTTAGCCATCGCTTCACTCCTTATGTCCGATGGTTGTTTCATTGCGGATCGCATGTCCAGCTCCATGGTTGCTACTTGGTGGTTCACGCTGGTCTTACTTGAGTCCGCTGATTATTCGTTATCGCGATGTGTCGGTTCCGCGTCTTATGAGTAAAGAAGCGTAAAGGCCAGAGCTTAAGGACTCGAAGCGGCGATCACAGAGTGAAATACCAAGTGGATGAGTGACGACCGTCTTGCAGCATGGGAGATACTCCTATAGCAATAACTGTTTACCGATCTGTAGAGATTGTCGATTGAGTTTCTGGTGATTTCAGTCAACGCAAAGTCGAGCAGATCCAACCGAACCTGCCTCACCATTTACACTTCTTTACGTTCACCGTTATTGGCAGCGTCCATGGATCACGCCGGAGGGTAAAGATCCGTAAAGTCGTCAGATTCGCCCAGCGCGCATTCGATAATGCTGACAGAGAGTGGGGCCAACGTATGGCAATGCGAATCGGAGTGTTCGCGGCCGCGTGTCCAAACGGCAGCGGCAACACCACAACGCTATCAAAGGAGATCTTCGAGATGTCGAATGTAACCGGGATCGGTGGTTTCAGCGGCGATCCGCTCCAGTATATGCGACAGATGCAGGAGCGGGATCCAGCAATGCGCGGGGATCGCGCAGCCGGCATGCAGCCTGGGCAGAGTGAACGCGGGCAGCAATTATGGGCCAAAGTGACCGAGACGGCGGAATCTTCCGGGCTGAATAGCGAGCAGATCGACGCGCTTCGCAGCGATCTTAAATCGGCGATATCCAGCGCGATGGAGTCGGTTGACCGCTCAGCCGGACCGCAAGCGGGCCAGTCAGCGATTCAGGATGCGATTCTCGGAACGCTTCAGGAACACGGGGTCGATACTCAGGATCTGGAAAGCCGGATGAACGAAGCCAAGGATCAAATGCAGGGCATGATGGCGTCCGGTGGCGGCCCGATGGGCTCACAGCCTCAGGGGATGGGCGGGATGTTCTCTTCGTTCGCGGATGGACAGGACCCAACGTCTTCATTGCTCGCGAGCCTGTTTCCGTTGGTCGATGAGGAAGCCTGATGCTGAGCTTAATCGGGGGCCGGCCACTCGCCGTGACGTTTCGCCGGCCCCCACCTGTGGCCTCGTAATCGTCAATACCGCTGGAGAGGATTCATGGTTTGCTGGCACTTCCGGGTAGCAGGATCGAATGCAGCCTGATGCTGCCTTCGAATGGCGGCCATTTTTGCGGCTTTACACTTCTTTACTAACGGGCTGCAACGGGGCGATCCACGCGAGCATCCTACCGCTGGCAGAGGGTTATACTGACTGAACGCCACCGATGAATTTGTGACCGCTGAGGATGCTCGTGGCAACGTCAGACATTCGCCTTTTGCTCGTCGACGATGACGTCGAGCTGTGTGAACTCGTAACCGATTACCTTCACGCTCAGGCTTTTGAAGTCGAGAGCGTGCGGGATGGTGATCAAGGCGTCGAACGCGCTTTATCGGGCGAGCATCATCTGGTCGTCCTTGACGTGATGCTCCCCTGTGTTGACGGTTTCGAAGTGCTGCGGCGGATTCGAGCCGTATCCACCTTGCCGGTCATCATGCTGACGGCGCGTGGGGAAGATATGGACCGCATCATTGGCCTGGAATTGGGAGCCGACGATTATCTCCCCAAACCATTCAATCCACGCGAGCTGGCGGCCCGGATTCGCGCCATCATGCGGCGGGTGGCCCGCCGTGAGCACCAGATCGAACAGAGTGCTTCTATCGAACGGTTGATCGTCGATGACGTTGAGATGGATCTCGGTGCGCGCTATGTAAGGCGTGCGGGCGAGCTTGTCGCGCTTACGGCCGCTGAGTTCGATTTGCTGGAACTGCTTTTGCGTTCGGCCGGGAAGGTCGTCGATCGCAAGGAGCTCTTCCGCTTGGTTCTCGACCGCGATCCGCTTCCATTTGACCGTAGTATCGATATGCACGTCAGCCATCTGCGCAAGAAGCTCGGACATCATCGCCGCGGAAATGAACGGATTAAAGCCGTGCGCGGCGTGGGTTATATCTATACCTGCACTTCGATCGAAGTATGAAACCGGCGGCGCGCGTGTAACAGGCGTTTGTTCCGCGTGTTTTCCGGCACGTCTGATGAGATCTGCCATGCGTCACCTCTTCCTGAAGATTTTCGTTTCGGTCCTGCTGACGTTGTTGCTCACCTTTTGTATGGGGTTTGCCATCGGGCTCTGGTTGATGCCGTTTTCCAAGCTGCGCCCGCCGGGGATGCCTGAGCCGCAGGGAATCCAAAAATGGGATCTTCCGTTCCTGACCGAGGCCTGGCGAACACGGATAGCCGATCTGCTCGAAACGCATGCCCATGCGGTCGGGAACGTGCTCACGAACGAAGGGCCGGATGCAGCAATACAACAGATGCAACGGCTATCGTCTTCATGGGAGATCCAGTCCTATCTGCTCGATGAACAGGGGCAGGAATTACGTGGCGTTGAACTACCCCCGCTCCCTGGCCGGCTGGCGGATCAGGCCATGACACGCGACGGATTACAGCGCGACGGTACAGATCGAACGGTCGCGCTCGCCTTGCGCTTACATACCGCCGATGGTCGAGTGTTCATCTTCGCCGCCATGATCCCCCAAATCCCGTTTCCAACCCCCTCGACTTTCGCTTGGCTGGTTGTCTTGCGGCTGGTGCCGCTGGCTCTCGGTCTGGGGTTGGTGTGTTACTTTCTGGCGCGCTACATCACCGATCCTGTGTTAAAGCTGCGATCCGCCCTGCGAAGTTTTGGAGAAGGGAATCTAGAGCAACGGGTTGCGCCGGCCATCGGCAAACGACGCGACGAAATCGGCGAGTTGGCCCGCGATTTTGACCACATGGCCGAGCGTATCGCAACGCTGCTCGGCGCTCAGCGTCGACTATTGCAGGATATCTCACACGAACTACGTTCACCGCTGGCCAGACAGCGGGTGGCAATTGAATTGGCCCGTCAGCGGCAGGGCGAGGAAGCCGATCGGGCGTTGGATCGCGCCGAACGCGAAGCCGAACAACTCCACGAGCTCATTAGCGAGTTGCTGGCGTTGACACGCCTGGAAAGTGCGGGCAATGGGCAAGCGTGCGTGCCGGTGAATCTCGGTGATCTGCTTCGAGAAGTGATCGAAAACGCGCAGTTCGAAGCGAGCAGTGATACGCGATCCGTGAGGCTCATGGAATGTAATCCCTGCACGGTTACTGGTGTGCCTGAGTTGCTTAAGCGAGCCATCGAGAACGTCGTCCGTAACGCCTTGGCCTATACTGCCGACGACACCGCAGTCGAAGCCTCGCTAGTCAATAACGGAACCCAGGCTGTGCTCGTGATTCGTGATTATGGTCCCGGCGTTCCGGCAGCCGAACTGGAAGATATTTTTCGTCCGTTCTACCGAGTCAGTCAGGCACGCGAACGACAAGGTGGGGGCGTCGGATTGGGATTGTCAATCGCTGTCCGCGCCATTCACTCCCATGGCGGCAGTATTACGGCCTCTAACCATCACGAAGGTGGACTGGCCGTGGAGATCAAGTTGCCCTGCTAGAGCTTGCTCTCTTCGTCAGCACGACGTCTAAGCTGGCACCAGTGAGAATCGTTCGGCGATTTCGCGCCAGTCGGCTTCTCGGTCGAGCATGACCTGAACGATGTCCGGGTCGAATTGCGTGCCTGATCCTTCCACCAAACAGTTGCGGGCCACGGTGTGGGTGAATGCCTTTTTGTAAACGCGCTGTGTCGTTAGAGCATCGTAGACGTCAGCCACGGCGACAATGCGAGCGCACAGCGGAATCTGCTCTCCCATGAGCCCGTCTGGATAGCCCGTGCCATCAACACGTTCATGATGGCTGCGGGCAATATCACGAGCCATCTGCAAGTAGCGGACATTGGGGAACTTGCTCAAGGCCGCGTTCAGGGTATCCGCTCCGATCACCGTGTGCGTCTTCATGATCTCGTATTCGCTGTCAACCAGCCTTCCTGGCTTGAGCAATACGCTGTCCGGGATGCCCACCTTGCCGATGTCGTGCAAGGGGCTGGTCAGGTAGATCATCTTCGCAAAATCGGCGTCGATCTCATTGGTATGGCGGCCGTTGGCCTTGAGATGCTCGGCGATCAGTCGTGAGTAATGGCGGATTCGTTCCAGATGCTCGCCGGTGTCCGGATCACGCGACTCAGCCAACTTGGCCATCGCAAAGATCGCCACATCGCGGGTTTCGAGCGCCAGGATGCGTTCGCCGGCTCGGATGCGTACGCGCAGTTCTTGCGGGTCAAACGGCTTGCAGAGGAAGTCGTCCGCACCAGCCCCGAGCCCGCACACGATGTCTTCCTGGGCGTTGCGAGCCGTCAAGAGAATGAAGTAGATGTACCCCATCAGGCCTCTGGAGCGCACGGCCAGACACAATTCGAGCCCGTTCATCCGAGGCATTTCCCAGTCGGAGACGACCAGCCGAATGCCCTCATTTTCGATGATCTCGAGCGCTCGACGACCATCGAAAATGAGGGCATTCGGCTGGTCGTCTCCGACTGGGTAATGCCTCGGATGAACGGGCTCGAATTGTGTCTGGCCGTGCGCTCCAGAGGCCTGATGGGGTACATCTACTTCAT
>JANQJJ010000174.1 GCA_028281725.1 Pirellulaceae bacterium | reverse complement strand
GGCTGAGCAAGTCAGGATCTCTCCGCAGCGCCCCTTGGGCCACGCGCAGAACCTGTCTGAGCAGGGTTGGTCCGAGCAGAAGATCGCCAGCGCACTCGGCCTGAGTCCAGCCGACATCGACGTGCTGCTTTCGAGCAAGGCGACTGGCGAAGATACGCCATCTTCCTACCCCCAAAAACCAGGACAACAAAGCAGCGAGGGCAGCGGTTCGGAGCAAGTGCAGCCGACAAGAGTTACTGGCCCAAGCTCTGCCGGTTCGAGCTCTTGACGGGAGTCGGTAGCCAGGCCGTTCAGTCCAGCCTGATTCTCACCTTAAAATTGGCCGCTCATAGCGGTCACAGCCTGCCGGGTACGATGGTCCGCGACTCGTGGGGAGCAATCGCCAGCTTCGCCAAAGCGAGCGTCGGCAGCGGCCCCAGCCGGAGATTCATTCGCGACAGACGCAGATTAAAAAACGGTTGAGCCTCGCGTAGCCTACTACCGAAGAACGCAGCGAAATTGTACGCTGTTGAGTTCATCAGGCGAACGCTCAGCCGGCGGGTAACCCCCCAGTGGCCATGCTGAGCGACCTTCGTTCTCACGCTCACCGTTTTTGTCCTTGCGAGGAGACCCCCATGGCGCGGCCCGTCACCCTGTTCACTGGTCAATGGGCAGACCTACCCATTGATCACATGGCGAAGCTCACCAAACAGTTCGGTTATGACGGCATTGAGCTCGCCTGTTGGGGGGACCACTTCGAAGTCGACAAGGCGATGTCGGAAGATGACTACTGCGCCAAGAGAAGAGAGCTACTCGAATCCAACGGGTTGCAATGCCATGCCATCAGTGCGCACTTGGTGGGTCAAGCCGTTTTGGATGTGATCGACGAGCGGCACAAGTCGATCTTGCCCGACTATATCTGGGGCAATGGCGATCCGGCCGGAGTGAACGAGCGCGCCGCTGACGAGCTAAAACAGACCGCCCGGGCCGCCCAAAAATTTGGAGTCGGTGTTGTTAATGGTTTTACCGGTTCGAGCATCTGGCATCTGCTCTACTCGTTTCCTCCGGTGTCGGAGAAGATGTTGGATGCCGGCTTCAAGCTGCTGGCCGAACGCTTCAATCCGATTCTCGATGTTTTCGGCGAGTGCGGTGTCAAGTTCGCGTTGGAAGTCCACCCGACGGAAATTGCTTTTGACATCTATACCGCCGAGCGAGCCTTGGAGGCACTCGGGCATCGCGAAGAGTTCGGTTTTAACTTTGACCCCAGCCACTTGATTTGGCAGGGAATCGATCCGGTTGAATTCATCAGAAGCTTCCCCGATCGCATCTACCACGTCCACATCAAAGACGCGATTCAGACCCTCAATGGACGAAGCGGCATCCTCAGCAGTCACCTAAACTTCGGGGACTCGAGAAGAGGTTGGGACTTCCGCAGTCCAGGGCGTGGTGGAGTGAACTTTGAAGAGATTATCCGCGCCCTAAATGACATCAACTATCAGGGGCCGCTCAGTATCGAATGGGAAGATAGTGGCATGGATCGCGAGTTCGGCGCAGCCGAAGCATGCACGTTTACCAAGAGACTGGACTTCAGTCCAAGCGAGCGAGCGTTCGACTCCGCGTTTGACGAGTAGCGTATCGTGGGCACCCCAACCATCTCAGTCCAGTTCAACGGCCAAGTCATTGATGTGGCCGATGGTGCCACTATTGCCGAGCTGCTCGAATGTGCCGAGATTCGAAGTGGGGTGGTTGCGGTCGAGGTCAATCTGGAAATTGTTCCTCGAGAGCAGCATGCCTCTCGTCGTGTCTGCGAAGGCGACGTGATTGAAGCCGTGACTCTGGTCGGGGGAGGATAACTCCTATGTCGACGACTGAATCTTCCGCCAACTCAGCTCCTGCCTCTTCGGCAGACGAGCCTTTGCAGGTTGGTGATTTTACTTTGTCGAGTCGCCTGATTGTCGGTACCGGAAAGTATGACACGCTGGAATTGATGCGAGATTCACTGGCCGCTTCGGGTTCGCAGGCCGTGACCGTAGCGGTGCGGCGGGAACGGATGTACGACCGCTCTGGAAAAAATATTCTTGACTACATCGATCCGGCGGAGTACTTGTTGCTGCCGAACACAGCCGGATGTTACAACCCGACAGACGCGATTCGCGTGGCCCGTCTGGGACGCGAAATTCTGCGAGCACTGGAGAACCCGGGAGCCAACTGGGTCAAGCTGGAAGTGCTTGGCGATAGCAAAACACTACTGCCCGATCCGGTGGCGACCATTGATGCCTGCCAGGCCCTGGTGGAGGATGGCTTTCAAGTACTCTGTTACACGAGCGATGATCCGATCGTGGCGAGGCGACTGAAGGAGGTCGGCGCCACGAGCGTGATGCCGGCCGGCAGTCCCATCGGCAGCGGGCAAGGCATCTTGAATCCCAACAACTTGCGAATCCTGCTGGAGTATCTGAAGGAGGATGACCCGGGCTATCCTGTCATTGTGGATGCAGGAGTGGGCACGGCCAGCGACGTTGCTGAAGCGTTTGAGTTGGGTGCCGATGGCGTGCTGCTGAACTCGGCAATTGCCCATGCGCGGGACCCGATTCGCATGTCGATTGCAATGAAGCATGCTGCCCTGGCCGGTCGGGAGGCGTATCTGTCCGGTCGGATTCCCAAACGTCTCTACGCCACAGCCAGCAGTCCGCAGGAAGGCGTGATCACGACGCGCCCCTGGTAGAGGAGCCCGGTGACTTGGCCGCGTTTTGGGCCTTGGCAGCTGTCTGAGCGGTCCGCGGGCCAGACATCAGTTCGGCCGGAATCCCGTAAACTCTGGCGGTGGGGTCGGTTACGACCGGGAAAACCGTGCTTTCTGAGGCGGTTTTCCGTCAAAACCCTTGATTTTTGGGGGAGCATCTGCGTCAAATCAACTGTTCGGATTGATTGCCCGCCAATTCCCCCCATTTGGAACGCCATGCAACGAGACTCCCTGCAACGATTCTTTGCTTCGTCGCCAGCGGTCCGGTTGCTTCGGTCGCCCAATGCGGCTTGGATTCTGGACTTTTTCCATCAGCAGTTCAAGCTCGCTGGCAGGATCACTCGCGTCCATTCCGAGCTGGTCGCGGACCTGGATCGCTACCTGGAACAGCTGCCCGAATCGAGCCCGGCAGACGCGACCAAGGCGAAGCCGGTTGGCTTGGACAAGGCCGGCGCGTACCTGGCTGCCTGGTGCTCGGGCTCTACCGGCTGGCTGAAGCGTTTTATCGACGAAAATGAAACGGAGCCGACGTACCAACTGACGGCCGATTCAGAACAAGCACTCGCGTTTGTGTCCAACGCATCGCACGCGGCGGGTTTTGTCGGTACCGAATCTCGTCTCAAGGCGATTCTGCAGATCCTTGGTGACGTGGTCGTGGGCATATCGGACGATCCCCGATCAAGAATTGAACATTTGGAGCGGCAGCGGGCGGAAATCGATCGAGAGATCGCGAGCCTCCAATCCTCGTCTGCTCCTCCGCCCTTGGGCGAGACGCAGATTCGCGAACGCTTTTCCTTGGCCGTCTCCCAATTGGAGCAGCTGAAGTCAGATTTTCGATCGGTCGAGGATCGATTTAAGGACATTACGCGTGGTGTGCAGCAGAAGGTTTTGGCTGCCAGCGAATCTCGCGGCGGTATCCTTCAGTTCGCACTCGATAGCGAGGATATGCTCAAGCGCGGTGACCAGGGGCAGAGCTTTTTTGAATTTCTCAGACTCATCCACTCGCCGGAAAGCCAAGATCGAATTGCGGAGATTATCCGTCGGTTGACTGCGGTCGAAGCCCTCGCCGGCGATCACGCCGGGCTTCATTCCCTACGTACGATGATACCGACGTTGATAGCGGAATCGGAAAAAATTCTACGAACGACGCAGCACCTGTCGGTCACCCTTCGAAGGCTGCTCGATGGCCGCAGTACTCGCCACCATCAGCGTCTGGCGCACGTACTGCGGGATGTGCTCGCCTCAGCGACCGCTCTGGCCGACCATCCGCCGGAGGACATCGGCTTGGAAGTGGAAGTCGAACTGGAAATTCAGTCCGCTATGGATCGTCCGTTTTGGTCGGCGCCCGAGCCTTTCACCGAGATTGCGTTGCAGCCCGCCGCTGTCGACGCCGAAGGACAAGCGGCCATGCTGGAGCATCTGGCCTCGCTGGAGCGACTCGACTGGCAGGCCATGCGGCAGAACATCACACGGATGACCGAGAATTATGGGGAAACACCAATCGCCGAATTACTCGGCCGATTCCCACTGCAGATCGGAGCGATTGAAATTTTGGGTTACCTACAAATCGCCCACGATGACAGGCACAGGATTGACCGCAGCAAGTCGATTCAGTTGCCTGCCCCGACGCCGGACGACGTCGACCGCACTTTAACGCTCCCTCAGGTAACCTTTCTACCGAGTGAGACACGCAAGAAGCGTAGACCAGCGCAACATACCGCGGCCGTCGCGGTGGAGGAAATCCGTTGATCGATCAGGCCAAAGACTCGTTGCCCCAGTACAAAGACTGGAGCGTCGCCGCAGTGCGACTGCTGCAAGGCGCCGTCTACAGCGATGATGCGTCTTGGGGCACGCTGCTGCGGTACCAATCGCCCCTGACCGATTACTTTTCACGCATCGGCCTATTGCTCGTTGTCGACGAACCGGAGGGGCTGGCCTATCTCCGGCAACTGGCCGAAGAGGAGGCGGCCGGCGCGTATCAAGATTTACCTCGGCTGTTCAGGCGAACGCGCCTGGGATACGAAACGACGCTGCTGTGCGTCTTGCTGCGAGAGCAACTCCGACGTTTTGAGGAGGAGGATCTCGACAACCACCGTTGCGTCGTGGAAACGGCTGATTTACTCGACTCTTGGAAGTCATTTTTTCCCAGCGGCGAAGATGAAGTTCGCTTGCAAAAATCGCTGGATGCCGCGCTGCGCAAACTGGAATCACTCAAGTTTGTCAGCCGCTTTGGTGAGACAAAGTCTGGTTGGGAAATCCGCCGCATCTTGAAAGCCAGGTTACCCGTAGCAGAACTCGAACGTCTCAAAGAGCGGTTGGCTGCAGCCGCCGCCTCGTCCCAGGCGGAGTGACCGAGCGCGAAGCCGCCGGCAGGCACGCAGCGCCTCAGCAGGTTCGAAGTGAACCCCAAAGTTTAGAAAGCACCGAATGGACAACATGGGTTGGACGCATAACACACGCCCCGGCTATCGCCTGAAGAAGCTGGAAGTCACCAATTGGGGCACGTTCGATAGTACCTTGGGACAAGTCTATAGTTTGGCGCCGGAAGGTCGCACAGCGCTGCTGGTTGGTCAAAATGGCTCCGGCAAATCGACGCTCGTTGACGCGCTCCTGACTCTACTGGTCCAGCCAGGCGTCCGCAATTACAACGTTGCCGCCGGCGCCAAGAAACGAGAGCGAGATGAAAGAACCTACATTCGCGGTGCCTGCGGACGCTCCAGCAGTGAGCAGGACGCCGGTTCCGTCACGGATTACCTCAGACCGGCCGATAAACACTATTCTGTTCTGCTGGCTTGCTTTCAGCGAGAAGACACCGGCAAGGCCTTTACCGTCGCTCAGGTATTGCAGATCACCGGAGACGGCGAAGTCGACAAGACCTATGCGTTCTCCGATGAGGAGCGCGGCATCGCAGACGACTTTGGCGGACTCAGCCGAAGCGAGCGCATTCGAAAGCAACTGGTCGAGCGCGGCTTTTTTGCAACCACCAAATACACGGAATACCATTCCTGGATCGCCCGGATTACGAAAATGCGTCCCAAGGCCATGGACGTTTTTAACCAGACGGTGGCGGTCAAAGATATTCAGAGTCTGAATCGCTTTATTCGGGAGCACATGCTCGAGTCACGGCCGTGGCGCGAGCGGATCGAAAGCCTGCTGGCTCACTTTCTGCAGCTCAGTCACGCCCATCAGGCATTAGTCAAAGCCCGCCGGCAAATCGAACTCCTCGAGCCGATCGAAAAAGCCTCGGGGGACCTGAGGTCGTTGACCAGTGAAATTGGCCTCTACCAACAACAGCTCGATGCAACCGATAGCTTCTTTCGCCAGCAGGCGCTCTCTTGGCTCAAGCCTCGGCTGACCTCCAATGCCAGTGCGGTCAAGAAAGCCCAGCGGCGAAAAGAGGAACTGGCAAAGGAAATCGACGCCCTCGACGACACGCAGCGCTACTTTAAGAACGAAATCGAGAAGACCGGCGGAGAACGGCTGCGGCAGCTACCACACCAGCTGGAAACCCAACAAGCGCTGCTGACTGCCAAAAAACGAGAAAGGGGGCGACTGCAGTCGGCGCTCAAGACTCTGGGCACCGACAGCACCTTCGACAATCGTGAAGAATTCGAAAAACTGCCAAGGCTGCTGGCCAAAGTCCAGGGAGAACTTGCCGATGCGTCCACCCGGATTGCCGCCGAGCGACTCGAGCGTGCGCGTGAGTTAACTCACGTGCGTCAGGCAATCGAAGAAGAGAAGGCGCAGCTGGAGACTCTGCAGCAGCGTGCCGGTAATCTTCCCAGCCAGCTGGCTGACGTGCGCAGCGGCATGGCACAGCAGCTCGGGCTTCCTGAATCCGAGCTGGTCTTCGCCTGCGAATTGTTAACCGTGGCGGAAGACCAGTATCCCTGGCAGCCGGCCATCGAAATGGTGCTACGACGTTTCGCTCTGAGTCTGCTGGTGCCCGAAGAGCACTACCGGCGCGTGAGCGACTATGTAGCCAATACGCCGATCACCGATTCGCGTGGGCAGGGACAGCGAATCGTCTGCGTGCGAGTCAACCACACCGTAGAGCAGCCCGGGCAAGAAAAACTGCACGCTGATTCATTGATCAGCAAGCTGTGTGTCCAAGAGGACCACCCGCTATCGCCGTGGCTAGCAAGCAGGTTGCGCGAACAGTTTGATTACCGCTGTTGTGAAACGCTGGAACAGTTCCAGCGCGCTCCGGGACCGGCAATCACGCGGCAGCGGCACGCCAAGTTGGGTTCGCATCAACACGAGAAAGACGATCGTCCCCACGCGGTGGATTCCAACGGCTTTGTGCTTGGTTGGGATAACGCCCAGCGGTTGGCCCAGATGCAGGCCAGGCTGTCCGAACTGAAAGCTCAGGAAAAGAGGTTTCTCGGCGCGATCGAAACGCTTGAGCTCCAGTCCAAAAAACTCTCGCGGCAGATGGGTGCCGTGGATGTGGCGCTATCGGTACCCGACTTTGATCTCGTGGACACGGATCGTCACCAGCGAGAAATTGACGCTCTCGAATTGGAACGCCGGGCGATTGAAGATTCCAATGACGCAGTGCGCGTGCTGCGGAGCAGGCTCGATGAGACCATTGCGCGGCGTTTCGAGGCACAGCGAGAGCGGGATACGCAGATCGCCGCTGAAAGCAGTCTGCTTGGTGAAAATGCTCAAGCCCGCCGCGTGCGAGATCGACATCAACAGGTACTGCAAGACCGCGAGTCAGACGGAAGTTTGACGAAACATCAAGAAATTTTTGCGAGGCTCGAGCAATCGCTTGGTCCACGGTTTGCCCAGCTGAGTGACTTGAGTGAATTCGCCGAGCTGCAAACGGAATGTACGCAGCAGATTCAATCCAAGCTCAGCGGCTTGGGCCGTCAGGCCGATCCCCTGCGGTCGGATGTGGTGCGCGCGATGCAAAAATTCCTTAGCGAGAGTCCTGAAGAACGCGCCGATCTTAATGCGGACTTGCTCTACATCGACGGCTTCCTCGGTCTGCTGGATCAGCTTCGCCGTGAGGACTTGCCGCGGCATGAGATTCGCTTCCGAGAGCGACTCAACGAAAAGGTCATTCAGGAAATCGGTGTGTTCCATGCCGCCTTGGAGTGCGAAAAACAAGAGATTCTGTCCAAGATCGAAACGCTCAATACTTCGCTGGAGCAATTGGAGTATCGAGCCGGCACATTCATGCGACTGGAGCCGAGAGCTGTTGCCGACCGTGAGATCCGCGATTTTCAGACGCTGTTGCGTGAGTGCTTGAGTGATCATTTTGACGGCAACGACATCGCCGATGAGGCAAGATTCGGACGTATCGAGCGTTTGATTAGACGACTCCGAGAAGAGGAGCGTTGGCGAGACAAAGTGATCGATGTGCGGCGTTGGTTCGATTTTACGGCGCGTGAGATTGACGTCATCAGCGGTCAAGAGCGCAGCTGCTATGAAGACAGTTCTGGGCAATCCGGAGGAGAAAAGGCCAAGCTGGCATTCACCATTCTGGTGGCGGCCATCGCGTATCAGTTCGACATTGATGCCGGTCGCGATGACGATGATCGTCTGCACTTCGTGGTAGTGGATGAAATGTTTTCCAAGGTGGACGATCACTACGCCGAGTACGCTTTGCAGCTGTTTGAGAAGTTTGGTTTGCAGTTGCTGATCGTCGCTCCTCTGGATGCCAAAGCGCGGGTCACCGAGCCGTATGTTGGCTGCTACTTGCACACGGTCAAGAACGAGAAGACGCGCGCTAGCGAGGTGATCTGCATGACGGCTAGCGAATATGAAAGTGTCATGACGGCTGGCCGAGCGAAAAACTCCGCCGAGCGCTTGAATCCACCTTCGCGCCCGTTGGCCGCCACCAAGCCCAGATGATGTCAGCCACCATGGCCCGGATGATGCCTGTTGGTTCCCCTGCCGCAATAGAGTCCCAGGGGAATCATGCTAAGCAACGCGACAGCAGACTAATCGGCTCGCTTCAATTGGCGACAGACACCACGGCCGGCCGAGAGGCCGGCGACAATTTGATTTGTGTGTTCGTGAATCATCGGCGCTAAAGTCCGAGCTCTGCTAACTTAGGCTCCAGAGCGTCCGCCCAACGCTGGTAGCCTTCGGTACTTAAGTGAAGCAAATCGGGCATGATGTCTCGGCTGATCGTGCCATCTTGGCTTAGAAACGCGTCGCTCACGTCCAGAAAGTGGACTCGCTCGCCATCGGCATAGCGGCGGATGAGCTGGTTGATGGCCACGTTATTCAAACGCGCCTCGTCCAACGAGGTCTCGCCGCGAGGAAAGATACCCTGCAAGATGACTTGGGTATCCGGTAGGCGCTCGGCGAGAATACTCAGGATCTCCTGGACTCCTGCGGCCACCTCCACCGGGTCCTGCATGAAATGGCCGGTGTTATTGGTCCCGATCATGAGCACGACTACTTTGGGCTTGAGTTTACCGAGATTGCCGTGGGTCAATCGCCAGATCACATGTTCGGTACGGTCACCGCCGATTCCCAGATTGATGGCCTGGCGATCGCCATAGACCTGCTGCCAAACGGCCTTGCCTCTGCCTTCCCAACCTTGGGTAATGGAGTCACCGATGAAGGCCAGTTCCGCCTCGCCTTTCTTCGCACGCGCATTAAGGATTTGATTGCGTGCCTTCCACTTGGGCTCGTCACCACGCGTGGCCGGAATGACTGCCGTGTTGACGTCGTAGAACCGGCGCAGGTCCCGATAACGCTTTTGCAATCCGGTTAGAATCGATGCATAATTCGGCTCCGCGTGAACGCTCTTGAGCTCTTGGGGATCCCGCTCCAAATCGAACAGATTCCACTCACGCGTTCTCGGAAAGAACATCAACTTGTAGCGGTCCGTTCTGACACCGTCGTGCACAGGGACGTTGTGAACCGCCGCATTTTCATAGTAGGCGTAATAAATCGCATCGCGCCAGGTGGCCGAGGGTTGTCCCTGATCGTGCAGCAGGGGGACTAGGCTGCGACCTTGCATTTCCTCGGGAATTTCTGCCCCGGCGATATCCAGGAATGTGGGCCCGTAGTCGATGTTTTGGATTAATGCCTTGGACTGGGTTTCGGGTTGCAAGACGCCGGGCCAACGAACGAGGAATGGCATCCGTAAGGATTCCTCAAACATCCAACGCTTGTCGTACCACCCGTGTTCGCCCAAGTAGAAACCTTGGTCGGACGAATAGATGACCACGGTGTTATCAGCCAAGTCGGCTTCATCCAGGTAGTGGAGCAGCTGCCCAACGCCATCGTCCACGGCTTGGATGCAACGCAGGTAGTCCTTGATGTAGCGCTGATACTTCCAGCTGAGGACTTGCCGGTCGGTCAGTTCTCCAGCTTGCATCTTCTCGATAAAAGCTTGATTCTCAGGTTCGTATTGAGCGTCCCAGGCCCGCTGTTGCTCCTCGGTCATCCGGCTGTATTCCCTGTTCCCCAGTCGCCCCAAAAAATAGTCGGGGAAACCGTTTTCGCCATGAAACTTCATGTCGTGGCCCCAGTAGAAATGGTCCTTGAGTGACATCTCATTCTGTTTGAGCAACGCACTACGACCTTCGTAGCTGTCCAGTAGAGTTTCCGGCTCGGGGACGTCGCTGTCTTTGTAGAGCGAAAAATGGCGCTCCGGTGGCGACCAGTTACGATGCGGTGCCTTGTGCTGACACATGAGGATAAAGGGCTTGTCGGGATCGCGCTGCTGAAGCCACTGCAGCGATAAATCGGTAATGATGTCCGTGCAGTAGCCCTCGTATCGCTTTCGCTTTCCATCCATCTGGATGAAGTCAGGATTGTAGTAATTGCCCTGGCCGGGAAGAATTTCCCAATGGTCGAACCCGGTTGGATTGCTCGACAAGTGCCATTTTCCAATGATCGCGGTCTGGTAGCCAGCGTTCTGCATCAGTTTGGGGAACGTGGTCTGCGATCCGTCGAAACGATTCCCATTGCGAAGAAAACCATTCAGGTGACTGTGCTTGCCCGTCAGAATACAGGCCCGTGAGGGCCCGCAAATGGAGTTCGCGCAGAACGAGTTGTGAAACACGGCCCCCTCTTTGGCAATTCGGTCCAGGTTGGGAGTCTGGTTGATCTTGGAACCATACGCTCCGATGGCCTGGGGCGCATGATCGTCGGAGAAGATGAATAGAATATTCGGTGGATGGTCCGCTGCCTGGAGAGAAAATGCGGAGAACCAGATGAAAGCGACCAGCATGCTCGACAAGCTTCGCACGCTCTGCGGCAATAGGAGTCCCGTCATACGAAAACGCTCGGACATGATGTTGGTCTCCTGTTGGGAGAATCGAAGGGGACGGTTCTGGGAGGGGGTGGCAGGTCACAGCCAGTTCGGCGCAGTTTAATCGGAAGCCGCTCACCGGGAAAGCTCCTCCGGCGACCGGCGCCAAGCGCTCCTTCTCAGACGCCTGGTCTTCACTTCGGACCCAAGGTGAGGCCGTTTGCCGCGCCCTCCCAGCGACGGCGATTCTGAAGCGGCTAGGGGGACCGCTCCATCCGGCCCGATGCTGTGCCGCTACCGGCAAACCTGCCCGGCGATTT
>JANQJJ010000166.1 GCA_028281725.1 Pirellulaceae bacterium | reverse complement strand
CCTTCATAAAGCGTCACGAAAGGAACGCCGGCCGACACCAGTCGCCGGGCGAGCAAAGCCCGCTGGCCAAACGAATTGCGACCGTACGCATCGCGCGTGCCATCCGGCTCGGCGTGAATATCGAACGCCGCCTGCGCTTCTGGGCTGGCAATCAACTCCAATCCCTGACCAAAAAATTCGTCGACCGCCAGCGTCGGATCTCCGGCGACTTCGTTATTGATGCGCAGCATGGTGTCGATGTTGCGTCGAATCTCTTGCCTGGTCGCGAACCGCTCGTCGGTCAGGCCTGAAGGGATAGTGACGTCGCGCACCCGAAAATTACTGCTATTGGGACTGTCCGGCACGACAAAGGGCGCGTAACGAGCCCCGAGGAAGTTCGGACCTCCGGATCGCGACATGCGTGGCATCGAGAAATAGGGTGGGATACCGAACGGCGCACCTTTCTCTTTGGCAACCACGCTTCCGAGACTGGGATGAAAACTGACAAACGCTCCGCAACCGACGGGAATACGCGGTGGCGCACCGGTCATCATATAGTGGTTGCCCGCGCCATGATTTCCCTGATCATGGCGTATCGAACGCACGATCGCCAACTCACCAGAAATCCCGGCCAATCGCGTCATCAGTTGAGAAAAGTGCATTCCCGGAGTCTTCGTGGCCACCGCCTGAAACTCACCGCGAATCTCGATGGGAGCCTCCGGTTTGGGATCAAACGTTTCATAGTGACTGGGCCCTCCATCCATCCAAATCAAAATGCAGGCATCCGCCTGGCGCACCAGAGGCTCAGCCGACTCGGACGCCTGAGCCTTCAGCGCGCCGACGAGACCACCGCCGACAAGCCCGCCCAACCCCAAGCGAAGACAGTCGCGGCGCAACATTCCTTCACAATTTCTACTTGTCACATTCACGGTCTACGTTCCTCAGTTTTGAATGGTGCACTCGGGCGCGTTCATCATCGACCACATCAAATCCTCAATCGTCTCGCGACGCTTATCACCGGACTTGACCAGCAACTCGGCCGCATACTGCAATTCCTGCTCGCTCGGATATCTGGAAAAAATCGCTAGATACAGCTCATTGACGATCTCTTCCGGACTCATCTCGCTCTTTGCCAACTGGGCGGCGCGACCGCTATCGCTCTTGATCCGCCGATCCAACTCAGCCGAATTCATCAGATGCAATGCTTGAGTTACGGTGGAGTCCGGCGTGCGTTCGCAGGGCGGATCCTGATTCTCATCAGGGCGTCCAAAGGTATCCAGGAAAAACGAATCAACACGATGAGTCCACACTTGATTGGCTCGCGATCCACTGGGCATTCCACGCATCGAATGAGGCGTTTGCGTAATGTCTGCCACCGCATCCATCAAAACCTCCGCGCCGAGCCGATGCCGGTAATGCCGGGAGTAGTTGAGCCGGTCGCCAATATTGGTTTCCGTTGGAGAGGAACTCAGCGCGTAGACCCGGGATTGGACGATGGTCTTAATGAGCGCCTTGAGGTCATAGCCGACCTCTTCAAAATGGGTCGCCAGGGCGTCGAGCAACTCGGGATTGGTGGCCGGATTGGTAGAACGCAAATCGTCGACCGGCTCTACCAGCCCACGTCCCATCAACAGGGCCCAAACCCGGTTGACCTGCACGCGAGCGAAGTAGTCATTTTCGGGAGACGCGATCCAGCCAGCTAAAGCCTCCCGCGGATCAGACGATGGGTCATCGATGTCCGCGGTTCCGAAAAGCGGTCGAGGCTGAAGAACTTCACCCGACACCGGATGCTTTACCTGTCCCTTGCCGGCAACAAAAATCGTCTCCTCACCTCCCGAAATCGGAGGTGACAGCCCCGTACCTTTGTGGTCGACGCGCGAGAAATAGGCGGCGAACTGGTAAAAATCTTGTTGGCTCCACTTCTCAAACGGGTGGTGATGGCATTTCGCACATTCCAGACGTATCCCCAGAAACAACTGGCTAACCAGAGTCGCCATCTCGTCCGGACTACGCCGATCACGATACAGTGTTACCGAACCGTTGCGCCAGGTACTGCCCTTGGCGGTCACCAGTTGCTTCACGAATCGGTCGTAAGGCACGTTGTCACGAAACTGCTGACGAATCCAATTGTCGTAGTTGAGCACCGCCTTGATTCCGACTCGATACGGATTGGGGCGCAGCAGGTCCGCCCACTGACTGGCCCAGTGATCGACATATTCGGGCCTTTCGAGCAACTCAGCAACCAAGGATTCGCGTCGATGCTCCGATTCGCTATCCAGAAACTCTCTGGCCTCGGTTGCCGAAGGCAGGCGGCCGATCAAGTCGGTGTAGACGCGGCGCATAAAGCTCGCGTCACTCGCCGGCCCTGAGGGTTTGATCGAAGTCTTTTGCAGCTTGGCGTAAACCAGGTCATCAATAAAGTTCTGGCGAGGCAGCGAGCTATAGAACTCCTCGGGCACGTTTCGAGATTGGGGAATCACTGCGTTGGCGACGCAAATGTGATTCATATAGCGAGCCATGATCGCGGTCTCACCAGGCAGATCACCCGCGGTCATTGTCCCGACCGCGTCAACGGAAACGATCGAAGCATCGTTCGAAAGGTAGGTTGTCGACCGCGTGACGTCTCTCTGAGAACCATCACTGTAGGACGCTATGGTCCGCAGCGCCAGAGATTCTCCCGGCTTGAAAACAAACGAAGACTCGACCAGTTCCACTCGCTGGAGTCGAGGTTCATTGGCAAACTCCCTGAGAGCCCCTTGCTCAATCCAACTCAGCAGCACCTGATAGGGCCGAGAATCACGCTCGAGTCGTTTGCCACCGCCATGCGGCAACTCGGCTGTCGCCTTTTGCAGCAATAGGCTTCGCTGCGGCGCCGACGGGAAGAGCCTGCGACCTCTGGCCTGACGCTTAATCGCGTCGAAATCGAAATCCGAATCGAAACCTAGCAGCGATAGTTGAAAACCGTTTTGCCCCCGTTGCTTGCCATGACAGGCACCCGCATTGCAACCGGCTGATGTCAAAATCGGCTGCACATCCAGCTCGAAGCTCACCGGACCGTTGGCCCGCGCACCGGTCGCCGCCATCCAAACGGCAACGAGGCAACAGAGACGCCGGCCTGAGAGTTTGCTTGAAGCTACATCCATCAGGGGCCACCTAGGAGGGAAGGAGGTGGATCGGGTGGGGATCGTGGCGGGACGAAATTGCGATGGGGTTGATTCCCATCAGCTCTCTCTTCTGCTTAAACAGTATATCAGATTCACTTCAGGGCTGCCCACCTCTTTTCGCCGTAAGCCACACCAGGCAAATCCCAAGGCTCGAAAACCTCATCCCGGCCCAAGTGCCGCATCTCCCTCGATTCGAAGCACGACTTTCAAAGTAGTAGGGACACGGTCGAGGTAGGGTTCACAGCGTGCAGTCCCACCGGACAGTTGAGGGGCGTCCCTGGGGTGGCTTTTGGACGATCACTGATTCGCTTCGGCCAAATCGTAGGCTTGGGCGAGCTCCAGCATGAGTGATTCCAGCTGGTCGTAGTAGTGCTCCTGGGCCAGCTGGTCTTTCTGGTTTCGCAGCTGGTCGATTTGCCTCTCGATCTGCAGCCGGCGTGCTTCCAATTCCGGCGGAAACACCGGAACACCGGGGGAGGAATAGAGGATCATTCGCGAGGCTACCGCCCCATCAATCTGCTTTCCTTCCTCCGCCTGCTTGGCAGGCAGAATCCCGCGATAAAAATCGCCAGTGGTACCCACTCGATCTCCGTTGTCGTCCAGCAAGGCGTGCTCAGTAGTCAGTCGCGCCTCACCAAGATAAAAACGCTCTGTTTCCGAAGTGGCCGCAAGGAAGGCCTCCAGCAGAGAAACCTCCTGGTCGTGATCGATGTCGGCCTCAGGGTCGTTGATCGCCAGCGATAAGTACTTGCCAAATCGCGAATAGTTGATCTCGCTGCCACTACGAGTCGCCGTGAGTAGGACGCGATCGGGCCCAGCCAGCTTCGTTAAGAAGGGAGCACTCGCGGACGAACAATTGACAACGACGACCGGCATCTGAGATCCCTTGAGCCAACCTTTCAAGTCATTTGCCGAAACGTCCGGACCGATCAGGTTAAACTTGGCCGTGTCGCGCGCAAACGTGCCGTGTCCCAGGAAGACGATCCACAATCGGCAAGACGATTTTAGCGACGAGCGGACCGCGCCCTCCAGTTGCTCCCGTGCCGTCCCGGCATCCGCCGGCTCCTCGATACGCGTCAGCTGCCATTGCTGGCGCCGGGCTAATTGCTCCCACTCGTCGGCCCAGCTCGAAAACTCGCCGGCAAATTCATCGGTACCTGCCGCACCAACGACAACGATCAGTCGATCGCAATCCTCTGCAGGATTCGGTGGAATGTCCTGGGCAGCCGATACTCCTGGGCAGCAGAACAGGGCTATCCACAACTGCAGACGAACACCAAGCTGAGAAAACACTATGGCAGCCCCTTCCAACGTCTCAGTCCCCACTCCAGGCAGAGGCAACCCATGGCCAACAAAACCAACCAGGGCCGATGCCATAGCGGCTCGACTCGCGATTGAGTGATCGGCACGTCGCGCGTTGCCAGCGTCGACACAAATCGTTCGAGATCCTCGATTGCGACGACCTCTCCGCCCGACTGATCAGCCAGGCGCTGGAGCATCTGGCTATCGGGCTCGACGCGCGCAAACTCGGCCGCACTTGGCTGAGCAGTCCACCCCGTCTTGACTGCATCCAGGACTTCTCCGTCAGGTCCCGTTGCTTCGACGGTGCAGCGATATCCACCGTCCAACTGAGACCAGTATTCGGCAACGTAGTGACCGAGCCGCTGCGAGTCGGCCGCTGCGGTTGCCGCGACTTCCTTACCATCGGGCTCAACGACGATCAGTTCGATGAATGCATTGTCGATCAGCTTGTAAGCGGCATCCCGAACCTGAATGGTCAATTGATGCGGCCCGAGCGCACCAGCGGGCGGCCGAACGTCTACTTCCACGCGTCGGGGCACGTCATTGGTCAGCCAGCGTGCCATCTGCCTCCAGCTCTGCGCCAGATCATTCGAATCCTCGCTGGCACGTCGCATTCCCCATCGCCAAAAGTCGCCGACCAGCAACGCCATCGCGCGGCCTTTGCCAAAACGGTGCGCAACCAACCCAGGTTGAGACTTGTCAGAGGTTTGGAGTTCGGCGAGTACGGACGCACCTGGTTTCACATCGGCCACGGGATTCCAAGTAAGGAAGTCGGGCATCTCACCAACACGTTTCTGTTCATCTTGCTGGTTTGCCCTCAGACGCAACCAGGGCTCCAACCCACCCTCGCGCGTCAAACGATATCGCACAGCTTGCTTGTCGCTCTGCCTGCTCAAGATGCCTCGCAAGTAAACTGGCAATACGTCGCCGAGCGGCGTATCACGATAGTCACTACCGGCAAAGCCCTCTTGGCCACCAAGCATCATCAAACCACCACCCCGGTCGGCGACGAACTGCCGCATTAACAGCATTTGCTGCTGCGTGAAAAAGTCCGCTTCGATATCATCCAAGATGATGGCATGATAGTGGTACAGCGACTCCTCGCCACTTGGAAACCCAGCCTTCAATTCCTCGCTGTCGTCGACCCCCAATCGCAACAGGACCGGTTCGTCATACTGCTCGACCGTTTCCACATCATCGCTAAACCCGGCGATGAGTGGATTCGCCGAATCGACGCCACGATCCCTAAAACTGAATTTGGGTTCCTTCTTTGCAATGCGCACCAAGCCCTTGAGCTCAACTTCGATATCCTCTTCCAAGGCGCGGCGGATGAACTTGAATTCCCAGTTGGGACGGCCGGCAACATACAGAATACGGTAGGGGCCGCCGCCGCGATCGTCCATCAGCCGACAGGAATTGT
>JANQJJ010000072.1 GCA_028281725.1 Pirellulaceae bacterium | reverse complement strand
AGTTAACTCAGACCGATACGGCTCCCAGCTCGGTGCGTCGCGCGATGCTCTGGTCGAAGGTGCTTCCGTTTGTCATGCTGGTTTGGGCACTGACCGGCGCGTTCTACCCCGCTATTGATCTGTGTGCGGGAGAGAAGGAGCGGGGCACCCTGGAAACGTTGCTTTCGAGTCCGGCGCGACGTCGCGAAATTGTTTGGGGCAAGCTCCTGACGATTTCGGTCTTCAGTATTGGTAGTGCCCTACTGAACCTAATGAGTATGCATTTGACGGCTGGCATTATCGTCAAGCAGCTGGCATCTCAGGGCACTCCCCAGCTGGCTGAAACCCTCGGCCCGATGCCGGTCCACGCGTTCGGCTGGCTCGTCCTACTGCTGTTGCCCATGGCCGCCTTTTTTAGCGCTCTCTCTCTGGCCGTGGCTGCACTGGCGCGAAGTACCAAGGAGGGCCAGTACTACCTGATGCCTCTACTACTGGTCACCCTTCCGCTCGTCTCGCTGCCGATGCTGCCCAGCCTGGAACTGGGCCTGGGCACCAGCCTTGTTCCCGTCTCTGGCGCGGTATTCCTGGTACGCTCCTTGATCGAAGGTCGATATACCGAAGCGCTGGTACACTTGCCTGTCGTTGTGCTGGTCACGGCTTGCTGCTGTTCATTGTCGATTCGCTGGGCAATCCGACAGTTTGAAAGTGAGACGGTGATGTTTCGCGAGTCTGAGCGCTGGAATCTTCGCCTCTGGGCACATCAGCTATGGCGCGATCGCGGCGACACCGCCTCGCCGACGGAAGCCATTCTATGCGGTGTCACGATTCTGGTCGGTATGTTTTTTGCCCAGTTCGTAGCCGGGTCGAGCATCGACTCCTGGGGGGCAATCGTCAAGTCAACCTTCGTCGTGCAAGTTGTCTTGATTCTAACCCCGTGTCTGCTGATGGCGACCTTTCTGACTCGATCGATTCGGCATGCTCTGCGCGTTCATCGAACGCAAACGTCCCACATTGCAGCGGCCATCATGCTAGGGATTTCGATGCACCCCAGCTACACGCTCCTGGGAGAGGGCATCAGCCGGATCTACGAGATCGGCCCGGAAACGGCTCTGGTCTTGAAACACTTTCAAGAGATGGTCATGAGCCAACCGCTGTGGGCCATTTTGATGGTCATGGCCGTCCTGCCGGCCATCTGCGAGGAGTTGGCTTTTCGCGGCTTTATCTTTGGCGGCCTACTCCGGCAAAGTGGTGCCCTAAGGGCGATCGTCGTATCGGCCCTGTTCTTCGGATTCACCCATACCGTCTTGCAGCAGTCCATCGCAGCGAGCTTGATGGGCTTGATCCTGGGACTGATCGCTTGGCGAACGGGCGGCGTGATCTGTACGATGCTGGTTCACGTTATCAACAACACGCTCTCGCTGACACTCGCTTGGTGCGGCAGCAACACGGGCGACGTTCCGGCCGCGCTGCAGCCGATCGTTCGCGTGAACGACGGACAGTGGGCCTACCAACCGATATGGATCACGATCAGTATCGTCCTCACCCTGCTGTTGTTTGTTGTTCTCTTTCGGCGAAATCAGGATACGCAGCAGGTGGTGCAAGCAGAGATGGCTTAACAGCCTGCCAGAAAAAGGTGTCTGACCCTCTCCAACCGTTCGTTTTCCAATGTTTCAGCGCGGTCTCCAAAGGGTCAGACACCTTTTTCCGGCAGGCTGCTAGAGCGACTTCAGATACTCGATGAGATCGCTCCGTTGCCGCGGCGTCAGTTCCGCACCACCTCCTATGTCCTGCGGCCTGTGCCAGCGATCCAGGACCTTCTCCAAGGACTTGGCGCGTCCATCATGCAGCAAGCGAACTTTTTGATACACACCAATCAGGCTGGGCGTGTTGTAACCCGAATACTTGTCCGATTCCGAGCCCAAACCGACATCATGAACTTGACCGTCCGTAAACAGGGGACCGGAATGGCAATCCGCACAGCCCACTTCAGAACTTTCGAATTGCTTTTTACCCCGCATGGCCGCTTCGCTGATGCCTCCATCGGCATCACGGAACGGACTGGGCACTGGCTTGAGGCTGGCCAAGTAAGCGCGCACGGCGTTGACATCTTCCTGGGTCCCCCTTTTACCTTGCATGGTGGACACGAACGAATTCTGAATCGAATCATCCAAATCTTTTTGCCAGCCGTGCCAAGTCCAAGGCCCTGTGCTGGTGACACCCGCTAGCGGAAGAACCGTCTTGGTGGTCAGAGCGCTTCCGTCGTTCCAGGTATCCATGGCCTTCGCGTTGGAGCCGGCATCCAGGTGACACGAATGGCAGCTGTACCACTGGTCCAAGCTGCGCCGGGCGTCGTGGAAGATCTCCATACCTCGGTGGACCAGAACTGCCTGAGGATCGGTGGCCGTGGCGCCAAGTGAAATCGTCCCGACTACCTGCCGCCCTTCCAAGTCGACAATTTGTATCGCGTCGGTCAAGTGGTTGGCAACGAAGACCGTTCGGTTGTCCCTGCTGGGCTCCACCCCCATCGGACGTCCACCCAACTCAATTCGGTAGAACAGATCCTTGTCACGCAACAATCGATTGTCGATCAGGTCGCCAGGTCCTCCCGTGCCGATGAACGGAAGATCCCCCAGTCGATAGACAAGCAACTCGTGGGTTCCTGATGAGGTCACGGCCATGCGGTGCTCATTGGGCGTGATGACCAACCCGTGTGGGTCAGCCACAGCCAGTCGCGGAACGTCCAGCGAAATCGCCTCTCGGTAGGCCGGACCATCGAGTCGTACGCGCGCAACGCGGCTGGCCAGCACCCAGCCGCGGCGAATGTTGCCGACGTCAATCGGATTGGTACGGTAGATCATCCACGGAAAGTACACATACTCGCCACTGGCCGAGGCGCGCATGTGCCCCATGTTGATTCCGCCACTGATCGGCTCTTCATACAAGATCTCCCCACTGACAGCGTCCATAACCGCAACGCAACTGTCGCCACTGAGTCCGATCGCCAACCGCTTGCCGTCAGGCGCAAGCGCCAGATACCTCGGCCATCGTCCGGCGGCAAGTCGACGAATCAGCCGATCGGAACGCAAGTCCAGCTCGGCCACTTCGCCGGAAGCCATCAAGCCGACGAAAGCACGCTGACGGGTTCGGTCGATAGCCAAGCCACTCGGATGAAATCCCACCGGAATCGAAGCGAGCCTATCCAGTTGGTGATCCGCAACACGGAACTTTTGCACGACCCCCGCATCGCGGCAACTGACGAGCAGGTCCCGATCAGACAATCGCGCAATCGATACCGGACGGAGTCCACATGGCACTTCATCGATCACCTGCCCTTTCGTGAGATCGACCAAAGTCAGAGAACTGGACAGTTCATTGACGGTCACTGCCCAAGTTTCATCCTCCGCGATGGCGAGATCGACCGGGCCACGATAGCGAGCCTGCTCCTTGATGCTGCTGGAGTGTTTGGCAGACTCCGCAGCGGAACAATCCGCGGGGAAACAAGCGAGCAGAACGACCGACAAGCTCAGCACCTGAATGCCGATTGAGTGCCTTCGAAAATCCATCATGCGGATCCTGCCGCCAATGCGTCCGGCCACAACATTCATCTAATTGAACCTCAGGTGGTTTTGAAAGGACTCCAATCTCTCTGCCGAAGAATTGCCCTCAACAGACTCTCCAAGCTGCAAAGAACACACACCATAGTAACGTCAAACGTGGATGGCTGTGTAGTGCGAGTTGGTGAAGTTTGAGTTACCCCGGATGTTCGTTCAAAAGAAGACCTTTTCTGCCGTGCGGCGGAGCAGCCAATGCTTTTCCTGCTCAGAGAGCTCTTGGGCTGCTGCATCACGGATCAACGCAATGGACGCTTCGTAAGTGTGATTCCCTTGAACCTGATAGGGGCAGTCGCTGGCCCACATCAAACGCTCCGGACCAAATGCATCGACAACTTGGCGAATCATGGGCAACAAGTCTTTGTACGGCGGTGTCTTCTTTCCAAGGGCGTAGAAAGCCGACGTCTTCACATAGACGGACGGAAATCTGGCCAGGCGGCAAAGCGCTTCCAACTGTGCCGGGTCAATGGTCCCTGAGATTCCAACTCGCGCGAAATGGTCGACGACCACTTTGGTTTCGGGAAACCTGCTACAGAGCGCATCGACCACCGGTAAGTCACCCGGATTGATGAGAGGGCAGACGGCGAGTTCTTCTTGGGCGGCAGTTTTCCAAAGCTGGGCCATCCCCTCGCTTTTGCCCCAGCCCTGGGCTTCGTTGCCACGGGCGTGAATACGAAAACCGCGGACTCCTCTGCGTGCGAGCGCCTTGAGCCGGGGAACCAGACCTTCCGATTCATGGTCGACGATGCCAACTCCGGAAAACACCCGTGGATGCTTGGCAATCATGTCCAGCATGTACGAATTGTCGTACTGGTAGAAGCTCATCTGGATCAAGACAACTCGCGTGACACCCGAGGGAGCCGAGTGCTGAAAGAGTTGCTCAGGCGTGAAGCTCGGGGGTTGCATGTCTTCGCGAGTGAAGTTCTTGTCGAGAGGATACTTCACAACGTCCGGTGTCCACACGTGGACATGAGCATCGATCCAGCCGCTGTCCTCCTGTCCCAACGCCGAGCCAAGCGTGGAGACGCTAGCCGCCGCCGCGCCTCCCAGCGCGCAGAACCGTCGGCGTGAAACACGGCCCAAAGATTCACTCATGGGAAATCTCCAACTGTTAGATTGTCACAGAAAAAATTATCCTACAGCACCAGCGAACCAACGTGTCTGGAACCGGAGGCGTTCCAAGGCTCGGCTCGTCCCAACCGATCGCTTAAGTAGCACCCGGACTTGGTTGGAAATCGCCGTATGAGGAGCAGAAGTGGTAGTAGACTTCCGCTGCCTGCTCAAGCTGATTCACTTCGATGTATTCGTCCACCGTATGCGCTTGGGTAATCGAACCCGGACCACAGACCACCGTCGGCACGCCTGCGGCAGCGATCGTGGAAGCGTTGGTGCAGTAGGGAACACCCAGAGTCCGGGCACTAGAAAGCCCGACCGACCCAATGGATGCCAGCAGTTCTTGGGCCAAGAGTCCGTTCGATTGGTTGTCCAGTGCGGGCGCTGCCAGCCACGGTGCCTCGCAGTGGGCCGCTTCGAACCGCGACAGATCTTGCCTGAGTTGTTCCCAAACCTGCTGGGGTGCTTCGCCCGGAATGAGACGTCGATCGATGTCAATTACGCATTGCGCCGGCACGATGTTGACAGCGCTACCGCCTTGAATGAGTCCTACGCTGAGTGCGGGATTGCCACAGAGCGGATCGCCATGGGAGTCGGCAGTGAGTGCGTTCGCAACAGACTCCAGATGCCCCACCAACGGCGCCATCGCGTAGATCGCGTTTTTGCCCTGGCTGGGCTCGCTGGCGTGACAGGCCCTTCCGCGCGTATGGACACGCAGTCGCAAGACGCCTCGATGCGCGACGACAACGTCTAGCTCCGTTGGTTCGGCAACCAGGCACGCGCTCGGGGCTTTGCATAGCAGTTGGGATTTTTCCGAGTGGTCTTCCCAATAAGTCACCAGATGCCGGACGCCCATGGCGGTTGCTTCTTCATCACACGAACAGCTGAGCACCACGTTGGCGGCGCCCGCCGGCCTGTCGTGAAACAGGCGAGCGAAGGCGGACAGCATGGCTGCCATGCCGCCTTTGACATCGCATGCTCCGCGTCCATAGATGCGGTCATCACGACGTCGCGGCTGAAAAGCGTCGTTCATCCCATCAACGGGTACGGTATCCTGATGAGCGTCCAATAGGATGGTTGGCTTGCCTTCACCTGCGTCGTAGCGGGCAACCAGATTGTCCCGGCTTGGATGGGGATTTTGCTCCCCGACGACCTCGATCCGTTCGTAAGGGGCGCCAATCGCGCGAAAAAACTCCTCGAGCCAGTCGCTGACTCGATGTTCGAAGCAGATAGCACGATCCACTTCACCGCGCATCGGATTGACGCTCGGGATGCGAATCAACTGGCTCAGGATTTCGTCGGGCTGGACCAGTTCGGCTGGCATAGTGGTGGGCCTGAATGCTCGGGGATGTCTGCCGGATGCGAGTCGCCGGGGGCTACTGCTGAGGCTTCCAATCGGAAATGGATTGGATCACCCTAAACTTGTCGGCAAGGCCAAACTGTTCGTAGACGCGTCTCGTCCACTGAAACTCCGGCGGAACCTGGCCTACGAAAGTAATCGTTCGTGGAAAGGCGAGCGCCAAATTGTGTGGCAGGTCCCCCACGCGTAAGACCCCAAGGAACTCGGGCGTGGTCGGGTCGGTGTGGGTCGTCGGACACTGCGAGACCACGATTTCGGATACTTCGGGACTGAGGATTCCGGCGTAGATCGCCAACGGCGCGGTAGGGCCCTGCCCGTAGAGTGCGATGCGCGACGGGGGCGACGGAATTCCGGCACCTGCCGCTTCCTTAAGGAGGGTGATCGCGGAAAGTAGATCACTCACCTGACGTTCCGGCAACGTTTGCCCCAGCAACGGATAGGTGCGCCGCGCCGTCCAAAGGTAGCCGGTGCCGACCGAAGTGGCTCCCGTATTGCGTACTTCGACCGCAGCCGTAGCCAGATCGCCGGAGAGCCTCGGCCGGGCAGCGCCGCCACCGGTGAAACTGCGCGTGGCATCGGCAGGCAGAGCAAAGACAAGTGTTGGAAGCGATTCGGACGTGTGGGGCGGCCGCGTCGTCCTGATTCCGAGCAACAGTTGATCCTGCGACGCGAACTCAAACGTTCCGTATGCTCCGCGGTAATCGCTCCCGTCAGAACGATAGGCCTTCAGCTGAGGTGCAGCGGATCCAAGAGTATTGCGAAAGGTGGAAGACTTCAATTTTTCGGTAGCCGCTGCCTGGTACTGTTGCCACTGTTCCCGGTTCGCCATATCCGCCGAATCGAGATCGGGAAGCGGATCACGCCGGACGAGCAACTGATCGACTCGAGCCATTTGATCGTTCTCAGGCGGTGAGCCGGCGAAGACCAGCAGGTTCTCCTCGGGTTCCACGAAGTCGGTAACGTCGTCGGTGACCGGTGTCGGATCATCCTTGAGATGCTTGTTGAACCAGGTGAAGATTGCCAACCGCAGTTTGGGTGTGTAGCCGTGTGGAGTCGCGTCCTCGACCAGATCAAATTTGTCGTTCGCTTTCAGCTGGTAGTACTGTCGGCGAATTCTCTTGGATACATCGCGATAACCGTAAGGCCGCCAAAGCACGTCATCCGCTCCCGAGGCAATCAGCAATGCTCTGGGCGCAATTAGAGAACCGATGTCCGGCCAGCACCATCGATAGTAATTGATCCAGAACGCGCAATCACAATGGCCGTCGGTACCACGATCGGTGACGACCTGATGAATGCTTCCCGACTGGCAGACCGGCACGACGACTTTAACGCGCTGATCGGCGGCTCCCAGGCACCAAGAAATGACTCCTCCACCGCTCAGCCCGGTCACACCCATTCGTTCGGAGTCCACGTCTGCGCGTGTCTCGAGGTAGTCCAAGGCCCGCATCGCGTTCCAAACTTCCGTACCCGCCGGTGTGTATCCGCGACTTGGCCAGTCCCAGCGATCTGCGTGATAAGTACCATGATGAAACCCCTGCGACTCGCCTAGTTGAATTGGGTCCAAGACCAGAGCAACATAACCGTGCTCGGCGAACCAACGCGGATTGGCTTGATAGGGCGTGTTGACCTTTCCCTTCGTATGGCCACAGAGATAGAGCACCGCCGGTAGAGGTTGGTCAATTTTGGCCGGACGATAAAGATTGCCAATCACGTAGGCTCCCGGCAAGCTTTGGAAGTGTACTTTCTCGACGACGTAGCTGCCCCGCTGAAGTGAACCCGTTACCGTCGCCTTTAGCGGGGAGCGCGGCGGCAAAGGCGACAGTCCCAGCATCTCCAGCCAGTCCTGCCGACGCTCCTCGAGCGTTGCCTCCCACTGTTGTTTGTCTAGCGGCTGGTCCAAGGACGCTTCCGATAGTTTCGCCGCATCCACGCGAGCCGCTCCGTACAGAGTCATGCCGTCATCGCAAGAGCCGGCGGAAGTGAATGTGGTGGCGATCACCACAACGACGACTAAATGACCGAAGAGCTTCATGTTGGATCCATTCGAGTAATGGCGCAAGGTTATCTATAGGTTCACTTCATGACTTGGCCGACCGCAGGGCCCTCGATCTTTCCCGGTGGTCGTTGTCCCGTCCCAGGACGGCCGCGATCGCCCAAATCGGCTCGGGCCTCGTCGGCCAAGGCCAGTAGGCGAGCGACGATGGCCGGATGCTGTTCGGCGACATTCTCTTGGCATCCGATATCGCCAACTAAATCAAACAGTAGCGGCTCGGCCCGAGTCCCCTTCCTGAAATGTGGGTGCCGAGTGAATTCTTGGAGAGGAACGAAGAGTTTCCATTTGCCGCTGCGGACGGCTTGCAATTGGTCGCGTTCATAGTAGTAAAACGCTTCGTAAGGTGATTGGCCCGAATTCCCGGTTAGAAGATTGCCGATATCATGACCGTCGATGGCGTGGATTTTATCTTCTCCGGCCAGCGTAGCGCAGGTTGGCAACAGATCCATGGTGGTACATAAC
>JANQJJ010000558.1 GCA_028281725.1 Pirellulaceae bacterium | reverse complement strand
ACAATTGACTCCTGACCCCTTTACCCAAATCTTTAGTGTTGACAAAGCACTAGTAACCTACGGCAAGATCAGCTGGACAACCAGTGCCGGGCTACGCTGTGAACCTTCTTTTTCCTTTCGGCGCCTAGGCTAACGTGCGCTGCGGCCTATAACCAAGGTCGCTTTCACGCTTTGCCCTATCTCTAGATGTGGGGTATGCTAACGACCCTGTCGGTGGTGGAACTTGGAACCGGCAAAGGAACTCAACACCTTGGAGTATTGCGATGCTATGGGGCTTATGGATCGTATTGGGCGTCTGCGTTGGTCTTGTCGTTATCGTGGGGATCTACGTTGTCGGCATCTACAATCAGTTGGTCCAGCTACAGAACCGATACGAGAATTCTTTCTCCCAGATCGAAGTGCAACTCAAGAGACGATATGACTTGATTCCCAATCTGGTTGAGACAGTTAAAGGCTATATGGCTCACGAACGGGAAACGCTCGAAGCGGTCATTCAAGCTCGCAATCAGGCGGTTACGGGATTGCAGCAGGCTGCTGGGGACCCGTCCAATGCCGCCGCCATGCAAATGTTGGCCGGCGCGGAACAGGGGCTGACCGGCGCCCTCGGCAAGTTGTTTGCTTTGTCGGAGTCGTACCCAGACCTGAAAGCGAATCAGAACATGGCACAACTGACCGAAGAGATCACTTCCACCGAGAACAAGGTCGCGTTTGCTCGACAGGCGTACAACGATTCTGTTACGTCTTACAACACGTACAAGGAAACTTTTCCACCCGTCGCCGTGGCCGGAATTTTTGGTCACTCGCAGAACGCGCAGCTACTGGAATTCGACAGCGCCGCGATTGCCGAAGCCCCGAAGGTTTCATTTAGTTAGCCGGCACATCGGTTGTTATGTGCCGCTGCGTTTGGCAGACTCTCTTCTCCGCTTGGTTGGCGCATCGCAGCTTCCACCGGTGTGTCCGAAACGTTGCCGCGGTTGGTGGTGACGCATTGCTTTGCCAGAATCGACTCTCGAACAGCACCCAACTATGTCGACCGATTTCTTTCAGCGGCAGTCCGATGCGCGACGCAGCACCGTGTGGCTGGTTACCATGTTCTGTCTGGCCGTCATTGCAATTGTTGGTAGTGTGGTGGCGGTGACCGCGATCGGCGTCCAGACACAGATGCGCGAGCCGGGGCAATCGCTGTCGAGTCATCCTGAGCAAGTGCTGATTCCTGCCGCTGCCGGAGCGCTCGCGCTACTGCTCATCATCGGTGGTACCCTCTACAAAGTCTTCACTCTTCGTGCTGGCGGAGGCACACGCGTTGCCGAATCCCTTGGCGGAAGGCGATTGTTTCCCGACACCACCGATCGGACCGAACGCAAGTTACTCAACGTGGTCGAGGAGATGGCCATCGCGTCGGGAACGCCCGTACCCCCTGTCTTCCTACTCGATGAGAGTGGAATCAATGCTTTTGCAGCCGGTTATTCGCCAAGCGATGCTGTGTTGGGTGTCACGCGTGGGTGTGCCCAGCAACTGACGCGCGACGAACTCCAGGGTGTGATGGCTCACGAATTCAGCCACATACTCAATGGCGATATGCGTACGGGGATCAGGCTGATTGGGATTCTTCATGGAATTCTACTCATCGGACTTACCGGACAGTTGATCTTCCGCATGCTCTTCTACACCGGCGCAGGCCGATCACGCCGTAGCCGCAATGGGGACAACAACGGCGGACAGGTCATGATCGTTATCCTGGCGATCGGTATCGCCCTGATCGTACTCGGGTTTATCGGTACGTTCTTTGGCAACTTGATCAAAGCGGCCGTGTCACGGCAGCGTGAGTATTTGGCGGATGCGTCGGCCGTGCAGTTCACGCGTAATCCAGCCGGTATTGCCGGAGCCCTAAAACGAATCGGAGCCGCCTCGAGCGGTTCGCGACTGCAAGCAGCCGGGGCGGCCGAAGCGAGTCACATGTACTTTGCGCAAGGAGTCTGGGAGGGGATCTCCGGACTGTGGGCAACCCATCCACCTCTAGCGAAACGCATTCGAGCGATCGAGCCCAATTGGAATGGCGAGTTTCCGTCAGAGATGGTGACCGCAGCGGTCGTTCCTGACGGGGCCGCCGGCTTTGCGGGGCC
The DNA here is from genome assembly GCA_028281725.1 of Pirellulaceae bacterium. Classification (GTDB taxonomy): domain Bacteria; phylum Planctomycetota; class Planctomycetia; order Pirellulales; family Pirellulaceae; genus Aureliella. The sequence continues at coordinate 10,096 of JANQJJ010000558.1, read as the reverse complement.
AAGTGATTCCTATGTCGCGGCGTCCAAGGCGCCGGAAGTCCCCGTTTCAGTTATGGACCACGCGATCGACCAAGTAGGGGAGCCGACGACCGCACATCGGCACTATGCCGCTACGTTGCTGGCCGAGATGCCGGACGTGATTCTGCAGACTGCCCGCCAGCCATATGGCGCTCGCGCCGTCGTATACGCGCTGCTCATGGACCGCGAGCCCACAGTTCGCGCGGGTCAGCTACGGATGCTGCAAAAGAACGCCCCAGCTGACGTGGTCAAGCTAACGCACGCGTTGCAACCAACCATCGACGCATTGGACGTCAAAGCCAGATTGCCGCTGGTCGATTTGGCACTGCCTGCACTGCGTGCCATGTGCCAGTCACAATACGCCGAGTTCCGCAAGTGCTTTGTGGAGTTGGCGAAAGCGGACCAGCAAATCGATTTGTTCGAATGGATGTTGTCCCAAGTGCTCATGCGACACCTGTCTACCCAATTCGAGTCCATCCGGGCGCCACGTGTTCAGTACTATGGCTTGCAGCAGCTGGGCAAGGAGTGTTCCATTCTGCTATCCACCATCGCCCGGGCTGGAAACTCGGAGGCTGCGGCGAAAGTTGCCTTTGAGCAGGGCGCTCGTCAGCTGCCGGAATTGACGTTGGAGGTCCAGCCGAAATCGTCCACGGCATTGGATGATCTGAGGGACGTACTGGCTACCCTCACGCGGGTCTCGATCAAGCATCGAGGGCGACTGGTCGATGCGTGTGCAGCCGCCATCTGTGCCGATCAGCACGTGACCTGGCAAGAGGCAGAGTTGCTACGTGGCATTTCGGATCTGCTGGATTGTCCTATGCCCCCCTTGCTCGTCCGTTCCTAATTGGCCAGCGCCCCATCCAGAGGCGCTCCTAGGCGTTTGGCCGGCTAGACTATGCCCTGGGCCGTAGGAAGCCCTGCCAGGTCGCCATTTTCGGTTTCGTTAGCTCAGCGTCTGGCACCTTGAGATACGTAGGCGAACAAGTCGCGGATCTGTTGATCGCTCAAATCCTTGAGAACATCCTCGGGCATCAAGGAAGTCTTCAGTGCGCGAAGTGTTTCGAGATCTTCCCGAGCGACCGTAGTCGTCTGGTTATCTGCGCTACGAATCGTGACGGAGTTCGTATCCTGGGCGGATACCATGCCGGTGATGACCCGGCCGTCCACCGTCAACGCGGCGTAGGATTGAAATCCCTCACGAATCTCCGCGCTGGGTTCTACGATAGAGACTAACCAGAAGTTGACATTGCCCCGCTCGTAAGCATCCAGCGGAGGACCAATCGTATTGCCTTCTCCAAAGAGCTTGTGACAGGTGGCGCATTTCTTCGCGAAGACTTCCTTTCCCGCGTTTGCGTCTGCTTGCGGCTGGCTCAGCACGCCTTGCAATCGTCGCATGAAGGCTAGCTTCTGCTCAGACGAAATGATGATGGGCTTTCCGAACGCTTGTTCTGCCAGCGCGACAATCTCGGGATCTTCGTAGGATCTCAATTGCTGGACCACATCCACGGGAACATCTTTCTCGCGGAGTCGCCAGGCAATGACCTCCCGTAGCAACGCCTTCGCCCACGCCGGACGCGTGGCCAAGGTTCGACAGGCCGTATCGCGAAGCTCGTGCTCGGCGGAGATGCTACTCCCGAAACGGCCGATGAGTTGGGAAGCAATCGAGTCATCGTCAAACCGGCGAAGCGCGATCATGGCAACGCGCTGGTGCGCGGGTTCGCTGGTGCGAGCTCCCACGGCGAGTTGGATCAGAGGTTCGAGAGCGAGTTTATTCTGAGCGTCTCCCAAACCGCGGGTCAATTCGATGCGGACACCAAGGTCTTCAGAGCGATCCCCAACAACCCGGAGCGCGTCGCGAACCGCGGCTTCGCTACCTTGGCGAAGAGCGATCATCAGCCCCGAGTTTCCAAGCGACGCCTGGTATTCTTTGAGCGTGTGTTCCAATGAATCCGGCAATTGGGGAATGGTCCGGCCTTGAAATGCCCGATTAAGCCCGACCAACAAGACGTTCTTGGATTCTTGATCGGGTGCCAGTTCGACCAGGCGCGCACACCGCCGGAGGTCTTTGCCCCGGCCGCTGGTCGCATAACGCTGCATCAGTCGGCTGGCGATTTGCTCGCGAACCAGCGGCAGCTTCCAGAGAGCTCGATCGCTAAATAGCGCCTCGACCTGGGGCCAAGCCTCGGCCTGGGACTCCAGCGCCCACCAGATCATCAGTGGCATGTGAGGATCGTCCAAGTCCTCGCTATGAGTGAGCAACTGCCGAATGATCGGCAAGGCGTGTTCGGCTGGGACCCTCTTGGCAGTGGCGGCCAATTGACTACGCACTTGAACGGCCGGCTCCTTTTCGGCCGAGGTTGCCATCTCAGCGATTCCTTCATGTCGATCACCAAGGGCCCGCACGACCCAACGGCGGATATGTTCGTCAGCGTTTTTTAACCACTGCGCTGCTCGACGATGGTTTAGCTCACCGAGAAGATTGACCACCCACAAGGCTTCCAACGAGTTGTCCTGTTCGACCAATGCGATCAGCCGCTGCAGGATCGAACGGTCGCCGCGCCAGCCCAATTCAAGTACCGCTCGCTTGCGGACCCACTTGTTGGGATGTTGGAACAGATCGACGAGTTGATTGCTGGGAAGCTTCTGCAAGTCACCGAGCGTGTACGCAGGATTCGCATCCTGTGGAAACACGCGATACACTCGCCCACTTTCCTTGTGCCAATCATCTAGTGGGCTTACGTGAGAGAGCCGTGTATCGTACCAGTCGGCCATGTAGACCGCTCCATCAGGCCCCACTCCTGCATAGACCGGTCGAAACCATCGATCGGGGCTCTCGCAAAGGTTCTCATTGTCTTCGGTACGGTAAGTCGAACCGGTCGGGATCAGTTGCGAGTGCCAAACGAGATTGTGCAGCGCGTTGGGTGCTACGATCGTCCGGTCGTACTGCGGCGGAAACAAACCACCCTCATAGATCAGAAATGCTTGCGCGAATCGCCGATCATCTCCTTGGCACTCCATCTGATGAAAGTATCCGAACGCATAGGGGTTGGTCAGCGGACCGTGCTTGCCCCAGTTTTTCTGCGAGTAACTGCCCTGGGGATAGTAGAACCCACGCGTTCGTCCACCATTGGTGCCGGAAAAGACGCGGCCTTTGGAGTCGATGTCCAAGCTAAACGTGTTGCCTCCTCCCTCGGCATAGATTTCGAATTCTTTGGTATCCGGATGGTAGCGCCAAACGCACTGACCTTCGAACTCGACACCTTGGGTGGCCGCGGAACTGACAGTACCTATGGTGGTGCTACCGTTAGCACCATACAACCAGCCGTCTGGTCCCCAGAGCAAACTGTTGGCCACGGAGTGCGTGTCTTGAAGACCGAAGCCGGACAAGTGGACTTCCGGATCGCGATCCGGTACATCGTCGTTGTTCGCGTCGGGATAGAAGAGCAAGTAAGGAGGATTCAGAACCCAGATCCCGCCATCGCCCACCTGGACTGAGGAAGCGATGTTGAGCCCCGTGATGACATCTTTGTGCGAATCGTAGGTCCCATCCCCGTTCGTATCTTCGAATACCGTGATGCGGTCTTCGCCCGGTGTTCCGTGGGGCGGTGGTTCCGGTACTTTGTCGAAGACGGCCCGCAGATGTTGATCGTAGCGAACGACTTTCAGGCCTGCCGGAAATTGGTATTGGCGGTATTGCGCCACCCACATCCGGCCGCGCGAGTCCCACGATAAGAACAAAGGTTGCGAGATCGCGGGTTCGCTCGCCACCAATTCAATTTCGAATCCATCGCGCATTCGAAATTGCTTCGCCGCGTCACTTGCCAGAGTCGGCTGCGAGCCATCGGACAGCGTGCCTCGTCCTGAGAAGTTCTTGATGAATTCAGCAACTTCGTCGTTGCCTGCAATCGGCGGCGTTTCTTGAGCCCTGACGCGACAGGAAAGTTGGCTGGATACGATCACAGACAGGCAGAGGGAGATTGTAAGAACACGCATCAGAGACTCGGCAGAAAGGTGGGGGGACCAGGTTGAGGGAGTTTCAAGATAACACAAATCTTGGCGGCTGGTGGTCCAAATCTGCAGCCACGGATTGGGAGTACTTTTTCAATCGACATAGACTCCTTTGCTCGGCCGGCGCAGCGGGTCTGGCGGTAGGGGACAGTGAAATGCTCTACACGCAGGCGGTCGGCAGGGCTCGTTGCCGAGTAGCTACTTAGACCGTAGACTCAGCAGAGTATAGGAAAATGAGTTGATCTTGCGGAAACACTTTCCGTGCCATGCAGATTTCGTAGAAAGTACGCGTTTTGCCCCTGGAGGCCGCTATGACAATGTCCATTCACGACGCGTGCCGCAAGGGTGATTTGGATGTCGTTCGCAGGCTGGTTGCGTCCGATCCAATGATCGTCGATGCGGACGACGAACACCAATGGCGGCCCATCTTTCACGCCGCGTTGAAACGCCATGCGGATGTCGTGCGTTTCCTCATAGAATCCGGTGCAGATCTGTCTGCTCACGATGGCTACGTGCTGCACTATGCGGCTGAGGTGCCCAACAATAAAGAAATTGTAGGCTTGCTCGTTACTTACGGTGCCCTTGATGCTCATGTTCGCCCGGCTAACGATCTCTCACGTCAATTCCTTGCTTCACTTTTTCTTGGCGATGAGGTTCGCGTGCGTTCGATGCTCGCGCACCACCCGGAGCTGGCAAATACCGTTGATGGAAACGGTGACTACCCGATTCATCATGCCGCGCGTAACGGCGATACCGAAATCGTCCGCTTGTTGATTGACTGTGATGCCGATGTCAATGCTGCCAATGAACGCGGCCACACGGTTCTTTACTGTGCTGGTGGCCACGGACACCTAAACACTGTGCGTTTGTTGCTGGAATACCATGCTGATCCGAATGTCAAATTCACGAAGGACGGCGAGACGCTGCTTCAGTGGCTCGCGTGGTACCCGGACGACCCGCGTTTTGGTGCGATCGCCGAATTGCTGACCGAGTACTCAAGGGGTCATACCAACTAGTGCGCCCAAGCCGACAAGTCGGGTGTTTTGACCAGGGGCAATCTCTCACTGCGGCTAGCTGGTTGGTTGCAATAATGAACCGATACCCTTTCGCTGCTCTAACTTGAGCCGGTCACCCTAATCCGAAAGGGAGTTGCCAGTTCCGATCCGGTGAGTGCGCGTCTTGGCAGGCGACGGTTGGGCCTATCTTTCGGGGATTTCGATGTCGCCGAGATCGCGGTCCTCTCCGGGCTCGAGCACCAAGTCTCGAAAGGGATAGCCCACGATGCGCGCCTCATGACTAACTCTAGCGGAGTATTTCCATTGTGCCGAGAGGCCGAATACTTCAAAGCGTCCTTGCTCGTCGAGTGTCAGCTGGTTGGGCATGTAGTTTTTGCCGATTTGCCGTGCCCACATCCCTGTTGTGTCGTCATTCTGGAAGTCTTCGTATTCGACGGTTAGAGTTGCGTCGGTCATGGGTTGTCCATCGACGTCGAGTAGGCGACCACGAACGCTGCCAGCTGGAGCCAAGTGGATCTCGAAGATCTTGCCGGGTTCGTGATCGACCAGGGTTCCTCCCACTAGATTCTGTTTGCGGTCAAATGCAAATACTTTCCGGCGTTGATCTGGCAACAAGTCCTCGACAACGAAACTGCGGGCAGCCTGATCTTGCCAACCCCAACGTTCATTGCCGCCGTAGATTTCCATTTCTCCGTCGGCACGCGTTCCATCGGGAGCAAAAATTGCTACGGGGATGGGCTGGCTCGCCAGTAGGGGTAAGTCGACATGCACTGCCTCCTGGCCAGGTTCGGGTTCGACCAGCGCAAGTCGGTTGTAGTTACCCGGCATGAGAGAATACGGTGCCGTGTCATAGTAGGGAAAGCTACCGTCGGGCCTGCGATAGCTTTGCAACTCGTGCTCGCCATAACCGCGAGGATAGGGAGCCATGCGCGTGTGATCGCGATTTCCGGTAGAAAACGCGATGACCCCAGCAGTCGGCAAAACTGGTACACGGTACTGGCCATCCTCATCCGTGAGGTAGCGGCCATCCAAACGGGTGCGAAGAACGCCCGGATATTCGGCCTCGAGATCGCGATTGCGAAACCAATAGTAACTGATCTCTCCTTGAAACGGCTCACCGGTGGCCTGTTCGTAAACGCGTCCTTCCGCCCAGATTCCGATCTTCAATTGAAAGTCCTGAATTACTTGGGTATCTCCACCGCTGGTTTTCGAAGTATCGACACCGGACCCTGCCGGCACATAGGGAACATCACCGGTGGTGAAGACCTCCAGACGGTTTCCACTCCCGATGGGCAGGCCAGCGATTTCGTAACGACCTTGGGCGTCAGTCCGGGTCGCGAAATGCTGCCGTTCGCGACTACTTGTCACTCGCTGGCCGTGTACTCCGATCGCTCGAACCAATGCACCCGCTATCGGTTGCCGCGTTGCCAAATTGGTAACCGTGCCGGAAACCGTGCGAGAGGGCCCCATGACGGCCTGAAACTTGGCAGGATACATTTTCGAAGACGGATTGTGCCGGTAGCCTTGCTTTTGAGGCACCGTGACGACCTCGTCTGCTCCATAATTCCTGACAATCAAATTCGTCGATTCAAATCCAGGCCGCTCGACCAGCAATTCAAACAACGAGTGGTCCGGCAGCCCTTTCAGCTCGAACCGACCTTCCGCATCCGTGGTGGCCGTCGGCAAAGCGTCACGCAGCGGAACTTGCTCGATCACGTTAACCAAATTGGAGACGGCCCGTATTCGTTTGTTCTCGATCTCCTGTTCAGTATCACCGGGAGTTCGTTTCATACCCTCGGTAAACCAACGAATCCTCACTCGCGCGCCTTGAATCGGCTGGCCATCGATATCGACGAGGTGCCCGCGAATTGGCCTGCCCTCGGGTGACAAATGGAATGTCCCTGAACTACCGCCGGTCAGCGAGGATAAGATACCCGCCAAACCCGAGGTGCGTTTCGCTTGCCGAGTGAATTCGAACGGCGATGTTCTGCGGAATCCGTGACCGGGTGCGCGGATGGCCATCTCCTCTCTCATGTCCCAGATTGCTGGATCGGCGGGATTGGGAGCGATTCTCGTCAACTCGAATTGCCCTTTCTCGTCGGTCACCGCACGAATGGGCTCCATCGGTTCGATGTCGTGAACACGCGAACGCCACCAGGCGACTTCTGCTCCGGCCAACGGCCCCGAACTCCCCCTGATTGTTCCGCGAATGGAACTCAAAGTCTCATCTATCGTCTTGTCAGTCGGTGTTGCATCTCGCAGCGCGTCCGCCTTCGCAGCCTCAGCTGAAATGGCTGATTGATCCACCTGCTTGTCCATTTTGGGTCGATCTTGAGGCGGGGTCGGTGGTTGTGCGACCGCAGGGGACGCCGGCGCCATGAGCAAACCAAGGCCCCATACAAGCACCGTAATCCCAAGTCCCACGGCGGCCAGGTAGCGGCGACTGGCTTGGATGGACAGCTCGCGGCCGGCGTCCATAATGCGCATGACGCGGTGCTTCAACAGGCTACTTCTAGACGCAATTCCTACCGCAGAGGCGATCGGAAAATCACATTGCTCAGCCAAACCGACCAGACAGCTTGCATACTGCTTGCGGTCAGCTCCAAAACGAACGGCGTAGTCATCGCAAACGTCTTCGGCAGCATTTTCAAGTCGCCGCACGAGTCGCCACAGCAAGGGTTGAAAGAAGAACAGAGCCAATACGATGCGCTGCACAACTCGCAGCATAGAGTCGTTACGCTTGAGATGGGCTAGTTCGTGAATCAGCACGTCCCGAAGTTCGGCCCCACCAACTTGCATCAAATCCTCGTTCGGTTGGGAGGGCAAGTGAATGACCGGCTTGATCCCTCCAGCCAAGAAAGGGCTGGTGAAGTAGGGACTATGAACGACTCTCGGCGAGCAAACATGCAGGTCCTTTGCCAACCGGTTACACAGTTCTTGGACTGACCCATCCACTGGTCTGGCATGCCGAAGCGTCCGCCAAAGTGCGCGATGGCTGAAAAATAGGCGAGTTATCAGAATGAGTGTCGCGCCGATCCAAATCGCAGCGAGGCTCAGCTTCATCGTTTGCCAATAGCTTCCGGTCACAGGCGGGCTTCCTGCAGACAGGGAACGATCCGGCACGGGTACGGGCGACGTTGCCACGGAATCTTCTACCTCGGGATGCTGGCGGATCGCTTCTTGCCGAAGCTCCATTTCGCCGGGCAATCCCATCCTGCCGGGCGGCAGCGCGAGCTGTGCAGAAGCCTCGCGATCGCCAACATTTAGAGTTGGCGATACTGGAGCGCCGCCAACCAAGGAATGGATTCCGGATGAGTCAGGAATGTTGCTCGAGCCAGGACGCGGGGGCGAGTTACTCCAGGTAGCCGGCCAAAAACCGGCAACTTGGAAACTGGTCAATGCTAGGGTGATCGGTGGCGCTGCGATGACGCCGACTAAAACGTAGCGGTAGGTGGCGGATAACATCGCCGCGCAGCGAACGCGAAAGAGTGCGATCAGAGCAAAGGCCAACAGGATCAGTAGGGTCGATTGAACAAGAGCGAGGAAAGCAAAATTCGTGAGAACATCGGCGGCGTCCGACAAGCTACTGAAGTCCATGATTCACCCCTTGCGTCTGGATTCCCGATTGATCAGTTTGCGAAGTTCAGCCAGCTCGTCCGTCGAGACTTTTTCACCAGCCAATAGATGCGATACCAAGCCTTCGACGCTACCACCAAACACACGATGCAACAGGTCTTGGGTCGCCGACTGTTTGAATTCACTTTCCTCTACCAGCGGGAAGAAAGTAAACGTCCTCCCATCGACTTCATGGCCCGCGGCTTTTTTTTCCTCCAGCCCCCGCAGCAAAGTCTGCACCGTGCTGTGCGCGATTGGTTCGCAACGACTAATTTGGTCGGTGATCTCACGAGCCGTTGCCCGACCACGGTCCCACAGAACCTGCATGATGAGCAACTGAACTCTTCCCAGCTGTTTAATCGTCATTGCTTGCTCCGGACACCGGCTCCCGCGTAGTGCCTATTGCCGACTTCTACCCTATCGTTTACCAAGTTAAATCTACCAAGGTAGATGACTACTGTCAACTTCGCGGTGAGAAGGGGCCTGAGGCTGCAATCGCCGGAGACGGGAACCACCCGAGAAGTCCCAAGACGATGGTGGAAAAGCAGACGCTTTGCAGAAAGCGGGCAGAAGGCAGACTGTACTTGCCTTATCAGCCTGACGCCGTCATTGTGCTTGACGTCGGCCCATTCTGACTGCGGGCGCGTATCAAGATACGGCGCAGCCAACGCCGCTGATAATCAAGGAAACATTGAGGCAAACGACGTTTGCCCCAATGTTTTTGTTGACAGAGCGGTCTTCATCAACCCGCCTCACGCCCTGTCATCAGCTGGCTTTGTCTTGCTTGGTAAAGAGTGCGTGAACTCGTTTCATCTTCTCCATGGAGGCAAGTCAAACTCTGAGCGGATCCTGACAAGCCCTAGATTTCAAACTGGTCGACCAACGATTGAAGCTTAACCGACAGCTGCGACAGGTTGGAACCGGCAGCCTGCGTTTGCGCGGCACCTGATGCAGTCTGTTTGGCTGCTTGAGCTACACTGGCTATCGTTTCCGTAATTTCTTGACTGGCAGCCGCCGATTGGGCTACCCCGTTGGAAACGGTTTCAGCTGCCGCTGAGGTCTGGCCAACATTGTTGGCGATATCTTTCGTTGTCTGGCTTTGTTCTTCCACCGCCGAGGCAATCACACAGCTGATTTCATTCACTTGAGCGATTACTTCGCTAATCTTGCCAATGGAATCGACCGCCTCCACGCTGGAGCTTTGGATATGCTCAATGCGCGTTCTGATGTCTTCGGTGGCATCCCCGGTTTGTTTGGCCAATTCTTTGACCTCGGCTGCGACCACCGCAAACCCTTTACCAGATTCTCCTGCTCGAGCCGCCTCAATCGTGGCATTCAAAGCCAATAGATTGGTTTGTTCGGCGATATCCTGGATCACCTCAATCACTTTTCCAATCTCGTCTGCGGCAGAACCAAGCTGACCAATTTTTTCGTTGCTT
>JANQJJ010000551.1 GCA_028281725.1 Pirellulaceae bacterium | reverse complement strand
GCTTTCGAAGAATTCAAGGAGTTGGCACGCTATAGCAGGATGAGAATGGCCCAATACTACTTGGGCGAATGCTATCGGCTGGGGCGAGGAACGGAGATTGACTTCGCGGCCTCGGCGAATTGGTATGAAAAATCGGAGCAGGATGGGTGGCTCAATGTTCCGCTACGGCTCGCGGAACTTTACGACCGAGGTGGCCACGGGCTAACCGCAAATGATCGGCTGGCCAAGATGTGGCGAGATACAGCGCAGGGACGTGCTCAGCCGGGCAAGCAAGCTCCGCCTCCTTATCCGGTCAGCCGCTACGTCGACGATCTGCTCTCCAAGGATCCGGCGCAAATCGACCCGCTGATGTATGTCAAGTTGGGCGAAGAGGCTGAACAAGCTTGCAGCTTGGCCGTCGCGGGCCAGCCGATCGCCGAGACGTTTTATCAGCGAGCGAGACTGTACTCCCATTGGTATTCGGACCAATCTTTGGCCCAACCAGATCTGGAGATGGCCCAGCAGCTGTTAGCTGACGAAGCATCAACGGATACGCGAAGGAAATTATCAGCAGACATCGAGGCGCTGGCAAAAGAAATCGCCGATCTTCCAGCGTCAAAGCTGCACTCTGGTCTTTCGCCCGTGGCCGTCGACGCCTTCCGTCACATCGCACATGAAAAACGAGCCTTGATGTATTTTGATGCCGCGTTCGCCTATCGCATGCGTCATTACGACGTTGCCTTCGAGGCGTTGTGGCGACTAGGTGAGGCCGAATACGACCTGGCCTACTTCCTTTTGGCAGAGTGTTATCAGCTGGGCCGCGGAACGCGAGTCGACTACGCCCAGGCCGCCAGACTCTATGACCAGGTGGATCACAATTTTGATCTGGATGCAAGGTTGCGACTTGCAGACCTATACGAAAGCGGCGGTCAAGGACTGGCGGCAAACATTGAGAAAGCCGTAGAGCTGCGTGCGAGGTCCCAGAAAGCTGCCCAGTGGCTGGAGACGAAAACGTCGGAGCAACCTCCGCGATTGCTTCGGTACCTGCGGCACGGGCATGTCAGATACTCAGCACCACAAGACGATCCTTGGGATCCGACGGTTTACGTCTACCGCGGGAAATGGCGCCGAAAGTCTCACGCTGTTTCCATCAGTCGCGAACCCACGGCAGGGAACTACCTGTACCGCGCACGGTTCTACGCTGAGTGGTATCGAGATAAGCAGCTCGCCGCACTCGATGTGGCCAGGGCGCGAAGCATCGCCGCTAACGAACCGGAAGACGACGCGCGTTTGCGTCTTCACGCACGGATCGACGCGCTGGCTCGCGTCGTCGATTCGCTGGAAGATTCCGTCGGTCGACCGGGCAAACCCAAAATCGAGAAGCCTGCCTCGGACGAGCAGACGAGATCTGTGGGAGCACTCACCGTAAGCGGTTCCTACGATGCACAAAGTGCTAGCAGCGCGTCAAAGGAAGATTCTTCCAAGAGAATGCGACATCCGCTTGAACCCGCCAATCGGCCGGATGACGAAGGTTACGACCCGACCAAGCCTAGCTGGTCCGGTTCCCTCGGCAGCGGTGAGGTCCCTCGCCCCAAAGAAGACGACCAGGTTGTCATCCGAGCCAAAGCAGGTGACGTCGATGCACAGCTGGATTTGGCGATCATCCACTTCAGACGCAAGAACTTTGCGGAAGCAAAGAAGTTGTTCGGAGCCTTGGCAAAGGAAGGGAACAATCGTGCGCGTCAGATGCTCGGCCAGATCGAACGATTCGAAAAGCGTAAGTACGAAGCTGAGGTCGATCGAGTCATGCAATCGGCCAAGACGCAGCTTCCGGACGAGCTGAAAAACGTGTTTGAACGGGCCATAAGTGGCGATGCTGAATCACAGTTTCGGTTGGCCATGGAATACGCCAATCGCCGAGATGCCGAGGCTGCCAGGAAGTGGGTGGAGCTATCGGCCAGTCAGGGACACCAGCCGTCGCTACAGCTGTATGCCCGCATCAGGGAGGTTCATCGCCAGACAGACAATCAAGGTTCCCCATCGGGCTCGACCAAGAAAACCCGACTGTCTCCGAAGCTAGATAGCCTTACGTTTCTAGCCACCAGCGGGAACGGTATGGGCGCTCGAAAGGCGCGTCTCGACTTGGCCACTGAATACTTCAAGCTGGGTGATCTGGAGGCGGCGAAAACGTGGCTGCAGCGCGCTGCCGATCAGGGCATGGTTACCGCTCGCGAGTTGCTGTCGATCCTGGTCGCGGCTGAGAGGAACAAGTCGGGCGTCGACGGACCGATCACACTCGAACCTGAATACCAGCCGCTCATCGCTCGGGCGGAGAGCGCGGATGCTCAAGCGCAATTCGAGCTGGCAAAGGTCTATCGAAGCCGATGGGACCTGCAAACGGCAAAGAAGTGGCTGGAAATGTCGGCTGAGCTTGGCCATCGACCGGCCACCGAGATGCTGCGGGACCTGGACGGATTCTCTTTCAGTTTCAGCACGAGTGCTTGGGCTCACCTGAGATCTATCACAGACCCCATCGACGTCGACGCAGTGCACGCGGTCATTGATTTGAAAATGGCTGCCGAGCCTACGGCAAATCCTGAGCTACAACGAGCCTGCTTGTATGCAAAGTTTGGAAACCCGTTGTGGGCGGTTGATGACCTCAGCCGGCTGATCGGCCCCTTAACCATTAAGGAGCCATCAGAACCACAAGACTCAACGAACACCGATCAAACGGCGCAGCGTGCCCAATGGATCGCTCATCGCGGTGCGATTCGAAAAATCCTGGGGGACACCGACGGTGACATTGATCTTGCCTGGGTGCTGACTACCCATGAAAACGGCCAAGCGGTCGTGGACCAGGCCCAATCGCTCCACCGGCGTGCGCATTTGGAACAGGCGCAAGACACATTCATCCAATGGTCCGTGTTCTACGCCGAACGACATATAGATGCCGGCCGCCACGCCGACGCGCTGAAACTTCTGACCGCCGCCAATGCCGCCAGCGACTCGAAAGTTGCCGAGTTGACGAAGCAGGTCAAGGGTCGCCTGGCTGGCGAACGATTCGATGCAGCTCGAAAGTTTGCATCAGAAGAGCACTTCGACAAAGCTGACATCGAACTGC
>JANQJJ010000550.1 GCA_028281725.1 Pirellulaceae bacterium | reverse complement strand
AGGGGTCAGGAGTCAATTGTGCACAGCACCCGAAGGGCCGCTGGCGGCAATTGACTCCTGCCCCCTTTACCCGACCCAAAGATTAAGCTTTGACAGACCACTAGGCAAGAAACTGACCAGCCAAATCAACTCGTCCAGGGCATTCAATGGGGTACAATGGACTCTCGGCAGCCCACAGGGGTGTTAAGTGGGTCCCCAGTCTTGCGGTTGTCCGGAATGGCGCGATCTCGTTAATCATTACCTAGTCGCGTCGTGTTTGGCCGCTTTCTACCGTCCGACTCATACCATGATCTCAATCCAGCACGTCGACTTACCTGATCCTGACGACCACGGCAGTACCGACGTCGTGATTTGGGACGGCGAATGCAACTTTTGCCGCAGCCAGGTTGAGCGGCTGCGCCGATTCGATTCAGCCAACCGACTTACGTATCTGAGCTTGCATGATCCGCGCGTGGCAGCGCGTTATCCCGATCTAAGCTACCAACAGTTGATGGATCAGTTATGGGTCGTAACCGAGGACGGCCGGCGTTTCGGCGGTGCCGACGCGGGACGCTATTTGAGCCGCAAACTGCCGACGCTTTGGTGGTTGCTGCCCCTGCTCCATTTACCCGGCACGATGCCTCTCTGGCGATGGCTTTATGCGAAGGTGGCTCAGCGACGCTACAAGATTTCTGGTAAAGCGTGCGATGACGGTGGGACATGCCACCTGCACTTGCCAAGTGGCGATTCAAAGCAATAGCCGCACCGAGCTTCTGTCGCCCTGAGTGCCAACGGTTCGGATCAAGCAAAAAAACCGACGGCGTTCTCGAAGATCTTCCGGCCATCACCGTACTGGGGCTGTTGCTTGCGACGTGTCCAGTGCGGATGGTGAGTCGGATCGATATGGCGCTCCGGATGCGGCATCAGGCCGAAAATTCGCCCGCTGGGATCCGAAATGCCGGCTACGTTATACTCGGCGCCATTCGGATTGTCGGGGAAGGCGAGCGGCTCATCGCTCGCAACACCACCCGTATCGCAATAGCGCAGTCCTAATTGGCCCTGGTCGCGCATTTGCTCGGCCGCCTGAGTTCCACTGGCGACGAATCGACCTTCGGCATGCGCCATCGGCAGATACATTCGTTCGATTCCGTTGAGGAAGACACTGTTGGAATGGGCACAGGCCAAATGCACCCAGCGGTCTTCGAAGCGGGCCTGCCGGTTTCCGGTCAAAGTTGCCGGTGGATGCGATTCTTCACCGGGAAAGAAAATGCCCAGTCGCATCAGGACCTGGAAACCGTTGCAGATACCGAGCACCAATCGATCCTGACCGCGAAACTCCTGCACCAATTCTCGCAAATGAACCTGTAGGCGTAGCGCTAGAATGCGCCCGGCGGCGATGTCGTCACCGTAGCTAAATCCCCCTGGAAAGCAGAGAATCTGGTATCCTTTGCCCAGCGCCGGATCATCGATGAGTCGATTGACATGCACGCTGCTGGCGACAGCGCCTACCTGTTCAAACGCGTATGCCGTTTCCTCGTCGCAGTTTGTTCCCGGAGCCCTTAAAATGAGCACTCGCGGACTTACCATTTCGCACCCTTATTCCTTGCCTTCAAGGCACTCTCAGCAATTGTTCTCGGTTGGACCCCGGAAAGGGGCAAGTGTCCCCAACCGGCGCGGCTCGCAGGCTCCTTAGCTGAATACCCGGCGCCGGTTCCTGCCCTTTAGCCCCGCTTACTCAAGCCTAACAGACTCACCGAGTGTGACCAGAGGGCCGAGTGTAAGTGGTGGGCACTGCCCGCGCTGGCCAGGCCGCTGAGCAAAACCGCTGGTAGACAATTCGGGCGAGCGCGGATAGCTTACAAAGATCGGAGCTTCACAAGGAATCCCCATGAACGATACGACGGACGCCGAACTACTCTATCTTCCCGACAGCGACGCGATGCGTTTCTTGCCGGAGGGGCCAACCGCGGCGGGGCCTGGCAAATTCAGCTGGGTTGCAATCCAGCATGGAGCGGATGCAACTCAGGGATCGCTCAACATCTTTGACATCCCGTCACGCAGCAACCGCCGGTTCGAACTTCCGGGGCGCCCCGGCTTTGCCAAGCCAAGCACCAGACCTGGTACGTTTGTCGTGGGATGTGAGCGCTCCGTGGGGCTATTCAGTACGGAAGATCAATCATGGCAGGTACTTACCAGTGATGTCGATTCCGACGTCGAGGGAACGATTATCAACGACGGAACTGTCTACGGCGAGAACTTGGTATTCGGCACCAAAGACCTGGAGTTCAAGACGCCCAAGGCGGGATTGTATCTCTATCGCGGCTCGGATGGAAAACTGATTCGCCTCCGCAGTGATCAGACTTGCAGTAACGGCAAGGATGTTATTGATTCAGGCGATGGCGGACTGCACTTGATCGACATCGACTCGCCTACCAAGAAAGTCGTTCGATATCGTCTCGACATCGCCTCCGGTCAGCTGACCGACTGTCAGACGGTGGTCGACCTGAGTGATTTGCCTTCGGTTCCGGACGGGATGACCATGACACCCGACGAACAGAGCCTGATCATCAGTTTCTATAACCCGAATCCCGCCGAGTTTGGGCAAACGCGACAGTACAGCCTGTATAGCGGCGAGCTCGAACATACTTGGCGCACGCCACTGAGCCCTCAAGCCACCTGCCCTCTGCTGCTGGCCATGCCCGACGGTTCGGTCAAGCTGATCATTACGACGGCGGTTGAGCACATGCCGGAGGAGCGTCGCGGCGAGTCGCCCAGTGCGGGTGGCCTGTTCATCGCCGACACCTCATTCCGCACCGCACCCGCCACGCCTGCCTTCGCCATCGACAAGATCCCATCGGCATGACGACGCCCTCTACCCCGCATCGCTCCAGATGCGACGTCTGGCAGTTGCGATCACGGCAGGTCCGTTTTGACAGACTGCCCTTGATCATGGGCATCGTCAATGTCACGCCGGACAGCTTTTCTGATGGCGGCAAGTACTTCACTCCCTCGCAAGCCGTTGAGCAGGCTCTGCGGCTCGAGGACGAAGGTGCTGACATTCTAGATATCGGTGGCGAGAGTACGCGTCCCTACAGTACGCCTGTTGCCGCCGATGAGGAACTGCGCCGTGTCGTGCCGGTCATCGAGTCGCTCGCCGATCGAGTTCAGGTTCCGATCTCGATCGATACCTCAAAGAGCCAGGTAGCTCGGGCCGCGCTAGAACTCGGTGCGGAAATCCTCAATGACGTAACCGGTCTGGAAGGCGATCCAGCGATGTTGCCTCTGGCGTGTGAGTTGGAAGCGGGCGTGTGCGCCATGCACATGCAAGGAACTCCTCAGACGATGCAGGATGCTCCGGCGTATGACGACGTGGTCCAGGATATCTTTCAGTACTTGCTCGATCGAGACGCGGCTTTGCAAGCCGCCGGCATCGCGCCCGAGCGGATTTGCCTGGACCCGGGGATTGGGTTCGGCAAGACGCACGATCACAACCTGCGGCTGGTGGCAGTCTGCGAGCGATTTCTAGAGACGGGCCGTCCGATCTTGGCTGGACACTCGCGGAAAGGCTTCATCGGACATCTGCTGGGCGACAAAACGTCGGATCGGATCGCCGGCAGCGTAGCGATCAGCCTTGCGTTGGCGCGCAAGGGTATTCAGATCATCCGAGTTCACGACGTCAAGGCGACTCGAGACGCACTCACCTGCTTTGCCGCCAGCGGCGAACTGGAGTAAGTCCGTTTCTGGTTTAAACCGTAGCGACTTCCCTCAGCTTGCTCGCGTTGCCGGCTTGTCCGAAAGCGGTCATACGCTCGATACAAACTTTCTTCATCGCGGCTCGGGCGGGTTTTAGATAATCACGCGGATCGAACTTCGACGGGCTTTCCTGCAATACTTTGCGGATGGCGCCGGTAATGGCCATTCGGCAATCGGTATCGACATTGATCTTGCGAACGCCACTCTTGATGCCGCGCTGGATCTCGGCGACGGGAACTCCGTAGGTCTGCTTCATTTCACCGCCATACTGGTTGATGATGTCTTGCAATTCTTGCGGTACTGAAGAACTGCCGTGCATCACCAGGTGCGTATTCGGCAATCGAGCGTGGATCTCCTCAATGCGGCCCATTGCCAGTACGTCGCCATCGGGCTTGCGTGTGAATTTGTAAGCCCCGTGACTCGTTCCAATCGCTACGGCCAGGGCATCTACGCCGGTGGCTTCCACGAATTGGGCGGCCTCTTCAGGGTCGGTCAGCAGTTGATCGTGGCTGAGCTGCCCCACGGCTCCATGGCCGTCCTCCTGTTCTCCTTCTCCCGACTCCAAAGACCCCAGACACCCCAGTTCTCCCTCGACGGAAACCCCACGCTCATGAGCGAGTTTGACGACCTCCGCTGTCACCTTGACGTTGTAGTCGTAAGACGCGGGTGTTTTGCCATCCTCTTCCAGGGATCCGTCCATCATCACCGACGTAAATCCGTTTTCGATGGCACTCAAACAGGTGTCTACGCTGTTGCCATGATCTTGGTGCATCACGGTAGGAATGTGGGGATGGAGTTCGACCGCAGCCAGCATCAAATGCCGCAGATAGGCGTCTTGCGAATAGTTCCTGGCACCCCGCGATGCCTGGATGATGACCGGCGAATCCGTCTCACTGGCCGCCTCCATGATGGCCTGGACTTGTTCCATATTATTAACATTAAAAGCAGCGACTCCGTAGTTGTTTTCCGCTGCATGGTCCAAAACGACTCGGAGAGGAACAAGTGCCATCGATTATCTACTCCTTCGGAGCTGAGTTGCTACGATTTGATTACTCGGGAACGAACAGGTTTTCTTAGAGTTCGGAACATTATCCGGTGCCTCCCCCAGCCTCGCAATCCCAGATTTCCTCGGCTCGCGCCACCGCGCTCCCGATAGAACCATGACCTTCGAAAAGGGGGGCAGGTCCTCCCATGCCGAGCTTTGGCGCGCCGGTGCTCGCGGGGGTGCATGCGCTGTATACTTTCATAGCCCGAGGCAAACTCGCTAAGGCGCCGATTCTATCTTTAGAGTCTCATATCGTCCCCCGTCGCTACCTAGCAGCCTTCCAGGTGCCAGTAGCTTTGGACCTGCATCCATGACGAAACACCGGTTTAACGAAAAAAAGTTCGCCGTCGAGTATCGCGCCAAGTTGAATCTGGCCAAGCGTTCCAGCCGAGCCGGCAAGGAACTCGATGACAAAATCCAAGCGGCCGAAACGCTCGCTGCCGACGTATCCTCGCTCAAGGAGGCCCAGCGACGCCTCTACGCCAGCGGTACGCATTCGCTGTTAGTCATCCTTCAAGGCATGGACGCCTCCGGCAAAGACGGCACGATCCGCCATGTGATGGGCGGAGTCAATCCGCAAGGTTGCCGAGTCTATTCCTTCAAGGCACCCAACTCGACCGAGTTGCAACATCACTTTTTGTGGCGTCCGATGGCCTGCCTGCCGGCACGGGGCATGATCAGCCTGTTCAATCGTTCCTACTATGAAGAAGTCTTGGTGGTGCGAGTCCATCCGGAATTCCTCGAACCGCAGTGCATACCGAAATTGAAGTCGCTGAAACCGAAGTCTCTAGAGAAACTTTGGGCACGTCGCTACCGGGAAATCAACGCCATGGAGCAGATGCTGTTCACCGGCGGCACCCTAATCCTGAAGTTCTTTCTGCACTTATCCAAGGAGGAACAGAAAGAACGTTTCTTGGAACGGCTGACCAATCCGGAAAAGCACTGGAAGTTCAACGCCGCCGACTTGGCCGAGCGCCAACTTTGGCCGCAGTATCGAGTCGCCTACGAGCAGACGCTATCGAATACCAGTACCAAGTGGGCGCCCTGGTATGTCATACCGGCGGACGACAAATGGTATGCCCGCGCTGCCATCGCAGATATCATATCCGCCAAATTGGAAGCACTCGAGTTAGAATACCCTCATGTGCCGAAAGAGGAACGCGCCCAACTCGACGAATGGGCCAGGCGTTTGGCCGACGAATAAGCTGGCTCGCCCGATTGCTCGCCGATTCACTGTCAATTCACTAACCAAAGCCGTTCTGCAATCATGTCGCTTCGCAACCTGAGGAACACGATGCCCCGTTTCAAAAACGTGGAAAGGAAACTACCTTTCCTGCTGTTACTGCTTTCACTTTCTTGCGCAGCGCAGGATCGGAACCCACCACGCGAAACGAACTCGGGGTTTCCGGAAATCTACAACAGTGAAACGGAACCCGGTCAATTGACGAGTCCCGATTTGGCGCTCGAGAGCCTCCAGTTGCCCGATGGGTTTTCTGCGACCCTGTTTTCCGCCGAACCCGATGTACAAAACCCGATCGCCATGTGCTTTGATGCGCGAGGGCGGGTCTGGGTGGCAGAAAACTACACCTACGCTGAGCGGTCCCAACGTTTCGACCTGAACCTCCATGACCGCATCGTCGTCTTGGAGGACGCTAATGGCGACGGACGAGCCGACAAGCGAACGGTCTTTTCAGACTCCGTTCAAATGCTGACCGGAATCACGGTTGGTCAGGGCGGTGTCTGGATCATGTGTCCGCCCCAACTGATGTTCATTCCTGATTCCGACGGCGACTTGGTACCGGACGGTCCACCGGAGGTGAAGCTCGATGGGTTCCACGTCGCGCGAGAGAACTACCACAACTTTGCCAATGGTCTCAGCTGGGGACCGGACGGCTGGCTCTATGGGCGTTGCGGTGCGTCCTGCGCGGGCGAAATGGGGTTGCCCGGCTCCTCGGAAGAAGAACGCGTACCGATCCGGGGTGGCATTTGGCGCTACCACCCTCAGCG
>JANQJJ010000523.1 GCA_028281725.1 Pirellulaceae bacterium | reverse complement strand
GCTTTCGAGCCCATGTGTAAGCGACGACGCGGTTTCCCATCGGAAACACACGTCCAATGCGGAGTGCGAATCGTCCATGGCGAAAAGCAACTCGAGGAGAAAATCGGACGCAACGATCCTTGCCCCTGCGGTAGCGGACAGCGATTCAAGCGATGTTGTCTCAAATCGGGCCGATTTTGATGGCTCCAATCGGGACGACTACTTTTAGGGAGAGAGAGTAGCGAGTCCTGAGGGATGAGTCTTGAGTTGAGCAGACATCAGGCGTTGGAGCGGAGTGAGCGGATTAGTCCGGCGAGGACTCTTGCCGTTTCATCGGCTTGGCTCGCCAGTTGTTCGGCCGTATCGCTCGACGTGTATTCGAGGCGTTTTGCGATTGTTAGCTGATACTCGACCTCGCGTATGGATCCGAACGCCATGTCAAGGAAACGCAGGAAATCAGCCTCAGAGTTCCTTGCATATCCTTCGACGATGTTCGACGCGATAGAAACGGAAGCTCTGCGAAGTTGCGAGGTCAGCCCGAACATTTCGTCCTTCGGGAACGTCCTGGTTGCAGAGTAGACAGACATAACAAGCTGGTCAGCCAATTCGAAGGCTCGTAATTTACGGTGATCCCGCATATTTCATTTCTCGTTTTCTCAAGACTCACAACTCAAGACTCACCCCTATCCTAACGCTGCAGCCAGATGGCTAGGCAACCGGTTGCTGGCCCGGTCGAAGTGGGTTCGAATCCCACCAGCGTTTCTGACCACCAACTGCCGATCCGGATTACATCACTTTAGGGAAGCGAAACGTATCTGGGTTAAACCCTCGTTGGCGGTCGCAAACCAAAACAGCTTGGACTGCCGTTTGGGTCTACATGAGGAGCCTAAGGTTAGCGATGTCGGGCGACCGGCTAGTGAACGTCACCGGAGTCTCTCTGAGGCGATGGTGCCAGCGGGCGACGGCGGAAGCCGAAACGGACGCTCCTAACTGACTCAGCAACCACTTCGTTCGAGCTGAAACTAAGGCGACGAAAGAAGTTTGAGGTGGGAAGGGTGAAGTGTGAAAGCTTCGAACTTCTAACTTCACTCTTCAAACTTCCTAACGCTTCGTCGCCACCAATACACGACTGACTGCCGAGTTGGAGTACATCGAGTTTTAATCGAAGGATGCGGGTTCGAGTCCCGTCGGTTTGGCCTGGCCGAGCCGTAGCTCAATTGGGAGAGCTTATCTCCGACACATTACTTCGTCAGCCGTTATTCACCGGTGAAGCCACGCGTCTAGGTGATTGAGAAAGGTCACTTGGCCGAAGTTCTCACCTTTGGAACATCGTTTGTATCGCTCGTGAGAGTAACCATGCGTGTGCAATTTCAATTCTTCGTCATTACGAACACGGGCGCCGAGTAATCGAGCGTCCGCTGAAGAATCTTTGCACACTCAGAACTCACGTTCATCAAGCGATATGAAATCATGGAAACGACAACCGAAACCAACGATCAGACGACCGTCGCTGCACGAGTCGCTGGAGAAGACATCAAACGAGGAGACTACGTTACGGTATTGAACAAGATCGTCGAATTGCCTTCGTTCCTGTGGAGCTGCTCGAGCAGCATACTTCCAGCGGACGAGCCGGTTCGACTCCGTTGCATGCCCAGTGACGCTGGTCAGCCCTTCAAAGTCGTTGCCGTCTGCCTGCCGTTCGTTTATACCAAGCGCCCCAAGGGCGGCACGACAGCCTTCGACACTCGCCAAAACCAGCTCGTCAGGCTTGACCCGGACAGTGGCCGCAAGGTGTGGAAACGGTTGCGGAAGACTTTGGAGAAGAAACGGAAGTAACAAGCGTTCACGATCGACTGCCGATTCGGAGTACATGGTTCATACCCCGGGTGTCGTGGGTTCGAATCCCACCGGCCCAATTTGAGTCTCGAGCTGTGAGTCGTGAGACCTGAATGAATTTGCTCAAGTCTCAGGACTCGGGTCTCAAGACTATTTCAGGGCCGTAGCTCAGTGGCAGAGCACCGTAAAGTCTCTGGTCACACCTTCGCCGATCGCGTTTTGTTTTTCCAAACTGCATCATAACCGACAACCGAACACATTCGACTGCCGGAGTGGAGTACATGGCTACCCAGGTTCGACTCCCGGCCGGCCCCCCTTCTCAGGAAACCTGATACGGGGCCGGACCCTGTGACATTCGCGTGCGTCTGTCGCAGGGAAGAACTCTGCCCCAATACTTCGTCGAGTGCTTTCAAATCAAAAACGTGGGATAGGCATCTTACCTGTCACAAGCTGACACGCTGGAAGCTGATCTCGCGCAAGTTACCGATCCGACTGCCGGCGTGGAGTACATCCACCACCGACGCCAGGGAAGTGGGAGCTTCCCAGTACCGCACTGCATGGCTACTGCACGGCATGGCCGCAGCGCTGTACGGCGGCTCTGCACCAAGCTTCTTCGGGTCTTTTCAATGTAGGAGGTCAAGATGGCCAACAAGAGTCTATTCTCAAGCATCACGAGCGTTCTACCACCAGCGACCACCGTCAACGAAGCCGGAGGTCCAGCGTACAAGTTCCCAGCCAAGCACGCGCTCGCGCAGCTGGCAGCTACCGGTACGTTCGGTAACGTGTTCTACGCGTCGGCGCACGACCAGCTTGACCAACTGCGCAAGTTGATCGACGAAGTCGACGACAACGAGTATCTGGCGAAGCTGGCGGTCTACTCGCGAGAGCGAGCGTACATGAAGGACATGCCGGCAGCTCTGCTCGTCACCCTGTCGACTCGGGATACCGCGCTGATGCACAAGGTCTTTGACCGAGTTGCCGACAACGGTCGCGTTCTGCGCACGGTATTCCAGATGGTTCGTTCGGGCCAGTTCGGTCGCAAGGGTCTGTCGTCTTCGCTGCAGCGTGCATTCCAGCGTTGGCTGAACGAGGCTTCGGAAGGAAAGTTGCTGTCGGCATCGATCGGAAACGATCCGAGCCTGCGCGACGTCCTGCGAATGGCTCGTCCGACGCCTAAGGATAACGCTCGCAGATCACTGTTCGGCTGGCTGACGGATAAGCCTGTCGACAAGTGGGCACCGGCTGGCGTGGCCGACTTGCCGTCAACGGTCCAGTCACTGAACGCGTTCCGTTCGGCCGACACGGCTGAGGCTCAGGCGCTGATCGCTGGCGATCTGCAAGTTCGATGGGACTTGCTGGCCGACACGGCGAAGGGTCCGCTCGACTGGAAGGCAATCACCCGACAGATGGGACCGCAGGCTCTACGCATGAACCTGAACACGCTGTTGCGTCACGACGTTTTCAAGAGTGGCAACACGCCTGACAACGAAATGATCGACTACGTTGCCGGCCGCATCGCGGATCCGGAAGCGATTCGACGTTCACGTCAGTTCCCATACCAGTTCTTGTCTGCGTACCTGAACGCTGCGGACGAGATTCCACACAAGATCAAGTCTGCGTTGCATGACGCGGCCGAAATTGCGTGCGGAAACATCCCGCAGTTGCCGGCGCCGGTGATCATCGGTCTGGATACGTCTGGATCGATGGGGATGTCGGTGACGGGATGGCGGGCTCGAGGCCGCCGATCAGCGGTCTCGAAGATGCGTTGCGTTGACGTCGCCGCGTTGTTCACCGCAGCGATCTTGCGTCGCAACCCGGACAGCGTCGTCGTTCCATTCGATACGCGTGCTTACCATGCCAAGATCGATCCAAGCGATTCGATCTTGAGCCTGTCGGCACGCCTGTCGAAGTACGGAGGCGGCGGAACGGACTGCTCGTTACCGTTGGTCGAGGCCAACAAGCGATACGCAAAGCGCGCGTTTGCTGGAATCATCCTGGTCAGCGACAACGAAAGCTGGATCAAGTCGGGACGTGTCTACGGATACGGCCGAGGCGGTTCGACTGGCGTTATGACCGAGTGGGAGAAGTTCAAGAAGACTCAGCGTGGGCACGGCATCGTCGATCCCAAGTTGGTCTGCATCGACGTCGCCCCCTACGGCAACACGCAAGCACCAGAGCCTGATGACAGGGGTGGGCGCCAGGACATCCTGAACATTGGAGGCTTCAGTGACGCTGTCTTCAACGTCGTCAGCAGCTTCCTCGAGTCCGACTCAGGCCGCTTCGTCCGCGAGGTCGAAGCAGTTGAGCTGTAGGACCAAGCATCACCAACAAAGCGCCCGCGGAAGAGCCCTCTTTCGCGGGCGTTTCTTGTGTTTTTCGCATCGGCGGTCTACGACGAAACACAGTGCGTCCCCTAAGCAAGAACGTACATTGGTTATTCGGTCGGCGGCTCTGGTCGATTGATGAAGATTTCCAAGTGCTGGTCGCTACTCACGAGTTTGCGGAATCCTACCCTGACCAAACTTCGCTGGTCGAATACCACGGCGAACGTCTGCGACTCTCGATCAACGAGCAACTTGGGCCCGATCAGCGCCACTGCCATTGGCATCGCAAGCATCGATTCCGGGGCAGAGGGCTTTGATCATTGCTTGAAGGCCTGTTCCCGCCGTAGCGATCGCAACGGTCGCTGCACCTATGTCATAGTTCATCGACCGATAACGTCGGCCATGTCGTAAAGAATTGCGGGACGGCGTGGTTCCTCAGTGGCTGCGTGCTGTAGTAATGACGCAGGCAAACGGTTTTGTTCCGACTCTCACAGGTGGTGGCCCATGCGACGGCATTCGATCGGTTGCCAATGCGAATTCGATGACGTGTGCGACAGGCCGAAGTTCAGCTAACGAATCTCGTCAGGTTCGGACAGCACTTCGTCGAGTAAGGCGATCTGTTTCATACTCGTCGCCTGCTCGCGGATGTGGGCTTGCTGCCGTGAGTCACAGTTTCGAAAAATGCCGCGAAAGTCGCGCCGGCTGCGCTGGCTTCCCTTGTCTATCCAAATGAGCTTGGATAGGGCCGCATCGGTTTGAGAGACTACAGGTAGCATTACGCCTTCAAACAACTCCAAGTGTTCCGATCGCTGGAGTTCACCGGGGATCAGCTCTCGTGGGTAAACGTCGAGTTTCAAACTTTCCGATTTGTCGAGAAGCTGAAAGAGGTCGCCAGACTCCACGGCATGGCGCACTGCAGTCGCTGCAAAAAGAAAATCCGAAGACGCAAGCTCAGTGACCAAGTCGTTGACGCGTCGCCCGCAATGTCGGGCGAGATGACGATGGCAATGTCCTGGGTCAATCGCGGTTCGCCATAGGCTGAACTGATCGATCCGCCAGTTAAGTGGAACGAAAGCTCTAGCGCGTCAGCAATCGCGACGAACGTCCGATGGTTCTTGAGAAAGCCTCAACTGGAAACACTAGCCAAGTGCTCCTCGATCAGCTTGACCACTTCGGGTTCACTTTCGTAAAGCCGGAGTGCCACCTGCCATTTGACTTCTTCATCTGAAAGGCCGGGCTCCGCATCGCGAATCCGTCTGGCCATCTGCTCGCGCGTCCATGCGAGCATCGCTGCGCTGCGCGACATCTTCTCCGCAGGCGACATCGCTCTGCAGCGCCTTTCGTATTCCAGTTCGACCTCTGTCGCGGACATCCTGATTGTTCCTATTGGGGTGATGGCCATTCAGTAAAGACGATATCTAACCACGGTCGAAGTGCCAGCCTTTGGTGCGTCTGCCAGCGTGCATTCCGTACCACTCGATCCGAGGCGTTCTGTCGGTTTGTTGTTGCGTTTCGCTAATTCTTGATGGCAGCTCCCGAGAAAAAAGGTCGCAAATCAACTTTGGCGAGAGACTTCGCGCCTAGCGCGATAGGAACTCATCTGACTCCGAGTCCTGTTTTTGGTCGGAGCAACTCACACTGTTAGACTAGTTCCATGTATCGCGAGGGAAAATACGCTCCTCCTCCGTTTCTAGATTCGCGCGAGCGCATTGAGTCCGAACGAACCAAATAGGGACATGAGCAACACGAACAAGAGATAGGCAATCGTGAGCCTGGGCCCCAAACGGATTACCAAGATGCCGAAGAACAACTCCGCACCGGTCAGCAACATCGACAGCCAAGTCAATTCTTGCATGTGTTGTTCCAGCAAACCGCCGATCAGCATCGTGGGGAGAAACGCAGGCAGCCCCAATGCCATCATCCAGAGTATCACCGACAAAGGTCGAGAGCCGTCCCCGGTGTGAAAGATCCAAATGTAAGGAAGGTATAGACAGGCCCCTAGCGCGGCCGTCTGCCAACGATAGGGGCGAAAGACAATCCAGAACCGTACGGTATAGGCTAAAGCGAGCCCACACCAACAGACGCCCACCACCATCGGAATCTTCATCAGTGCCACAGTGCTCACGGCGACCACAGCCGTTATCACCAAGAGTGTCCGAATCTTGAACCTGCCGCGCTCGGTTCGATTGGCATCTAGTCGTTCGTGTTCAATCGGCAGCCATGGCAGGAGCGCGCCCAAGACGATTCCAACGACCATCAGCCCCAAAGCGGTTTGGCCGATCAGCGGGGAAGGCCGACTCTGGTCCGAGCCGGTCCAATCATAAAATGCAGGAACCAGCCAACCCGCTGTGAAGCTGGCCGCAATCAACATTGAGAAGATGATGATTTTCGTAAGCCGTTTGCCGTGTGCCATGGTTTTTGAGAGCCAGAATATAGGGTTTGCTTGGTGGCGCCGGTTTCGATCTTCACAGTGCCCGCCATGCCACGGACCTCGCGGCTGGTCGGTACGGACACTGTCGACGATCAGCCGGCCAAGAATCTCTCTGGGAGCAGCCAATCGAAGCGGGGAGATAGCAATGGTACTTCGCAAACTTTCCGCTTGACACGCCAAGCAACTGGCGGCAGAATAACTAAACTAATAGTTTAGTTTATTCGATTCTCCGGCTGGAGAGGATTTGCAAATGCCAAAGTCAGCGCCTGCCCCGAGTGATCGGGAACTCGATCTGCTGAAAGTGATGTGGCAATTGGGCGAAGCCAGGGTTCGAGACATCCACGAAGCCATTTGTCCTGATGGCGAGTGTGCTTTCACAACGGTGCAGACGTTGGTACGCATCATGTGCAAGAAAGGCCTGGTGAAGAAGCGTTCCGAGGGACGGACGGATTACTACACTCCCGTCTACACGCTTGAAAGTGCGGCGTCTCGTTTCGTTGACAAGCTATTCGATGGAGCCATTGAAAAGTTCGTGCTCAGCATGCTGACTGCCGAGGAAGTGTCGGCTGATGAAATGCGTGACTTGGAAAAAATGATTGCCAAAGCCCGAAGAGCGAAAGAAAAGCAACAGGGAGAGGAGAAGTAGGTATGGCAAACGTCGATATGTTGTTCATTGGAATCCTGCGAGTGAGTCTGATCGCACTGGTCATTCTGACAACGGCTGTCGTTGCTCTCCGATACCTTAAGCAGCCACTCGAACGCGTTCGTCTGATTCAGATTTCGATGCTTGCGTTGTTCGTGACGGGGATCTTCGGCGCGGCGGGCATCCTTCCCACCATTGAACTGGCGGTGTTGCCGGCACCCGGCTCTTCCCTGAGCGCGGTGGATACTGAGCAAGTCGACCGTGGGAATCGCCCCACAGCAGACGACTCCGGTGCTGCCAGGCCATCACCATCGCCGGTTGAAATCGCCGAGACCGAAGCAGGTGCGGAGCTGCCTCCAATCTGGTCGCCATCGGCAGCAAACGCGGCACCGGATACTACGTCCATTGCTGAAAGCTCCACAAGCAGCTTTGCGTTCTTGCCTTGGCTAAAAGAGGCATTCGTTTACGGATTTTTGTTCGTTTCGCTTTTGAATGTCGTCTATTTGGTGATTGGATTCCTCGCCACAAAGCGGCTGATTTCCTGTGCGACTCCGCTTCCTAAGGCGGCTGCCGACAGGGTTGCACGAATCGTCACTGAGTTTTCCCAGCAGAGGCGAGTTCGATTCGTTAGCTCGTCAAAAATCGACGTGCCGATGGTCAGTGGCATTTGGCGACCGACTGTCCTACTGCCCGAGGCGCTGACTCGCATGGACGCCGATCCACTGGAGCTCAAACATAGTCTTGCTCACGAATGGGGGCATATTGAGCGACGCGACCTGCTGACCTGGCAAGTGGCAAGTCTCTGGCAGGCGCTTCTTTGGATTCAACCATGCTACTGGATCATGCGGCGCGAACTGCGCCTTGCCCAGGATCAAATAGCCGATCAATTCGCGACCAAGCAACCTGATGAATTCGGAACCTATGCCGTCACCTTAATGCAACTGTCTCGAGCCCGCCAGAGAATGCTGCCCGGTGCTCTGACGATGGCTGCGGGAAAATCCAATCTTTATCGGAGAATCGAAATGTTAACGAATGACAAATTTCGGATAGTCCGGGTGACTCGCAAACCTGTCATGCTGTCTCTTGGAATGTTGATCGCTGTTGCTGGTGGTTTGCTGACGTCGCTCCAGTTCACGCATGCCTCAAACCCAACGATGCCGCTGCCTGCGATTAAGCCGTCTGGCGAGGGGGATGATGAGAAGGGAACAACGAAGGAGCCCGTCAAAGAGAACGCGGCTACAACCGCCCAAGCCCCGAAGTCGGCGGAACACTCCGGTATCTTGACTGACGCAGACACCGGCAAACCGATTGCCGGAGCAACGGTCACAGTGACGCGAATGAACTCTGGCGACTGGCGAGAACTTGCCGTGACCGAATCCATGACCGACGAGAACGGAAAGTACACGTTCACGATTCCGCCAGAACAACTTAGTCAGCGATTGCTGTACATCATGTTCGACGTCGACCATCCAACGTATGCCGGTCGGCACTGTGGTAGCTACGGCTACGGGATGATCGTCAAGAACCTGGCGGCAGGTGAGCAGCCGTGGTTTTCAGAACTGAAGATGGTTCAAGGTGAAAAGATCTTCGGTCGATTGGTTGACGAGAATCAGCAGCCGGTTGCCGGAGCGCAGCTGCGCGCCAGTTCGCGTCCGAAGACGGGGTTCGATCGAGTGCGCTCAACGTCGGTCGACGGCATTTCTGACAAAGATGGCAGATTTGAACTGGTTGTCGCTCGTGATGGAATCGCCAAACTATCGATCATTCCGACTGATCACTGCATGAAGCACATCGAGCTGGTAGGCAGGCGAGGGGACATCGGTGACATCCCCCTCACCCGCGGTCTCTCCATTCAGGGAGTTGTTCAGGATGCGAAGGGTAATCCGATGAGTGATCTGTGGGTCAATCTGACGCCGGAAGACCAACGCAGGGAAGCTTCGTACGAAATGAAACGTTCCAGCAAGACCGACTCGCAAGGCAAGTTCCAAACGCGCCCTATCCAACCCGGCAAGTACCTAGTGCAAGTCGAATTGAAGGCGACCGGAGCGCTAGAGAAGTTGAAGTACGCCAATTTCCACAACACGCCTCCGCCAGCGATGTTTGTTGAACAGACCATCAACGTCACCGAACATTCGGCTCGCAAACCGTTCGTGATTCAGGCAGTTCCGCATGTGCTGATCACGCTGCAGCACTACAAGCCCGATGGGGAAATCTCAGGTGGGCACTCACCGAATATGTTAGGCGAATATGACGGTCGCAGAATCTGGATTCAGAAAGGGAAGAAGACTGGAAAGGGAGCCTACCAATTGATGGCGCCTCATGGAATGGAGGACGTTGAGCTCCGCTTTAGTACGAACGAGCATTCGGGTTTGATGGTGCAGTTCGAGGGCGGCAAACTATCGCCGCAGGATTCATACCGATTCGAGAAGCTCGAGAGTGACATCAACAATATTCGCGTCATCCGCCACGTGGCGGCAATTCTAAAGGTCCGGATTGTTGATCAGTCCGGTACGGATCTGAAGGACGCCGGTATCTTCGCAACCTACGCAATCGAAAAAGATGCCGGCGAAGAGGCGATGATGTCGAACCAGATTGGATTCAATCGGGAGGACGGGCTGTTTCGGCTGAGTTCCCTGGTTCCAAATGTCGATTTCCAAGTGCGCGCCAGCCTCGCTGGTTTCCAAAGCGAGACGCAGAAGATATCGATGAAGGAAGGGGAGAGAAGAACGATCACCATGACCCTGAAGCCGAAAGCAGCGACCGAAGAGAAAAAGGAGGCCGAGTAACCTCGCGCTAAAACCTGCTCGTTTGGAATTCTCACGCCATGGGACGAACTCCTGATGCCGACTATCAATGGTCCAAAGCAATTTCGAATTCTGCCAACGATTCTAAATAGCCTAACTCTGGTCTTCTGCTTCGCGTCCCACGTCGATGCACAACGTGGGACAAACGCCAAGCCAGATTCCGTCGTCGACTTTGAACGGCATGTCGCTCCTTTGTTCGGCCGATTGGGCTGCAACTCGGCTGCGTGTCACGGTGCCTTCGGTGGAGGCAAAGGCGGACTTCAACTGAGTCTGTTCGGGTACTCGGCGAAAACGGACTTTCAAAGCCTGGATGATCGGATCGACCGGTCGGATGCTCAGTCCAGCCTGCTGCTGCAGAAACCGAGCGGACAGGAGGAACATGAAGGCGGCCTGCGATTGGAACCGAACTCGCAGGCATACCGGACGATTCAGCGTTGGATTGAGCAAGGTGCGAGATGGGAGCAAGATTCCGGCAAAGTAAAAACACTGACGGTCGATCCGCCGCATATCGTGTTTGACAGTCAGTCCACCGCAAAAAATTCTGGCGTGAAACCTCTCACGATTACCGCTGAATTTGCGGACGGATCACGTGAACGGGTCACCCATCTGTGTCAATTTGTCAGTCGCGATGATGGCGTCGCAGCGGTCGAGCCGTCCGGCAAAGTTGTCCGTTCGGGCCACGGCGATACGTCGGTGATTGTGTCCTACGGCAACGCATTTGCCGCCGTCAGTGTGCTCGTTCCTTTCTCGAGAACTGTCCATAGCGTAGCCCACGACAACGATTCTCAGGTTAATCCGATCGACAGGCACATTGATGAGAAGCTCTGGCGGCTCAATATCGTTCCGTCAGGTCCATCGACTGATGAAGAGTTTCTCCGTCGCGTCATGATAGACACGATCGGAGCCATTCCGGCCCCCGAAGACGTCACGCAGTTTTGTGCGGACACCGCTGCAAACAAACGTGAGACTAAGATCGACGAATTGTTGGCTCATCCGATGCACGCCGCCTTGTGGGCGACGCGTATGTGCGACATCACGAAATGCGATGTGGGTTCGATGGGCGAAGATCAATTGCTCGGTGCCCGTCGAGCGCAGATGTGGCACGATTGGTTTCGGAAACGATTCGAAAACAATAGGCCGTATCCGGAAATCGTGCATGGCGTTGTGACAGCAACCAGCCGGGAAGGTCTGGACGTTGCCGATTGGATAAAGCGTGAAGAACAACTCATACATCGCAGCCGAGAATCGTTCGATAGCGGGTACGCCGATCGAGAGACGCTGGATCTTTACTGGCGACGTGTGGGGGCAGACAGTGAGGCGGTGCTGAAGTCGAATGCCGAGTTGACGGCTGCTGCATTTACCGGTGTGCGGCTGAATTGTGCTCAGTGTCACAAACATCCTTTCGACCGCTGGACTCAAGACGACTACGCCGCTTTCGTCAATGTCTTCTCGCGAGTGATTTATGGAAGTTCGACGGAAGCCAATATCGTAATCATCGATGAATTGGAACGCCGTCGCGAATGGATGCAGACGGACAAGACGATCAAATCGTTGCCGAGAATTCGTGAGGTCTTTGTCAGCTCTGAACTTGGCCGAGGAATCAGTGGTTCCGAACCGGGTACCGATGTCTTACCACGTGTTTTTGACAGCCAGCCCTTTGATAGTAGCGAGGATTTGCGACAGCAGTTTTACGACTGGCTGGTAGCGCCGGACAATCCGTACTTCGCGCGAAGCTTCGTGAATCGAGTGTGGGCCGTCTATTTCGGAATCGGCCTGGTCGATCCCGTTGATGATTTTTCTGTCACCAACCCACCGTCGCATCCCGCGTTGTTGGACGAACTGGCAAAACTGTTTCGTGAATCAGATTTCAACATTCGCGAACTGGAAAAGCGGATTTTAATGTCAGCCGCCTACCAACGGTCGGCAACTCCGAACGAATTTAACCGCAATGATCGCCGGAATTTCTCGCGTCAAACCGTGCGGCCCCTGCTCGCTGAAGTCGCGTTGGATGCGCTGAACAAGGCGTTGGGAACAACCGAGGATTTTGGTGACGCCGCCCGAGCTGGGGCTAAGGCGATTGAAATCGGGACCAACCAGCTGCCTGGCGACGCCGAGCGAGCGCTACAGGTCTTGGGACGCGGCAAACGTGAGTCGATTTGCGACTGCGATCGCCGAACCGAGAAC
>JANQJJ010000481.1 GCA_028281725.1 Pirellulaceae bacterium | reverse complement strand
ATGGTCAATCCTCTCTATGCAACGCGGAATATAGGTAAACTCAAACAGTATGCCAAAATTCAGAAAAATTTCCCACCTACATTTCTGATGCCCAAACCCAAAAGCATGCATTGGCGGATCTACCTTGACACCTTCAAGGACTTTTTGCGACGCTCCGTGTCACCATCCAGCTACTTCGTCGCGAGGCAGCCGGCAAACCTATCGTCAATGCAGTCTGATCGGAGTCACCTATGCCTATTTCGCGGGACCCGCGGATGGACCGCAGGCGACGTGTCCTGAGAGAGTGCTCCGAAGACAACGCAAAAGAAACATCTGGTAACCGTTCACGCTCACGAAAAAGTGCGGGCAAAGACGTCGCGGAAGTCAGCCCGAATCGCAAAGGCGCCGGTTATAGTCAGGATGTACGCAAAGCTTGCGGCCATCGCCTGGTTCAACTGATTCCCGTCCGACGGCGCAGCTACGCGGCCTTCATCGCTGTCAGCTTGTTGGTGCCCGGCTTATTGCTCACGGCCCACTACATGATTTACGTCAGCGGCAGCCTCCCCTGGTACGGGCATCCACTGGCTTTGGCCTTAGACGCCAGTCACCCTCGCAGTATCGCGGCCTGGCTCAGCAGCCACCTGTGGTTGCTCTGCTTGGCCGCCACCATCCTCACATTCCAGCTCCGGCGCCACAAGCTCGATGACTACAACGGCGAGTATCGTCTGTGGTTCTGGCTAGTGCTGACGTGTTTGCTGGCAAGCGTCGATTCGACTAGTCAAATCTCGCAGCTCTTTGGACTCGCTCTAGACCACTGGAGCCAAGTGAATTTAGGCTGGAGTGGCCCTGCAGTCGTCCAAGCAACGCTGGCCGTACTCGTCGGAATGCTCGGACTGAGGCTTTGTTCGGAACTGAAGGCAGTCCCAACGAGCCTGATTCTGTGGCTGATCGGCCTGGTCGCCTGGGCAGGCAGCGCGGCGCTGGGCCAGGAACAGTTGAAGATTGACTTGACGATCCAGTTTAGAATCTGGCTTCGCGCCGCCCTTTGGCTCGGCGGTCTGACCGCCATTTGGCTAGCGGCACTCGCCTACCTGCGGCATATCTATATCGAAGCCCAGCGCAGGTTCCTGCTGCGTGGCAGGATGGCGGCAAGTCACGACGTTCCGCTAGGCCGACGAATTCGCGAATCTCTCCCCGCCATGCCGGCTCTGCCCAGTTTTCGTCGTGGGGACGCCGCTCGGGACAGCGCGGAGACGTCTGACTCTCCGTCGCGTAGCCGCTGGGGTCTATCTGCACTGCGCCGAGGCAAGCCGGATGAGGTGACTCGAGAGAAGCCCACGCCGCGGCCAAAATCCGGCCCCAAGGCGGTGTCGCCGAAAAGCGACCGCTCCGATGAAACCGCCAAAGCGACGGTAGCCTCGGGCGCCTCCGAATCCGAGCCGAAAGCCGCCGCGCCGCGGCGTGGCCTGAAAGGCTTTTTGGGAAAGTCCCAACCGGCTACAGAGACGCAACCCAATCAGGTTGCAAAACAATCCGACGCTCCCAAGCGGTCGCGGCTGACCGGCTGGCTGCGGGCCCCGAAAGACAGCGACGAAGCCGAAGAGTACCAAAAGGTTCCGAAAAATCACTCCAAGCCGCCGAAGCAGGCTAAGTCGACAACCAACCAAAACCAGGAGGGCAAAAAGAATCGCAACCAGCAGGATGACGGGGATGAATCTACCGCTCGGCGCCGCTGGCTTCCTAAGCTGCCGCGCCCGAAAATGCCGAAAGTACCCCGTGTCAAAACACCCAGTCTCCCAAAGCCAAGCGGCCTGCTGGCGAAACTAAAACTTCCCAAATTCAAACTACCGTCGCTGCGTTTGCCACCGCCCGCAGGATCCGAGGCCGCTGATTCGGCCAATACTCAAATTCGGCCGGTCAAATCCGATCAACCCCTACCGGGAACCCAAGCCCGCGACCCGTCTGATTCGCCGCAGGCCTCTCGCCCGCTAACCAAGGCCGAGCGTAAGCGACTACGCCGCCAGCAGCAGAGTGGGCGCAAAGCTGCCTGACCCGCCGCCGGGCGAGCGTCCAGGCACCCAAGCGGCTGGCACTAGCCTACCGATCGGCCGGCTGGCGAACTGGGGTCGCCAAGACCGGTCCCCAGGTCTGACGACTTAGCGTAAGCTAACGCAGCTTGCATCCAGCTCCCCCTTTCTCGCGCTACCCTAAGAACCCCATGACTATTCGCACCCGTTTTGCCCCCAGTCCCACCGGCTACCTCCACATCGGAGGCGTTCGAACGGCGCTGTTCAATTGGCTACTCGCTCGGCAATCAGGAGGTCAGTTCATTCTGCGGATCGACGATACCGATTCGCAGCGGAATGTGGCCGAAGCTCTAGCACCCATCTTGGCCGGTTTCGAGTGGTTGGGACTTGACTGGGACGAAGGGCCCACCAGCGACGGTACTGGATCGCAGGGCCCCCATGGACCCTATTTCCAGTCGCAGCGCAGCCGGCTATACCAGGCCGCTGCCCGCAAGCTGCTCGATGGCGGCTTCGCCTACCGCGACTACTCCACCCCCGAAGAGTTTCAGGCCCAGCGCGAGGCGGCGGAAAAAGCCGGTAAAAATTTCATCTACAATCGGCAATGGATGGCGGAAGACGACCAGCAGGCGGCTCAGTATGAATCCGCGGGACGAACCGCCACGGTGCGTCTCAAGATGCCGCGCGATGGCCAGTGCACATTCCACGACCAGGTGCGCGGTCAGGTCGAATTCGACTGGTCCGAGGAGCAAGATCATGTCATCCAGCGCGCCGATGGTTCCTGCCTGTATCACTTGGCCAGCGTCGTGGACGACCATGAAATGGAGATTACCCATGTGGTCCGAGCGGTCGAGCATCTGAGCAATACCCCCCGTCAAATTTTCATCGCACAGTCGCTTGGCTACGAAGTGCCGGCCTACGCACACCTGCCCTTTGTCGCGGAACCCGGTGGCACGGCTAAGATGAGCAAGCGCAAACTCGACAAGTATCTCAAACAGAAAGACTTCGCATCGCTGTTCGACCTGGGACAAAAAATTGCCAGTCGAACCAAGATTCCAGTGCAGAAGAACACCTTCAATCCGGTCATCGTCGACTTCTATCGTACGATTGGCTTCTTGCCTGCGGGAATTCTCAACTACCTGGTCCTGCTGGGTTGGTCGTTGGATGACAGCACCGAAGATTTTTCGCGAGAGCAGATGATCGAGCTCTTCAGCCTCGAGCGTGTTACTCGGGCTCCAGCCAGCTTTGATCCTCAGAAGCTGCTCGCCTTTGAAGCGCGGTGGATGCACAAGTTGCCGATAGAACAAAAAGCGGAACTGGTCTTACCCTTTCTATCTTCGGCGGGACTGATCGAGCCTTCTCCCGACGAATCGACCAGGAGCTATGTCGCCCAGGTCGTCGCCGCCGCCGATGACCGTATCAAAATCGCCGGTGACGTGCTGGACTTTGCCGACTTCTTCATCGCCGATGACCAGCTTCCGTACGATGAGAAGGCGCTGGACAAACGTCTGCGAAATGACGCGGCAGCAACCGACTTGCTCAAGAGATTCAGATCTCGGCTCGCGAGCCTGAAGCCGTTTGATGTAGCGAGTACGGAAGCATGCCTCAAGGAGTTTGTGGAAGCCGAAGGCATCAAGTTCAACCAGATCATCCACGCGCTGCGGGTTGCGGTAACCGGCAAGCCGGCCGGCTTCGGAATGTTCGACTCGCTCTCCATCCTCGGCAAGGACCGTTCGCTTCGGCGGATCGACGCGGCGCTGGCTCTCGTCGGCAAAGACGTGCCGGACACCAAGTGAACTCACCTTGGGACTGGCAACCAATCCAATGGCCGCATCTACCAGACGCGGTCAGCCCGCAGTCGTGGTGTGCCACGAACCCGAGTCGTCGCCTACGTGTCGTTCGACCATGGACAGCTTCATAGCCCGATGCCGACCGTCGACCGAGGGCGTTTTTGATAGGATGCTGAGCGATGCCCAATTCAGATTTTTCCCATTTTGCCAGCGAAAACCAGATCTCGGCATTGATCGATCGGGCTGCGGAACTGGCGAAAACCTACTGCGCCGAAGTGACAAGCCGCGACGTTCGAGTCGATCAGGTAGAGCTTGAGAGCCTGGAGGAACTCAGGACAGCTATGCCCCAGGCGGGTACCTCGCCGGACCAAGTGCTGGAACTCCTGCATCGTCACGGGCATCGGGCAACTATGCCGACGACCGGCGGTCGGTACTTCGGGTTCGTCAACGGCGGCGTACTCCCAATTGGACTCGCAGCGCGTCTGCTCAGTGACGCTTGGGACCAGAACGCGGCGTTGGAGGTGATGTCGCCGGTCAGCGGATTGCTGGAAGACGTATGCCAGTCGTGGTTGCGAGACCTGTTTGAACTGCCGTCGGAATCCGTGGCCGGTTTTGTGACGGGAAGCTCGGTAGCCTCGTTGGTTGCGTTAGCTACGGCACGCAATGCTTTGCTCGACCGCGCGGGCTGGGACCTGGACCAGGAGGGCCTGTACGGCGCTCCACCTTAGAGGAGTGTC
>JANQJJ010000480.1 GCA_028281725.1 Pirellulaceae bacterium | reverse complement strand
GGAGGCATCGCAAAACTGGCACTGGCCGCCGACGAAGCCAGCGACATGATCAGCAGACCCGGCACGTGGCCGGCCAGCTCAACCCGAAACGCGATCTGCCCCCAGGCAAACATCGCCAGCAGCTGCAAAAATCCGAGCGTCGTAATATACAGCCACTTGCCGATCAGTAGCTGGGACACGCTGAGCTGGCTGTTGAGCAGGCGGTCTAGTGTCCCTGCTTCTCGCTCTTCCAGCAGGCTGGCACCGGCACCGTTGGCGGAGAACAACAGGAACATCACGGCAATACCGGCCGCATACATGGCTATCTTCGGATGATGTTTATTCGACGCGAATACGTTCCGGGACTCCAACTGAACCTGCCCGCGTTGGCGCCGCTCTGCCGCTACGCCAAGCGTACTTGTGCCGGCAAACGAAACGGACGGCCCCGCAGGCATCTGCGAAAACTGACTCGCCACAGCCTGCGTGAGCCCTGCATGAACAATTTGACGACCGATCGGATCGGTGCCTTCGTTGAGCACCGTGATCGATGGCGACTGGGCACGGGATAGTTGCTGCGAAAACCCGGCGGGAATGTGGACCACGACGCCCGCGCCAAACCGGCTGATCACAGTCCTAGCCAGCGCGTCGATGGGCCACTGGTCAGTCGTCTTACCGACGCCGGTGACTCGCTCGATGTCAGGCTGCTCGCAAGTCGAACGAATCACTGCGGCCGATATCTCCGTCCTGTCATCATCAATGAAGGAGACTTTGACCTGCGCGGTCCCCTCGCCAACCCCCCGGCTGAAGATCATCGCGAAGATGCTGAAGAACAGGATGGGTACCGCGAACGTCAACAACAGCTCTTGCTTGCTATTCCATAGACGCAGGACAGAAATCTGAAACACCGTTTCAATCACTCGCGCAGTTCCTTGCCGGTCAGATGAAGGAACATGTGTTGCAGTGTCGGCTCGCGCAGCGTCAGATGCTCTACCGCAGCGCCGGCATGATTCAGGCTGTCTAGGAGCCCCGGCAGCTCTTCGGTAGGACTGGCAAGCTGACAGGTGGCTTCCATGCCGGACGCCGCCAAGGCAAGTGGAGCTGGAACGCCCGTCTGAGGACTGCTGAACCGAACACTCACCTGCTGGGAGGTTCCAATCGTTCTGCCAACTAACTCCTCGAATGGTCCCGACTCCAGGATGCGGCCGTCGTCCATGATAGCGATCCGATCGCAACGATCCTGCGCTTCCTCCAATTGATGGGTCGTCAGTAGGATGGCAGTGCCGTGCTCTAGCAAGCCATCAAGCATCTCGTAAATGCGCTCTCGACTTTGGGGATCGACGCCGACGGTAGGCTCGTCGAGCAACAAGATGCGCGGTTGATGGAGTACGCTGCAGGCAATGTTCAATCGACGCTGCATCCCGCCGGAGAGTTTTTTGGCCAGAGAGTGTTTTCGATCTTCCAACTGAGCCCAATAGAGTGCCGACTGGACTCGCTCGCGCAGGCGGAATGGCGAGATCCCCTGCAGTTTGCCAAACGCGACCAAGTTCTGCCGCACGGTCAGATCCGAATACAGTGCGATTTCTTGCGGGACGATTCCCAGGAAATCTTGAGGCTGGCCCGCCAGGTGAAAAGTAAAGGCTCCCGCATCGAGCGTTCGTCGTCCCGCCAGAGAGCGAATCAAAGTCGTCTTGCCGGCCCCGTTCGGACCGAGCAATCCCAACAACTCACCAGCAAACAGTTCCAGAGACAGTCCACGCAGGGCCGGCACACGATCGTAAGAAACATGTGCGTCCGCTACGGACAAGACGGTCTGCGGGGAATTCAACATCGTGTGGGCGATCAAGCGGACTGAGAGCTTTTTTCCTTGCGAGTGCTTTGCTCGCCTTATAGAGGAGGATCGCCTTTGGTCGCAATGTCGGAAGCGGCAGACTGGCCCCAGGGTTTGGGCATCAGAAATGTAGGTGGGAAATTTTTCTGAATTTTGGCATACTGTTTGAGTTTACCTATATTCCGCGTTGCATAGAGAGGATTGACCAT
>JANQJJ010000443.1 GCA_028281725.1 Pirellulaceae bacterium | reverse complement strand
TCCGTCACACTGGTGAGCCAGTTGTTGCCGTTGTAAGCCCAGTCGGTCGTGGGAGCCAAGAGAGGCCCAGCGTCATCCGGATCGGGATCGATCTGGCCGACCAGACGCTGCTCGTCGTCATAAACAAAGGTCGTGACGCGGCCGAGCGGATCGGTGATACTGGTCTGATCTCCGCGTAGATCGTAGCCGATTAACGTCACCGGCGAAGTCTCTGGCCCAGTACCATCGGGGTCGGGTTCGGTGAACTTGGTCAGCCGGCTCCGGCTGTCATATTCCAGCTGAGTGTTCCGGCCGAAGCCACGATCGGTCCCCACCAATCTACCCATGTTGTCGTAGGTGTAGGTCACGACCAAGGGAAACTGAGAAAAAACTCCGTCCGGGTCAGGCAACGCCTCGCGAATCAAGAGCCCTCTGCCGTCATATTCGTTTTCCGATACGTTCCCCTTGCCATCAATGCGACGAATCAACTCGCCGGCTTCGTTGTATTCAAACGATTCTCGAAACCAAGCCGAAAGACCGCTTGCGACGGGACGGGAAACTCGCTCGATCAAACGCCCCAACGCATCGTAACTGAGCAAGACCACGTCAGTTGCCGGCGACAAGGGATTCGAAGAAGTACTGCCGGAGGGAACGCGTTGGACTTCGATGACACGCCCTATAGCATCGTAGACCAGGGTTTCCGCGACCCCAGCGTCAACGGAGCTTCCAACCTTTTCAACGCGGTTGTCGTCGTCGTATCCATAAGGCACGTCGCCTTGAAAATTTCCTCTCGGATCACCGTGTGAGAGCAGATTTCCGTTTTCATCGTAGGTCCGAATATCTTCGGCACGCGTCAAGAGTCCTCCCCCATCCGGATCGGGGTACGTGATCTTGCGCAACCTACCGCGACTATCGTAGGCCATATCGGTTTCATGCCCCAATGCGTCGATTTGTTTTTTCAGACGTGACGCGGCATCGTATTCCAACTGGGTCGTGGCGCTGACCCGATTGGTGGAAGAGATTAGTCGCCCCAGCGAATCGTAAGCGAACGAGGTGGTCTTGTTCAATTCATCTACGATCGTCAGCAGCTGATCCGCTGAATTGTAGGTGAACGATTGGGTCGACGCGTCGGGATTGGTCAGCGTCTGCAGGCGGCCAACTCCGTCGTGAGCGAATGACGTGACCGGCGCAGCCAGCGGGCCAGCGCCGTCAGGATCGGGCGCGGTGATGCTCGTAATGAGACCTCGCGCGTCGTGCCCGATGGTCGTCGTAAACCCGCCACCGTCCGTGCTCGACACATTGTTTCCGTTGACATCGTAGGTAAAGGACTGAGTGCGCCCAACCGGGTCGATCGTTTGCTCCAGGCGATGCAAGATCGGTGTATAGCTCAGGCGGGTAGTACCACGGTCGGCCGCCATCACGTACGTCAAATCGGACGAGCTGTTGTAGCCGAGGTGTGTCACCGGGGCGAGCAGATCCCCCAGGCCGTCGGGATCGGGTTCAGAGATTGTGTGCGCTAGTCCATCCGCGTTGCGCAAGAAAGTTCTAGTATGGCCTAGCGGCGTCACAGATTCCGTGATTCCGCCAAAGCGATCGGTACGAAACTCCCACGTCTTCTCGCGTTGATCCGTAACGACAGCTTGGGCATCGTCTGGCGTGGACAGTGCGTTGCCCGATGCGCCGGTGGGAAGGCCAACGGTTTCTAGCGGAGTCACTTGCCAGTGCCTGTCGTGCTCGTAGTTTGCTAAATCTAGAGGATAGTCGACCGAACGCAGCCGAAAATCGTCTGCGTCGAATAGGTAGCTGATCGTTTCTCCAACGGCGTCGGTTTGAGACTGCAGGCCCGCCGCGCCGTAGCCGAAGGCGATCGAGGGCGACGCGAGCGGGCCGGCGCCATCCGGGTCGGTCAACGAATAACTCGTCAGATTGTTCCCCGTGTAGTTGAGTGTCGTCACCTTGCCCGAAAAATGAGAGATACTCGTCACGTGGTCGCCGGTGTATTGAAAGTCGATCACCCGGCTAAACGGATCGGTCATGGTCGCCAGCTCATCGGCAAAGGTATCACTATCTTTGTCCGCATAGGCATAGGCGACGGTATTGCCGTTGGCGTCGACTCGACTGGTCAGCAAACCCAGCGATGAAAATGTCGAGACGATTCCGGTCTTGCTAGTCAGAGTGAACGTGCTACCGCGCTTGACCAATTGACTGTGGCTAGTGTCTCCAGCCGCCTGCTCATAGGACCCGTTCACCAAAGGAAACCAGAATGAATCGCCGTTCCCACGAACGATGAGCGCTCCGTCCGACTCCTCATACAGCCGATCGAGGCCGTCCAATCCCCATCCAGCACCAAACTCGCTGTCACTACGGTTGACAATCGCCTGCTTGCCGGAGAATGATTGAGTCACCGGCAAGCTGTCAATCGTCGCGGTAATCTCCAGCGTGTAGTCATACATACCGGTTGGCAGACTCGAACCATCTGCCTGCAACACGAAACGCAGTGCTTGACCTGCCGTCAGGCCTGCTGTCGAGTAGGAGTACAGGGAGCCCGCAACTCCACCGAAAGTCAATTGCGCCGAGATGGCTGTGGGCAGCGAAACTCCAGGGGCAAGTTGCGTATTGACCGAGATAATCGGTTTGGTCAACGAATTGGATCGATAGACGATGGCCGTATCCTGCGCCAAATCCTCGAGCAACTGAAGCCCACCGGTGGTGACGAGTCCACCTTCCGTTTCGGCCGAAGAATCCAATGGGATATTGGAGACGCCCATCCCCAGTCCGGCGGACAACGTCGTTGGATTGAGCAACGATGTCTGAAGCCACGGGTCGGGCATCAAGGGATTCAGAACATTAGCATCCAGGTTTTGGCGAGCTAATAGAGCCGTGCCGACAGCGATCGAGGCCGTCGCCACGGCACTTTCCAGGTCCTCCGCCACCGTTCGATAGGTGAAGGTGTCGATCCCACTAAAACCGGGATTCGGTCGATAGGTGAACGTTCCATCCGAACCGAAGGCTAGCAGCTTGCCGTTGGCCGGGTAGGTTTCAATCCGACTATCTCGGATCGGCGAATCGACAGCCAGGTCGTTCGCCAGCAGACGCTCCGGACTCGCTGAATCGATGACTAGATCCGTGTCGACCAGCGTATGAAATGTGGTGTCACGGCTGGCGATTGGGCTGGAGTTGACGCTCACCCGTTCAATACGGATCGCGTCTGCAATCGCATGGCCATTCGCA
Source organism: Pirellulaceae bacterium (assembly GCA_028281725.1). Lineage (GTDB taxonomy): Bacteria > Planctomycetota > Planctomycetia > Pirellulales > Pirellulaceae > Aureliella. The sequence goes on along the minus strand of JANQJJ010000443.1, from coordinate 17,950 downwards.
TTGTCCGTCAGCTCTATCTCGAGCGACTCGTTAATCGTGAAGGCACCGACGTTTTCCCACCACACGCCTTCGTCGAGAAAATCATCCGGAGCTAAGGTTTGATCCAGCAAGACCGTGCCCAGGGCGGTCATCCCATCGGAGACTTGAACCGGTACGTTGGAACCGTGCGCGGGATTCCCTGCATGCCATGTGGCCGCGATGCGATACGTACCCGGTTGGCTGTGAATCGCCCAGCCAGCGACTTCGTCCCCGCTAAAGGGTGCATTCGACCAGTAAATCGAACCGTCAAAGCCAGCACTCCCATCCGTATTCCAGTTTCCCGATCTTGAAAAAGCGCTTCCGCGATTATCAAAGATCTCTACGTCGACCAAATCCTCGACCCGTTCAACTCGAAAAGCGTCGGCAATCGCATTGCCGTCGGAATTGTCCGACATGTCAATACGTAGCGTCGACGTAACGGTGACCAGCCCGACGTTTTCCCACCATGTACCGCGATCAAAAAAGTCGTCCGGAGCCAGCCTCTGATTGAGTGTCGCACTTCGGAGCAAGTTAGGTCCGTCAAACATCTGCACCGGAACATTCGAGCCGTGCCCCGGATTCGCAATATGCCAACTGGCCGCAATCCTATACGTGCCAGGTTCCACCTCAAACGTCCAACTGGCTGTCTCACCTCCATCGAACGGAGCATTGGACCAAAGAATCGAATCTGCATAGCCAGTCACCGTCGCCGTATTCCAGTTACCAGCACTCGAAAATCCATCGCCCAGATTGTCGACAACTGCGACGTAAGGTGCTGTATCAACGCGTTCAATGCGAAACGCGTCCGCGATCGCATGACCGTCGGCATCATCGCTGAGCACAACCCGAAGACCGGATCCAATGGTAAAGACACCAGCGTTTTCCCAGACGGCGCCAGCGTCCGAAAAATCGTCCGGCAAAATGGTTTGATCTAGGTTCAAGCTGTCAATCTGCGTTTCGCCATCGAAGATCGCTATCGGGACATTGGAGCCATGAGATGGATTCCCACTGTGCCATGTCGCAGCGACGCGGTAGGTGCCGGGTTGAGCATGAAAGGCCCAACTCGCAGCCTCTCCCCCATCGAAAGGGGCATTGGACCAATAGATCGAACCATCGTAGCCCGTGCTGGTGGCAGTGTTCCAATTTCCAGACCTCGAGAAACCCGAACCGGCATTGTCGAGAATGGCCACATCGACCAAATCTTCCACTCGCTCCACACGAAACGCATCTGCAATCGCGTGTCCATCAGCATTGTCGGTCATCTCGATGCGGAGTGTCGATTCAACGGTAACTAGCCCAACATTCTCCCACCACACTCCGCTGTCCAAAAAATCATCCGGAGCAACTGTCTGATCAAAGGTCGCGGCATCAATCTGATGGATTCCGTCGAAGATGGTAATCGGCACATTGGAGCCATGAGTCGGGTTGGCACTGTGCCAAGTTCCCGCGACTCGGTAGGTGCCAGGTTGAACATTGAATGTCCAGCTAGCCGTTTCACTTCCATCCGCGGGCGCGGTTGACCAGTAGACCGAACCGTCATAGCCCGTACCATTAGCTGTGTTCCAGGCGCCCGTCTGTGAAAAATCCGCGCTCAGGTTGTCTACGATGACGGGCACTGACGCTAGAACTCTGCGATTCTCCAGCGATTCAACCACCATCGTTCTTAGCCGGCGTTTCGCTTGCCTTGCTGCCCATCGTCTTCGCAGACGTTTGAGAATCATCTGAAACTCCTTTTTAACTGATGCCGGCGGATCACGGCCAGCGCTACATTCAAAATATTCCGCGCCGCCTTGCGTTGTCAATCCCCCCGCAGGGTTAGCTTTTCTGTAACATAACGCATGGCATATTCCTCGTGCCCTTGTCGAGCTACTAGTAAAAATAAATTACATTCCACCAGCGGGATAAGCCGCCCCTTTTCTTTCTTAAAAGAACACCACTTTGGGTTATAGATCAGTCATTGATAAATACGACTACTCGAATCAACTGTCACCACGCGGCCGTTTTCGCGGGGCGCACGTTCTTTTGTCCTATGCAAGGCGTTCGGCTGCCTTCGGGGTGCTGTCACCAAAACCTTCTGCGGGAACATGGACATGGGCTGCCCGGCTTGTCCATACGCCAATGCCCGGGAAGGCAAATGGCTCAGGGTAAACTGATGTCGTTAAACGACCGGCAGATCTGCACAACGTCGTTGGCGACAGGTCGGACGTGATACGGCTGAGAGAGGAGTTCTTTGGGGCTTGGAGCCCGCTGGAAGAGCGTCCCCTAGTATCGGGTGCAGCGCATTTTGCGGCCTGCACACTCCCTGGAACTGGCAAAAAAGAACGATTTCCCTGGTAAATCGACCTGCTTTGGTGGAATGGGGCGGCCGGAGAAGCCCAAGTTGTGACCGCGAAAAGCTTGGACATGGGCCCAAACTGTGTTAGAATGCCTTCTGTCGTTGAACAGACGACAACCATTATTCCATCTGGCCTCTTCTCTGTTCCGGCCCCGTTGTTCGTCAATTTGACGAATAACGGGGTTTTTTCATGCCGTCACCCATCACGCTCAAGCGGCACTGTTCCTTTGGAGTTCGCTAGACGGGCGTTCGCCGGCCAATAAGCCCGCTGGCGACCTGCTGCGTATGGTTTGCTAGCTGTGTCTTAGGAATTGGAAAAGGGCTGCGCGGCCCGCATGATGGCGACACTATCGAGCCTGCTCCAGAATCGTTTCATACATCGCCTTAGCCTGACGAAACTCAGCAACGGCCTCGTCAGATAAAACGTCCGTGTTGCGGGCGATCTCCGCCTCCATCCGCTGAATAAAATATTCTACATCACGCCGACGTGGTCGTAGCGGCTTCGATACGATATCTACGAAAACGGGATTGGTGTGGGCGAAAACGACCTTGCCTTGCGGTGCTCCCTGCTCAGGTTGCTGGTAACATCGCACCGCAACCCAACCGGATGTGTCCATCTCCACCTGAGCATCGAGCGTAGTCACGTAGCTGCCAAGTGGCGTCTTGGTCGATTCCGGATCGATGTGCAGAGCGACCTCGCCGTTACGAATGACCTCCACTGCTAGCAGAGGCTGAGCGGAGGCAATCTCACCGGCTATGGCCAGCGATTGGCCCTCGGGTGCCGAGCGCCAAGTCGTGCCCGGCAATTCACCGTCAAAGGTCAGATGCATCAGCGGTCCCTGGGTGACGAAGCTATGGCCCGCGTCGAGTCCTTGGATCCAAGCTTCGTAGCTGAACTGGTCACCGGTATGCACGTAGACTCTTCCATGTCCCAGCGGTACCGGGTGAACTCCCGAGGCCGTACCAGCCGATACGCGCAGGCGAAAGCCGCAATTCAACAGGGCGTAGTAGGTCTGAAACCCGAAATCGGTCCAGCCACGTTCGGTAAAACCCGACGCATCGCGTTCGATTTCAGGCCAGTCCGGCGGCGCGTTGTCGACCGTCCATCTTGGAAATCCAAACTCGGTTCTCCAGTGGTGATTGTTACTGAGTTCGAACAGGTCGACGTCCATCAACGGCACCACCATCAACGACCAATTCCAAGAATGTTTATCCAGGTCCAAGAGCGCACGTTGCCGTCTCGCTTCCTCGGCAATCCGCTTGGTCGGCGGGGCCGACAGCTGCAGCGGTGTCTGGTGGCCGAGTACGAACACCGCTCCTTGGGTATGGCGCTTGCGGTCCACCGTAAAGATTTCGTATTCCGTGTTGACCGGATAGATCACATGGGTGGCATCGACATACTCGGCCTCGGCATCCAGGGCCGGACCACTACTGGACGGGACTTGACCGCTATCGCGAACCCAATAGGTCAGCGGCAAAGCGACATTAAGATCCTCAGCCAACATCGCGTTGGGCAGTTCGCTCAAAGAACGGTGGACATGCGTATCGCCCGAGTACCAGCCGCGCGCTGCCATGTTCTCAAATCTTCGGAGCTTCAGCGTAACCTGTTGACGTCCGTCTCCTACGGTAATGACAGCCTCCGACGGCAAGTACTCTTTGCCGCGCTGCGCTCGAATTCGATATCTTCCGGGAGGCAGGTCCAGTTGAAACCCGTCGGCCGAAAGCGTCGTATGCCTTTCGACACTCGCCGTCTGCCGCAGTTGTTTGTCATAGACCACGGCGGAACCGGCAAGCGAGGCACTGGTCGCAAAGTGCCACCGGCCGTCTTCGAGACTTTGAGCGTACAGACGGCACGCCAAGGGTTCGTTCGTCTTCGCATCAAGCACTTTGCCCAAGACGTTTCCCGTGATTTCTTGCAGCGGGCGCGTTCTCCAACCGGTCGACTCGATTCGGGCGAGCTCCGCGTCGATATTCGGCCCTTCAAAAAACGAAAACCAGCCGCGCAACCACTGTGTTTCGCCCGGGCCGCAGTCGGGAAACTTGGGATCGGAATGCAAACAGGGACAGCGGTCGTTGCCCCAGTTGCGATGCAGAGGATCCCAGCTGCAAATCATCCAGCGAGCCGCGTCCGGCGAGCGGACGACGGCGTAGCCGGTGTCCAATCGCTTGTTCTCGTTCGTCTGCCCCTCGAACCCCGGAGCGCCTTTCAACATAATACAATTTTGAACGCGAAGATCCGTTAGCGGAGCACGGGTACCGTTGTGCAACCACATTCTCATGCGTAGATGGTCGCTCAGCGGTTTGACATGCACACCAAACTGGATACCGTTCGGCAGCGAGCGAACCATAGAGAAACTGCCGTCCGGGGATCGGCTCCATTCCTGTTGCGGTAACTCGACGCCCTGCTTGGTCCAGATCGTATCGATGTGCGTGTGAGCCAGGTAAGTGAGCCCCAGGTTGGACCAGATCGCTTCCGGAAAATCGAGTACGGCATAACCCTCGTCATCCCACGGGCAGAATACGCTGAGCTTCGTCTCCCGTTGCGGATTGACTGCACCGTCGAGAAAGCCGATCCGCGGATGCCGGCCGCCTGGATAGGGAAGAACCAACAGCCGGTCGGCAGGACGGGCCGGGCGAGTTGACGCTGCAATCCCAAACCGGTCCAATCGGTTTCTCAGGGTTGCCTGATCGAGTCCGGTAACCAACTCCACTTCGTCCATACTGTACTGATGATGCCAGACCATATTCTCCAGCCACTCGCGCAGCTCGGCTTCCGTCCTGGCCGGCCTGGTTTGACCTTGGCCGGCTCCGGCAGCCGGCGCATCTTGTGAGAGCGTCGCTGAGCCAGAGAGCAGCAAGAGCGCAGTGAATGCCAGAACGGAGCCGAGCAGCCGGGCAGCGGCCGACCGAAGGAAGGACGGCAGGCCCAGGCCGGGATGATCCTGAGAGACATGAAGGCGGGGTGTGGAGGCCATCTCGTTACCTAACATTCCAAGGTGAAAACGTGAGCGGGTCAGTGCTGGCGGGTCAATTCAGGAGGATCACTTGGGCTCGGGCCAGTCCAAATGTCGGTGCAGGAAGGAAAACGTTCCTTGGCCATGAATCGTATGCGGTCCGCTGAACCACTCGATTTCGCTACGACCTTCCAGCCCGAGTCGAGCCTGGTATAGGAACCGCACCTTGGCGAACTCCTTCGCGACTCGATCATCGGGAGCCACTCCATCAAAATGCCCCCGTTCTACCATAAACGGTCGCGGCGCAATGAGCGCGGCCATTTCTGCATAGTTGAACTTGCTGCCCAAGTCGAATTCGAAGATTTCGTACTCACCCGTTCCCAGGTAACTGTAGCGAGACCGGGAGGAGGCATTTTTCCAAACCCAGTCGTTGAAATCGGCGCTGCAGATCGACAGGCAGTAGTCCGGCAACAGTGCTGGAAGTCGCATCGCAGACTTGCCGCCATAGGACAGCCCGTAAAACGCGATGCGGTTGGGATCGACGCACGGCAGCTCCGCGAGCCAATTCAAGATCTGTTGATGCTGCGGCGCTATCACCGAAAAAAGCGACTTGCCAATTGTGTTGGCTTGCCGCTGCAGCGTGCGAAAATCGTCTTTGCCGATGTACAGGTTCTGAGGCGCGAATACGATGAAGCCGCGGTCGGCCAGCCTGGCGGCGAAATCATGATAGGCTCGGTGGTCGCCCTGGAAGGTGTCTTGCGGGCGTCCCTCGAGACCGTGTTGGCAAACCACTACCGGTCGTCGCTCATCGCCGCGAAGGTCTTTCGGTAGCAGCAGCACACCATAGGCGAACACGTCTGGAAACAAATCGAGCATGACGTCGTAACCGGTCCAGCGCTTACTGGAATAGCTTGCCTTGGCACGCGCTGCGTGAGGCAGTATCGGGTCATCAAACCAGCCGACGACCTCCTCGCGAAAGATGTCGCGGAACGGAGCGATGCTCGCTTCATAATGCTTCGAAGACGAGGTATCGAGGCGATTCGATCCGTCCGGAGCGTCATCGCGTGGCAGCCCCAGGTTCATAAATTGCTTGCGTGCATACTCACTTTCAACCAGCAGCGCTTGATTGTGAGCGTCGATGGTCGCGAGCAGGCGATCTTCGCGGCGCTGATCTGCCGTCGTGGGATCACCCGAGGATGCCGAGAAGTCCCAATCGATCTTGCCTGGCGCTAGAGCAAGCTCAGGCATACCGAGCATGTCAGCGGCGGCGCTGACGATTGGCTGCGAAATCTGAGCGGGATCCTCCCCGACGAGTAGAACCGGTTCTTTTCCCCTCTGGTTCCCCGCAAGCGACTGCCGCAGCTGATCCAAACGCGCGAATTCCGCCCGGACCTGCTCGCCTGACGGAGATTGCCAACTGGCAGGGGCTCCTCCGGCGGTTTGCAAACGAACCTCGTACGACGGGCTCGTATGCACCACGAGCCCACGCGGCAGGATGGCCGCCGCCAATTCGGCGTCTCCAAATCGCTCCAGCAGACCAAATATATTCCGGCTGACGGGCTGCTGCCACAACGACTCGCGAGGCCCAAAGTAACCACAGCAGACTGTCAAATCGACTCGCTCGTCAACCGCCCCGCAAAGCAAAGCCGTCATTCCACCTTCGCCAAAACCGCAGACCACCACGGTATCGGGCGCCAATTGGTCAATTGCGGCTTGTAGAGTCTGAACCTCGTAGCCGGCCAGCGTGCGTCCCAGCTCAAAGGCAGCCCGTTGCAAGTATTCTCTGCGCGTCATCTCAGCCTGACCATGCTGATGAACACGCCTGCTAATCGGTGCCGGGACAACTACGGTAAATCCACTGTTGATGAAACGTGACACCAGATCGGCCCGCTCGCTCCCCTGTCCACCGAAAAACTGCTCAGGCGTTTCGTCGGCGTCGGGTACGACAATCAACAGCCGGTCGCTAGGTTGCTCGGGCTCAGCCATCAGGCCCTCCCCCCACAACGAAACCGCGCTGGACAGGTGGGGTGATGGATGATTGAGGACGGGCCACCGAATGGCAAAGATCGAAACGTGGCGCGCCGAAGCAATGCTCGGCAGTTGATATTGAATCTTGGTGGATCCTCTGGCTCTCGGTGTCAGCCCCAGACGTTGCGAAAGGAACTGGAGGTTCTCCGATCGAGCCTGCTCACCCGTCCAGTAGCGAGACCGCGCGGCGCGAGCATGCTCAATCTTTCGAAGCAGAAACCGGTTGACCCCTGCCACCATCTCGGCCGCCGGATCTTGAGGCATCTGCTCGAGCGGCGCCGCACGGATCAACTCGTGAGCGGACGAAAAATCGGCTGAGGCAGTTTGTGCGAGCGTGGATGCATCAGTCAGTGCGAACCAAACACCTGTCGCACAGCCTACGAGCAGAAGAGTCGATCGACACACGGTAATTTTCTCCGTCGCGATTCGGTTGATAGCTAGCTGGGATCCTAGGTGACCAAACCTTTGGTAACCATCATGAAGACATCCTCGAGCGTGGGCTCCTTGTCGTTAAAACTACGCAGTGGAATCCCTTCACCGATAAGACGATTCATGATGTCAGCCAATTGAGCATCATCTGCCTCCAGCTCTGCTACGACGCGGTCGCCGTCGATATCGATATCCCGCAGTTCCGGGCATGATCGCAGGACGGAGACGCCAGCTTCTAGCTTGTCATTGAATCGGATATCGACAACACGATTGCGGCGGATCTGACGGTAGACGCTGTCGATCGGGCCGCTCATCAGCAGTTGTCCGCGTTCGATGATGCCGATCGACGAGCAACAGTCGGCCAGTTCCGACAAAATGTGGCTGCTGATCAGCACCGTTTTACCCATGCGCCGGAGTTCCTTCAGCAGAGCTTTGACTTCAATTCGGGCTCTCGGATCGAGTCCGCTGGTGGGCTCATCCAGAATCAACACGGGCGGGTCATGCACCAGCGTCTTGGCCAGGCACAGACGTTGCTTCATACCTCGTGAGAGACCATTGACAAAGTCATCGCGTTTGTGAGCCAGATCCAATAGCTCCAGCACATCCATGATGACCTGTTTGCGTTGGGTCCGGCCGATCTTGTACGCGACGGCAAAAAAATCCAAAAACTCCCAGACCTTCATGCCGTCGTAAACACCGAAATCATCCGGCATGTAGCCAATACTTTGTCGTACCGCCATCGGGTCACGGTTCACGCTATGTCCGTTGACAACCGCATCGCCCCGGCTCGCCTTGAGGAGCGTTGCCAGGTAGCGGATGGTCGTACTCTTGCCGGCACCGTTGGGACCGATAAAGCCAAACATTTCGCCCGCTTCGATCTTCAGTGTCAGCGACTCGACCGCCGTAAACTCACCGTAGTCTTTGCCGAATTCGAACAGCTCAATCATGTTGGGGCATTTCCTCGCCGGAGTTTCTTCCAAGTTGGATCAGATCGTGCTAAGTCAAGATCGGCAAGCCAAAACGAATCACGGGGTGACCGGCTGCAACTCGTCAAGCTCTTTATCGCCCTCGGACAGGCCTTCCGTCCCCGCAGGAATTCGGCTCATGATACTCAGGTCAGGCTGAACATTGCCCAACTCCTGCGGCTTCAGGTGGGCAACGATCACACAGCGTCCGTCGAACTGATCCTCGGCCGGCGTCACCTCAAGATCGCCCGGGCGATCATCAGTGTAACCAAAAAGTCGGACCTGACCGGGCAGCAGTGGTGTTTTCCGCACCACTTCAGCCAGGACGCCGCCAATCCATAACGTCGCCGTCGTCTCAGACTCGGAGTCCTTCTCATTTTGATTGGGCAATGTGGGTTGCGTTGTTTCCTCGCCAGCCCAGTGCTCCCACAAACTGCCATCGGAGACTGCCTGATAGTCCAAAGCGGCCGCCTGGCCGGTCGCCAGCTCTCCCACCCAGGCCGTTTCAATCGTGTCCGCCGCGAGGCGTCGTATGAGTAGCACGCCTTGAAGCTGAAGACCGGTTTCGTTCCTGATCTCCGGCTGAGCATCGACGGGTTGTTCTAAGTCCAGACCACCCGGAAACGAAACCATTTGTTCCGAATGTAACATTTCGGTCGAATTGGAATAGACCGTCAGAGGCTCCAGCTTGACGCCTTCGGATCTCCCATAGTTGGTTCTCAAATTCTGGCTCTTGGCCCCGGCGCGTTGCCGAATTCTGGAGACGTCGCCCAGAGGAAGTGCCACGCTGCCATTTTCTGGAAAGTCGACCGCATAATTTGTAGATAGAGACGTGTAGAGGGCGAGATACTGAGTCAAATGTCCACGCGGATGTTCGCCCTGAAACTCCAGAACGGATATCTCGGTCGTCCGGCGGGCGAAACCGATGTCCAAACGAGCGACTTTCGTCACCACGACAACGCCTAGCAGGGCCATGATCGGGGCAGCGATCCAAGCGAACTCCAATCTGCCAATCAGCCGGAACAGCAGCCAGTTTGCCGGTACTAGACAGAGCAAGTAACCGGCGAGTAAGTAGACGATCGTTTTGCGAGACGGCAACTCAATGCCGGCAGCCGCCTTCAATGCAGCCAACGCCTGGAAGGAGAGGCCCGAGTAATCGTTCCAGGCCGCGCCGCCTCCGCCCCAGAGCATCGCTTCCAGGCTATTCCTGGAACCAACCTCCGGCGCGTTGAGCCCTAATTCGCTGCGAGCTCCGGCGGTGGAGGTACCGATTTGTTCCAGGTTTTCTTCCCCCACCGATCGCACGGCCGAGTTCGATAGAGGCAGGTCGCGAGAAAGAATGCGAACATTCGAGTGCAACCGGGCATCGTGCTGGCTCCCCTCAAATGGCCTGGCCCAATCCTGAGTCACAAACTGATTTACCTTGTCTTTCGTAATTCGACGTGGATGCCGTCTCAGCAGGCCCGTGGAAAAAAAACTGGAGAAATACTTCCAACGAAAGATCCTTGGCTCTCGCATAGGAAAGCTGGTCACGACGATTCGCCCGCGTCCGACCTGCGACTCGGCCACCATCTGGCCAGTTCCCGGAAGCCACTGGCCACGCTCACCGAGCTTGAGCTTCAGACCACCCACGGGAGGCCCCACAATCTCCAGCGGCTCACGTGATCCCGGAGCACTCCGATCGGGCACGATCCAGGTACGAGAAATGTCCGCAAACGACTCGGTGCTAAACTCCGTGGCATCGGCCGAGGTTGCCGGCAGATACTTCGACAGGAACGAGTTCTGGAGTCGGGACCAACTACTCGGACCACTAATCACCAACTGCCCGCCCCAATGCACCCAATCGATGAGGGCATTCTGCTGATCGACGGACAAATCTTCTGTCGAGACATCATCCCAAACGATGACCGCCGAGGCTGTCATGGTGAGCATAGATCGAGGGAACGCATACCGGTTGTTCGAAGGCGCGACCAGCGACACGTAGTAGCTGCGCGTGCGGTCGTAGTCCATCTGCAGTCCGTCACCTCGCCAGTACACGGCGTCCAGGACCGTCAAGTAGTCATACGAGAGAGCCTCGGGACTAAGTACCACCAGCTGGAATTCGTGCGCCTTGAGTTCGTTGGCCGGCTTGACACTCGGACTTTGGAGAATGGGACTCATCAGAGGCCACGAGAGAAGCTCTGTCCGAAAACTGAGGCGATTGGAAACCGTGGAATAGGGATCTTCCTTCTGCCCGGAGAAGGGGACGAAGTACTGAAGGTCGACCGTTTTAGTTTGCCCCTTGGGCAAGCTGGTGCGACGGGTGAATTCGTTGACGACGTCCGTTCCCGGCACTTTGGCCAGCGCCGCCCCCCGCGTGACCGTACCGACCGCCACCACTTGCAAGTCCTCGCGATTGGACTTGAACTGCTGTTGCGTCTCATACCAGTGACCGGGTTTGGCCGCCAAGATTTTGTTGCCGCTGTCCGTCGGAAGCGACAACAGTTCCGACATTTCCAGCGATTCTCGTTGCTCCCGAGCCCGCTTCTCCAGTTCCTCTCGTGTGAGTTTGTCCGTATCGGGGCGGCAACCGTTACAGCCCGATAGGCTCACCAGGGTCAGCAGCAGCAACCACCGGCAACCGTTCCGACCGTCCCACGCAGACGCGCTGCGTCCACCCCATGCGTCTGAATTGCTCAATCCAAGTTTCCTCCGGCGGCGGCTGGCCCGTGTACGACCTCACCGAACTATTGTCGCATTCCCCCGTTCTCGTTGGCAACCTGCCCTGCCCAAGTTTCTCCTTCGACGCTTCCTCGCAGGCGCACTGGATGCTTCCTGGCGGCTGCACTGGATGCTTCTTGGCGGCTGCGCCGGGGCCAGCTCGCTTCTACCCCATGGCGGCTACCGAAGTCGAGATGCTCTATTGACAGCCCAGATTCGTCATGTAACCTACTGGTTACATATGAAACCCAAGTCGATGGATGCCGTTTTTCAAGCGCTCGCGAGCGAAAGTCGCAGGAAGATCCTGGACATCATCAAAGGGATGCCGGGATGCAATGTGAACGACGTATGCAAGTACTTTGACACCAGTCGCATCGCGGTGATGAAGCATCTACGAGTGCTCGAAGCGGCCGACTTGATCATTTCAAAGAAGGAAGGGCGGCAACGAGAGCTGTATTTCAACGTCGTGCCCATTCAGATGGTCTACGATCGCTGGACCACGGAATACAGCGCGTTCTGGGCCGGTCATGTGACGGATATCAAGTTCAAAGCAGAATCAAAGAGACGGAACCATGGCAGAAAAGAATAACGCGAATGCCGCCAAACAAGTTCACCGGATCGTCATCCAAGCCCCCATCCAAGACGTGTGGGACACGTTAACGAAGGAAGGTGAGGTGCTGCCCTTCTTTTTTAATTCCGTGCTGCACACGACCACTTTGGCACCCGGGGCGCCGATTCGCATGCGAACCGTGGACGAAAAATACACCGGTGTTGTCGGCGAAGTCCTGGAGCTGAAGCCACCGCACTTGTACTCGATGACGTTTAAGTTCACCAACTTCGACGATCCACCCTGCAAGATCACTCATGAGCTCAAGGAAGTGGAAGGGGGCACGGAGTATACGTTGACTTCCGAGCAGTTCGTTCCCGGTTCCAAGACGCAAAAGCAGATGCAGCAGGGTGGTTCGTTCATTACCAAAACGCTCAAGGGGATCGTGGAGACGGGCAAAGCGCCGCTGTCATCCAGAATGATTCTCGCGATGATTTCGCTCTTCGCCTGGACAACACCGAAGCAATGTCGGTCTGAGCACTGGCCGCTAGATATGAAAATCCAGTAGGCCCTTACGAATCGGAACTCGAGCAAGACTGAGAAAACGCCGCTCATCTGACGGCAACTAAGGTGCGCGGCGTGCCCAAGCCACACGACCGCAGGACGCGCACCAACCGGCGGAGTGGTTGGCGAGATCGGCCAGCCGAAAGTAGGGTGCTTCCAAGGGACTCAGTGCGCGCAACCAAGCTCGGCGGCCAGTTGGGCTGACCGATCGCTACCGATGACCTGATTGCGCGCAGCTAAGCTCTCTACATGCGGGCACTCCGGCTCTGGGGGCGGCCTACGGCGGGAATTCAGGGGTTCACGTAGGTAGACGCTGCTTGGGGCTCGTCTATTCGCGTAGATTCGGAAAAATCTGGATTTATTTTCGCCGCATGGGCTCGTACCGCAGGCTCACGTTGTAGGCGACTGCCGCCAACAGACAGACGGCGCCAACGGATGAGAAGAGCGCTGTGAATCCGAACCTCGCGCCGATCTGTCCCAAAACCGGCGCACCGGCGAATGTTCCGAGATCGAGCATCATCAGAGCCAATGCCGAGCCGGTACCGCGCAGCGCGGTCGGAAACGGCGCCAGCGTGAGCGAGGTCATCGTGTGAAACACCAACCCGTGCCCGAGGCCCGTCAGGAGCGCGGGAACGACAATCCACCCAGCGCCGCCATACGTCACGAGAGCAAATGCGAACATGCCGAGGGACATCAGCACCAAGCCGGCTATCAGTACGCGATGGGCTCCGATCTTGTCGGGCAATTGACGCAAGATGAGCCGCACGCAAATCGCGATCCCAGCGTAGCACCAGAAAAACAGGCCGATCACAGAAACGTGTTCCATCCGAACTGGAGTCTGATCGATGAAACTGGCCATGAAGACAAACGGCACCGTAATACAGACACCGAACACCAGATCGACCAACAGGATCATGCCTGGCCAGAAACGGCGGGTCGTGGCCACGAATTGCGCCAGTCCGAGGGATGTCTCTCGATGGTCATGACCGGGCGAACGCATGAAAACTAGAAAGAACGCCGGTAGGAGGTTGGCCAGGGCGGCGACAACAAACAGGTTGACGAAACTCGCCTGTTCCCTCGCCTCGGATCCGAGGAAAACGTCGCCCAGGAACGGTCCGACGAGCATGCCTAAAAAGCCTCCTACCCCCACCATGCCGATGGCCTCGGTTCGGCGGCCCTCCGGCGCGATCTGAGAGATATACGTCAGACCACTGGCGAACACGATCGCCGAGCCCAGCACGAGGCCCGACCTGAGCACGTAGATGGTCACATCTAGGTCATCAAGCAACAGGTTCGCCAGCGAGCTGGTTGAAAAGACCAGGTAGCCAATGCCCCACATGGTGCGCGCGCCGATCCGATTAATCCACTGGGCCATCCAGGGACGAAGGATCAATCCGAGAGCGGAGCCGGCTCCCATGATCCAGCCCACCTGCCTCAAGTCCCCACCAAGAATCTCGATCCAGCGGGCGTAGTGGGCCATCAGCGTATTGGCGATCACAAAGCAGGTCTGGCTGCCCAAGGCTAGCAAGAAACTTCGGTCATAAAGAGTCGGCGGACACTCTGCCGAACCGCCTGGTGAACCGGACCGGGTAGCGACCGGCTCTGTCGAGATCATCTTGATTTCGGAGATTGGAAACTCGACGGAAAGAGTCGGAGGGGAAATTCCTTATGCCTTGAAGGATAGTATCGTAGGGCGCAGCGGACAGATTGAAAATGCGTCAGGCTACGGGATGCGATGGCCGGCATCCTCGGGAAGCAACCGGGCCAGGTAAACCTCACGGGCTTCTTCATAGATCCCTAACGTGGCCTCACGAGCTTCTGGAGTGGGAAACCGCGTTTCCTGCCGCGCCGCGGACATCAGCACATCGATCCACCGGAGCATATAGCGGACATCTTCCGGATCAATCGCGGGCGTATCATCTACTGCCAGATAAATCGGGCTTGTATGGGCTTGGCGCAAGAGACCGTCTGGAGCGCGAAACAGAGCTCTGGCTGCCAACCAGCCGCTCCGCTGGGCCGATAGATCCATCCGCAACACTTCCTTCAGCACCGGAGCAGCCGACGACGAGGAGCGATCACCGTAGGGTTGGCGCCGCGGGAAGCTGCCGCGCAGATCGAGCGACTGCACAACGAGGCCATTGGAAATCAACTCCAGCGACTCGATTGGCTGCGCCGAACGGAGCTCGGCTGCCACCTCGATCGTCTTCTTCTCCCGGGAATCGATGGCCAGTGTGTCCCCCATCGACGCACCGTCGGCGTAGAGAATCAGTGCTGGCCCCGATGTGGCGAACGTCCGACCGGCCTTAATCGCCGCCCAAGCCTTTTGAGCGGTCAGCCGACCATCGATCTTGGCATAGACACGGTTGTAGCCGGCCGGCACGGGCATCACACCAATGGCCGATCCGCCGGAAACGCCCAGCCGGAATCCACAATTGAGAAATCGATAATAGAGTTGGTTGGTTCGGTGAAACAACCCATCCCCGGTCGCCGTGTTGGACTCTCCGGTAGCCAGAGGGCCGATCATGCCGAATCCGCCCGGAATCGTTTGCTCGCGATGATAGTGATTGTGGCATAGCTGGATCGTATCCATCTGTCCCAACGCGACCTGCACTACCGTTTCCGCCCAAGACGGTTTGTCGCTATCAAGAACGGAATCAGGGGAGTGCCGCCGCGCGTCCCGACACAGGGCAGTGTCTGACGGATAATGCTCACCATACGTCTCGGCTGTCACCGGGGCCGAAAGCCCAAACAGAAAAGTGGCACCCACCGCCGCCCCAGGACTGGCCTGGGAGTCGATTCGCTCGATCTCGATGTTGTTTCGGGTAATCAAATGCTGCTGGTCAATCCGAATCGGTTCGACGCCAATCCCCGCAGGCCAATCGGGCATCCACTTTTCACCGCGTCCACGGAGCCAGTAGGAAAATGCTGGAATCAAGTGAACGTCGTCTGCCAACGCCAGTTGCCGTAGGATACGTGGGTTGTCTTGGCCGAAGTGAACATGCATATCGGCTGAGTAGTATCCTTCTGCTGGAAGATCGATCCAGCGCCGTAGAGTGACATCGATGGCATGCGACGCTTCGGTGAAATGCAGGGGAATGTCGAGTGGTAAATATTCTTTCCCCTTCTCCACATGCACGACTAAGTTGCCACTAGGCACCTGGATGGTAAAGTGACCGTCACACGAAAAACTCCGATCGCGATGGTAGGGGGTGCAGGACGGAGGCCCGAGCGGCTCAAACAGACGCTCGCTTCCGACGTCCACCCAGGCGCGAGCAGCAGTTTCCCGCCCCTGAGAGTCGAGGACTCTCACCTCGAGCGTTCGTTCTTCCTGCGCAAATGCCGACTCGCGCGGCAGGAGACCAACGCCGCAAGGCAGCAGACAAAGCACCGAAACCGTGCGGAGCACGTTCTGGACGTCGAATCGTGCGTAGCGTCTCATGATCAAGGTCCTCGGTTCACTTCTGGGGCATGGTCAACGTGCCACGGCAATCACGCCGACCATGGTAGCAGAATGCGAGGGGAAGGAAGGTCCCGAGCCTTCTCTAAAGCACCCAAGAACAGATCGGGGTGGATCTGGGGCAGCTCCACCGACATGCCCCGCCTCGCTTGATCCGTCCACGTCGGGCAATTCCAGCCAGCGAGCGGAGTGTCTACGCGGAGTGTCTACTCCGGGACGCGGACGAGTAACAACACCGTGGACATGCTCTCTCCCAAGCCCCCGACGCTCGAACTGCTCCAACCGCGTTTCCGCTGATTGCTGGAAACAAAATTCCCCTGGCGAGAGACGCCAGGAAATGGTGAGGCTCCCTGAAGCTCGTCGAAGCTCGCTTCTCCCGTTGAGACTGCTGAAGCGAATCTGTCCGAGGTAGCAAAACGAGATCCGGTGCTCCCGGCGATCTTGTTCATCAACTGAGTCACCGGATTGTCAAACACAACGTTGTAACGCACGTCGAGAAAGTTGACTTGATCTTCGTAAATCGCACTCAAGGCCGTATCGATCGACTTCGAATCGGCCCGAACAAAATAGATCATCGAATCGCTGACAGCCTGTTCCTCCTGGGGCTCAACGACCATCTGCGTCTCTGCCAGCGCCTGCTTCAACTCGGGATCTGCGAGAATCGGCGACTCGATCGCAATGTTCGTCGCGGCAAACACCTCTCCCAACACATTGTTCTCAAGAGCGTCCCGCGTAATCTCAATGTCGACAACGAGCGCGGCTAAGATTTTGAAATTGGGATCGCTGACGTAACGTTCCTCTGCCGCCGTCGCCGCCTCTGGTGTAACCACGACCTGAGGTGCGGCCGTCTCATCAGGACCAGCGGTCTCAACCGGCGACGTTGTCGTTGCCAATGGATCAGGAATCCCGATAGCGGGAGCAGGCGGGTCATCAGCCCCAAATCGTCCCGGCAGATAAATTGCCAGTAGGACCAATGCGGCAATGGAAACAGCAGAACTGGCAATCGTCAGAGGAAGCCGCCAGGCAAACTGTTTGCCGCGAGAAAAACTCACGATTGCCTCTTGCTCAGCCAAACGAACGTGATGCTCCTCTGGCAGACCGGCTTGAAGCGCCTCGCGCTGAGCCTGAGCGATTACACGAGCAGAAAAATCGGCCGGCAGTTTCGGGGTCGAAGGATCAGCCAACAAGCGCTCTTGCAGTCCCTTGAGCTGGCGTCCAGCCATCCGCAAATCGTCCAACCTTTGGTGGACTGACTTATCGTTACGCAAGATGTCCTGGACCGTCTTTAGTTCTTCCGCGCTGAGTCGACTGTCCAAAAAGCCGCTTAGTAACTCATCAAGTTGTTCGCCCTCAAGTGGCATGACTTTCGACTCCAAGGTTGCGGAGCGTTCTATTCAAAGAACGTTTAGCCAGCAACCCTGCTTATAGGAAATGCGCGATTCGCCATCAACCTAGGTTGAATGTCGAAATCTTGGGAATGGTGTTTAGGAGGGAGCCTAGAGTGAACATCCACGCTGCTCGACTCATGGCTTGGAAATCATGAGTCTGAAGCCAACTCGCAGGCTGACTTCTTCCCCTGTCGAGGTGCCAAGTGTTCTCCGGACACATCAACGACCACCTTGCCCTTCCGATGGCATAGGAAGCTGACTAGTTCCCGAAATCTTCAGCTGCGAGCCCAAATTTGAATAGAAAGCAAAAATCTTGGTACACACCACCTAATCGAGGGGGCCAGATGAGTCTTCGATCGGCTCATTTTGAGACACAGAGGGGGAATGGGCCTCCAGAAAGTGGCTGAGTATCAGGTGCGCGGCGAGACGATCGAGCTGAGATTTCTTCCTTTGCGGGCTGAGTCCGGTATCCTGCAGCAGTCGCCGGGCCTCGGCCCCCAAAGGAAGAAATATCAGCTCGATCGTCTCGCCGCGCACCTGATACTCAGCCACTTTCTGGAGGCCC
>JANQJJ010000428.1 GCA_028281725.1 Pirellulaceae bacterium | reverse complement strand
TTCTTTGCCAATCAGTTCAAGCGATCCTGTGTGCCTGATGGCCCCAAGGTCGGTAGTGTGAGTCTTTCGCCGCGCGGCGATTGGCGGATGCCGAGCGATGCCGAAGCCGCCGCCTGGCTGCGCGAACTGGAAGAATAACCCAGCTCCGGATGCCGCTTTCAGCCAGTCCAAGCCATCGAAATCGGGCCGGTCAGGCAGCCTGTTCGAGCTGATAACTTCGCATGGGACCGACGAGAACAAAGGGAATCTTTCGCCTCCAAACGTCGCGCGCGCCGACTTGGGGACCAAACGCGCCAAACCCCAGAATGACCGTCGGAACAACAACTCGTAGCTCACCAATCAGCCAACGAACGACACCGCTGTTCTTGGCTCGATAGTTGATGATCAACGACTTGCCCCTGGACAGCCGTGAATCGGCGATCACCGTATCCATCGGAAGTTTGGGCATGATTTTGTCGCCGTAGCGAAAACAGTTGTAACCGGTCCCGCTGGTCGCACTGAGTGGCTTGAATGCCTTGCCGATCCACGGCCCATAGACACCGAAGGCCGAACGCGTCAACAAGCTGGCCACTCTCCCTCCCTGCTCGAGCAACTCCGCATCGAACTCGCCGGAAAACGTTTCCATCTGCGGAGGTTTCAAATCTCGAAACATCTTTTTGAGCCCAACACGATCTGTACTACGAAGCGTCTCGAGACACGCTTCCTGCTCAAATGTTAACGGACCTTCTATCGCCATCTTGGTTCTCCTTAACTTACAAACCATCTATCCTTTATGAATTGGTCAAGCTCCTCAGTGCAGCAAGTGCTTTGCCCATTCGCATCCAAGGTTTCCAGTCGTCCGCAATTCGCGATTGCTCGCCCGAGCACGATTCCACGCCGGATGCACGGCTTGCCGGCTTGCTACATGTCGTAGACTTCTGGATCGACGTTGGGCGCTTCGGTCAACCGCCGCGTCATGCCTTGAAGCTTGCTTTCGCCGGTCGAAAAAGGGTCTTCACTTTCAAGGACATCTCCTAGATCTTCCTCCACTTTGTCCGGATCCTCCCCTGCCTCCATTCGGCGGATGGCTTCCTCCATCCCCGCGCCCATATGCATTCCGGTAGTATCCATCAGCTTGCGCATCATGTGCGCCATAGCGCGGGGGTCGTCTTCGTCGGCGCTATCCATTTGGCCCGCCATCTGCATCATGGCCTGCTCCATCTTGTCCTCATCGAAATCCAGATCCGGTTCCTCCGCATCGCCGGAGGCATCGCTACGACCGCTACTGATCGCGAACCGAGACATTTGCCTCCGCAATTGGTGCTTGCATTTCTTCGGACAGTTCGGCGTTGTTTCTGTATCCACGCGGCGCGCAAAGAAACTGTAGATCGTGTGGCAGTCGCGGCAGTAGAACTCGTAAATTGGCAAGCCTTAGTCTCCGGACCTACGGGACGACACTCGTTTTGGCCTCTTGAAGAATAGCAAACAGGCTGCGACCAGGTCCACGGGAGAACCGCGACCCAGGCTCAATCGCCCCAAGAGAATTCTGTGAGAGAGCTCCGGCCGGCTACCGGCGTCTCTCGGGGCGCCGGGCGACTGCTGGTGCGAGCCGCACGGGCCTATCGCGCGTGTCCTAGCAACGAAATCGTTGCTCAATCGAGCGAGGGCGACGCACCACGGAACCCATGGCGCGCTCTAGCTTTTCAGACGTCGAATCGCCATGCCTCCCCCCAAGTTGGCAACGGCGGCAAACCCCTGGCCTTTTAGCCAGCAAGCAGCGACATGCGCACGTTTTCCCGAATGGCAGACCGTGATGGTTGGCCGGGCCGGATCCAATTCGCCCCAGCGGTCGGCCAACTCGTCCACGGGAATGTGAATCGCACCAGGTAGTGGAAGTTTCTCGAGTTCCGACGCGCTGCGAACGTCTACCACCTGGTACTCCTGGAGCTCCTGGTCAAAAGGCTTCAGTTCCGGTGCCTTCGCCAGATCGTTTTGCGCGACAAAAGCAGCCATGTGGAGTGGATCCTTGGCAGAGCCGTACGGCGGATATCGAGGTCAACGACACGGTGTTCACGTCGGGACTTGGCGGTCGCTTCCCACCCAACTACCCCGTGGCCGTGGTGTCTTTCGTAGAG
>JANQJJ010000369.1 GCA_028281725.1 Pirellulaceae bacterium | reverse complement strand
ACAGACGGAAGTCTCCCATCGTATCGGCTTGGCGGTTGATCTACCGCACCCCACCCTGACGGCGGCGCAGTACATGGAACCCCGCTACGAGCTGCCGTTGCAGGCCGAAGAGCCGATTTCTGTGGCTAGCGGCTGGCTGGCGAACGTCGATGTCAAAAATGTGATCATGGACTGGGAAACGCCTCTGGTCGACCAGCAACAGAGGCTCGTTGGCGTCAGACTGTTCGTCAGGGAAACTACCGGCCGATCAACGAATGCGAAAATTCGATTGCTCAGGGAAATTGCCGCCGCCTATCGAGTCGACTACCTGGGCGGCCACATTGGCAAGCTGACCGTCGATGGCGACTGCCTCAGGATCGGAGTGCGCGCCCACGAGCAAGTGAACGTCGATGTCCTGTGGAAAACGCCTTAGCGCCGCAGGAAATCCACCTCAATCGAATTGCTGCTCTCGCCACTCCAATCGCCGACCGCTCGGCCGGTCAGTGCACGGTTCAGTAGGCATGGGTGACCGCCGGTGGCAGGACGACCGCCGCTGAGTCGCTACATCTTGCGGCTAATCTGGCCGAGCTGAGGAGAGTTCCGCCTACACGCGACCACCGGGCCGGCGACGTAGCAGGATCGTACCGACCAGCAGGCTGCCAAGCATCAGACTCGACGGTTCTGGCACAGCGACAGTGAAATTCCAGTCAAAGCCAGAATTGAAAAAGATGGACGTCGAAGTGATCACAGCATGATTCGGGTCGGCAATAAAGCCCGCACCGTTCGACAGGGAAACCGCAAATGCTGCCTGCGTATTGTCAAAATCGATCAAGATGTCGGCACTGGCATCCTCGCCGACATACTCGAGATTGACCGTATAGTCGTCCGCCGTTCCAGCCAGCCGGTCCAGCCCGGCCATGGCGAAACGAATGCCGGCCACATCATCAGCAGAAAGGGTCCGTTGGATTTCGTTGTTAAACGTTCCCTGCTGCATGACCGATTCGGTATTCGCAAAACCAAGGTCTGCTCCAACATCACGATCCCCGTTAGCGGAAAAGTTATCTCCACCAGGCAAATCGGCCAGGTCACGACTGTAGGTGGTGGAATCAACCGTGCCGGCGATCGTAAACGGATTGTTGTCAGCGGTCTTGAAGTAGTTCAGATTGACGTCATCCCCACGGAGGTCGTCGGCTGAACCGATCACGCCATCGGCGCCGGCATCCAGGTCAAGCACTCCATTGGTTCCAGGCGCCGCCCTGGTATAGTTCTGATTCGCTCCGGATAAACCACTTTCGCTGGCAGCGTTGTCATGGGCTAGCCCCAAGGAATGGCCCACTTCATGGAGCAGGACGGATTCAAAGTCGAACGTGCCCGACGGAAGCGGGCCGAAAACCAGATTGCCCGTCGTTACCGTCAGGTTGTTCCACGTGTTGACGACGTTCTGCACCGAAGTGGCCATCGCTGACGCATTGACACTCGTCGGATCAATGCCAACGGTAATGTTCAGAACGCCTCCAGCCCCTAGGTAACCCAGCGGATGGGTCACCAGATCGGGAGCCGATTCGCCGGCAAATATGTAAGCAAATCCGTGTGACAGCTTGGCGGAACCGACCGTGACGCCGACGGCTACGAGACAGGTGACGGCTAGCTTAGACATGTGCTGTTCCCTGACTAGGTTGTTTGGATGAGATTCCCACAGCATATCTGTCGGGGGGGCCGATATCAACTACCGAGAGCTTTACTGCCCGGATTTGCGGGTTCTCGCAAGTTTCTCGGCCGTCGCCTGATGGATCCCGGCCTGTGCCCGCATTCCCAGTTCCTCGTAGACCTTGGCCAGTGTCACGTGCAATGGGCGGTGTGTCTCGAGTACCGGCAAAGCGGCTTTCAGATCGGCTTGGGCCTGCTCCCATTGCTCCATGAGGGCGTAGATTTGCCCTCGCGTTTCGCGAAATTCAGCGCGCAGCGGAAACTTGACGATCAGTTCGTTGGCAATTTGGAGCGAGCGCTGCAAATCGGGCCGATGGCCATGAGACAAGAACCAGGCCAGATTATTCAGCACAGCGGCGTTGTTCGGCTCTTGACGATAGGCTTGTTCGAGGTGCCGCACGGCGGCCGATGAAAAACCGTTTTGAAACCAGGACGAGCCGACGACCAAATGAACTTGGGCAGTCCATGCCGCGGCGGCCCATATATCTTGGACACGGTCGACGGTGGCCTCCGGCAAACCATCCATCCTTTGCTGCAAAGCGAACACTTGCTGGACCGCCTGCTCCTGGTCGGGATCGTACTCCAGCGCCCGACACAACCGCTGGGCCTCGGCGATCACGTCTTTCTCTCGGCGAGCTACGCTGGCCGAGGTGGAATACACCCGTCCCAACAACTTGGCTGCGTAGGCCGCGTTGTCGGCATGACGACCTCTGAGAAACTCGATCGCCTCATCGAACCTCTCCAGAAACTCAAGCGAGGCAATCCAGTCCAACTCATGTCGTGAGCCGGGCTTGGCCGACTTCCTCAACAAGTCCAGTTCGGCCAAAGCCTGCTCGGCATGGGTTCTCGCCAATTTTTTTTTGCCCATGGCCAGCAGTGCACGAGCCATTTTCAATCGCATGCCCGGCTGCGTCTGAGCGACGTGTTGCAAATGGTCGACGGCCTCCTCCATTTTGCCAGCCGAAATATAAATTTGACCGAGGTTGGTATGACACGCTTCTGCCTGGTAGCCCCCTGCTGCGGCTTGCTCTAGATGGAACACGATTTCCCAGGCCGTTTCATCGAGCTTGGGAGATTTCGACAAGAGAACAGCCAAGTCGTAGTGGGCCTGGGGAAACGATTTGTTTTCCGTCGTCGCCAGGACAATTGCCGAATTGGTCGCTTGCCTGTAATCCGATTCCGGCCGTTGCGACGCCAGGTAGGAATCGGCTTTCTGCAGTTGATCATCCGACAACAACAGAATGATATCTGCCCGCACTCCCCCTCCACCAACACAGCACGCGACCAGTAGGACAAAGTAAACGGTCAATCGAATCACGCGGTCTCTACTCACAGGTTTTCCCTCTTAGCTGCTTTTATTGTATCCGCTACGATTTCAGGCGGCGACGCCAGTAACCCGGCTTACGATGGCCGTGGGCGACGGCGACGACTTGAATGCGTTTGGCAGTGACGCGGTAGACGACCAAGTATGGGAAACGTTTCAAGAGATACCGCTGGGTGCCCTGAAGATAGCCGGCATGACGATCCGGATCGTCCGTGACCTGACCAATGGCATAGTCTAACTCAGACAGGAAGGCCGCCCCGGCGACAGGACTGCGGTCCTCGTACCACTGGCGCGCAACGCGGGCTTCCCGAATCGCTTCTGGATGGAGTTCAACCAGCCGCGGGTCCATCCACCTCTCCAGCAATCATGCGGCGAGCTTCCGGCCAAGGAACGGCTTTTACGGTGCCATCGTCTAGTTCTTGGATGCGACGCCCGATCTCGACGCTCCAGGCTGCGTCTAGATCCTGGTCTATTTCCGGATCAAGACTTTCGATCAAGCGAGCGGCCAACTCGGCGCGATCAGCGTCCGGTAACTGGAGTGCGTTTTGGTAGAGTTGATTAGTGGTGTTCATGCTTTTTATCTTACTTTACGTGGTAGCGGCGTACAGGTTAGCGGCTAAAAAGAGAAGAGTTCTGCTGATCTTTGATTCGTTCAGCCGCAAATGCGTATCGTCTTCTCAGTCACAATCCACAGTTTACCGATCAGCTCTTCATACCGGAGCTTTGGAATCGGTTGCATCATGCCATCGACAACGTGTTGCCTGTCTTGACGATCTAGCCGCAAGACGATTAGACCGGAGTAATCTGCAGGCGAATACGAACGAATGTCTGCGAAGTCCAAGTCGAGCGAGACGATAGCCCGCTGCTCGGACTGGCACGCGTCCGCGATATTGTCGTCGGTCAAACCGACATTTCTTGGTCGTGGATCGATAACGCGTCGAAGCCAGCCTCTTGAAGGACTATGGTGGCTTCGACGGGTAACTTCTCATCGACTTTGAACGTCGCCATCAAGCCGAACCTGATGGCGTTAGATCGACAGTGCGGTCTCGCGCCAGCTCGGCCGCGTAGGCCATTGCCGCCAACACACTTTCACGCGACAGAGACGGATAGCTTTTGAGCAGTTCATCGATGCTGGTGCCTGCAGCCAAGTTGTCCAGGATGACCGAGGCCATCACACGCGTACCACGGATACAAGCCTTGTCGTGATAGACAGCAGCATCAACGGTTATGTATTCTCGCCAGCTCATTTCAGGTTCTCTAACCAAGAATTCTACTCAGTATCGGGTTCTGAGGAATCCTCAGTTTTTGAGTCGGCCTGCGAACGATTGCCAGTCGGGCTGGGAACGTAGGTCTCGCTCGTCAGTTGGTTGGTATCGTCGTAACCGTACGTGGCCATGCCGTCGGTCGAAGTGACAGCCGCCCGTAAGAAGATGCCGTGAAGGCGTTCCGCATACTTGTCGACTGATGCGCCTGTGTCTATGAATAGCTCGCTGAATCCGCGACGTTGCAGTGCGGGATGGCCAGTGCCGATGAGGCGAACCTGCTCAAATACTCCTTTTGGATACCGATCCTTCAACAAACTCGCCGATATATCCGTCAGCCGAGTACAGGGTTCTGTTTGGACCGACGGAAACTCGCTAATTCGACATGCTCTCCTCTACCAATGCAACCACGCCATCATGACCGAGACTTTTGCATTCCTCCAGCAGTTTAGTTTCGATGTCACGTTCCGATAATCTAGCTCCATTTTCAATCAACAATTTTGCTATGTCTTCCTGCCCATGCAGAGCAGCAATTCCTAAGGGCGAAGATTCCGTATTCTGAGTAGGAATGTTGGGATCAGCTCCACTATCAAGCAACAATTGCAAGGTTTCGATGTCCTCAGCAGCGACAGCGGCATGTATACAGGTACTTCCGTTGAAAACGTCCGGAACGTTAGGGTTTGCTCCAGCCGCCAACAGCTCTTTCGTCTTTTGAAAGTCTCCGTCTCTTACACTTTCGAGTAGGTCAAAGCTCATTTCAGTTCCTTGTTGCTAGAAACCTCACTTGGAAATGCCAATCAATACAGGCTATTGAACGTTCGACTTAAGATCTCTTCTTTGCTCAGCCCTCCATCAACTTTTTTGTATGCCGCGTAAATATCGTCAATGTAGTCTTGAAGTACACCGAGTCCGTAACGGTTGTTCGCCACATTCTGAATTTGGCGGACGAAGACACGCCTATGCCACCACTTGCCAATATCTTCGTCAGCGACGTTTTGCAGCTTAGCGGCTCGGACAATATTACGCTTATTCGCTCCCAACGCAAAATGGATTGCATGCTGTACTTCCTCTCCAACTACACGACCAGTGACATCATCAAGTCGAGCGAAATAGATCGCGAGATGCTTCTCATAGAATTGCGTGCCCTCAGAGAGTCTTCGAAGATCCTGTGGGCTTAGCGAGTCAATGACTTCTCGTGTCAACCAGATTCCACCGAATTCTCCTGTGCCTGTGTCGCGGAAGAGTTTCTGTAAAGCGGGATCAAAGCTGTCGATCGCCGCATCGATTCCTCCAACGAAAAGCTTCTCACCGCGCGTTGAAAGACCGCTGGCCTGCACCCCTTTTGGTCCGACATCGATAACTGATGTAGCTTTGGCCAAGCGGGTTAGGCGTGATGAGGCGGCGCCGGAGGCTAGGCCTGCTCCGATGTCGATGATGCTGGCGGCGGTCTGGCTGCCAGTGGCCCAGAGGGTCAAGTCGTATGTGAAGGTCGATACGTACTCGCCCGAAAACGCAGTGCGGACACCCGCTTGCACGTCGTCCAGGCCACGGGCCGCTACCAATAAACCCGCGCCCGTCGGAGACGTCGCCAAACCAGCGAGCACTTCGCCGGTGCCAAAAATCGCCTGGCCGGCCCCCACATAACGCGGGTCGAGGGAATCGGTAAAGTGTTGCCAAGCCGTGGTGCTCGAACCGGCGTGCCCCTGACGTCCGAAGGTGCGGTCGGCTGGAGAATTGCCGGCGAAGGCGTAGAG
>JANQJJ010000357.1 GCA_028281725.1 Pirellulaceae bacterium | reverse complement strand
CCGCTCTTTTCAAGTCAAAGTTACCGGTCCGTGCCCTCCCGGGATCTATAGCGGCATGTTTGCGCGCTTGCTGTTGCCTCTAGAGGATGAAACGCTCACGGTGGTTCCCGCCGTAGCCATTCGGCGGGTAGGCCAACTCACCCTGGTCCACGTGATGGAACAGGGGCAGGTCCGCCGGCGGAACGTCCGGTTGGGCCGAAGGTTCGATGGGGACGTCGAAGTCTTGTCGGGGCTGACTCCGGGCGAGTCGGTCGTCGTTCCGTCCACGTTCGACGACGATATCGCAAAAGGAAATGACTAATGTCAACTGGGCGAGGCGAGTCGGACGGACACGCGGACGTTCTTTCGGGCGTGGTTCGAATCTTCTTGAACTCGAACCTGTCAGTCATCCTGATCATTCTTTCGCTAGGCATTGGCGGGGTCGCTTTGTTCGTAACACCGCGCGAGGAAGATCCGCAGATTGTCGTGCCTCTGGCCGATGTCTTTGTTCAATTTCCGGGGCACTCCGCGGAAGAAGTAGAACGGCTCGTTTCCTCCCCGTTGGAGAAAATGCTTTATCAGATCGATGGCGTCGAGTACGTGTACAGCATTTCAAAAAATGACAGCGCCATCATCACGGTTCGCTTTTACGTCGGCCAAGATCGGGAAAAAAGCCTGGTCAAACTGTTCAAAAAGCTAAACGAGAACATTGATGCCATCGCACCAGGCGTCACGGGCTGGGTTATGAAACCGGTTGAGATCGACGACGTGCCCATCCTGACTTTTGCCGTCACAGGTGCCGGCGACGATAGCCACGCGCTGCGCCGCATTGGGGAGGAACTGGTCCAGCGTCTGGCGGTCGTTCCTCAAGTCAACCGAGCTTACGTCATCGGAGGCCAGTCCCGAACCATCCATACCGAACTGGATCCCGAAAAGCTAAGGTCGCATCGACTGACAGCCTTAGAAGTGGTTCGAGCTATCCGGGGCGCTAATGCGTCGGTCCCTGCGGGTGAGTTCACCAGATCGGATCAAACCGTGCGGGTGGAGGCCAGTGGTGCGTTAGCCCACGCCCATCAGCTGGATGATTTGGTGGTCGGTGTGTTTGACTCGCGCCCCGTTTTTCTGAAGGACGTCGCAGCGGTCGCCGATGGGGCGGAAGAGATCACGCACTACGTGCGCCACGGTTGGGGAGCCGCTGGCGAGCACGAAGTGCACCTGGGCAGCCCTGGCACCCGGCTTGGCACCGCGCATCGCCAAACACCGACGTCACACCAAGAACCCACGCCGCGCCGTGTGGCCCCCCAACTTGGCTTCAGCGAGCTAGAGAGTCGCCCGGCGGTGACTGTCGCCATCTCGAAACAGAAGGGTGCCAACGCTGTCCGCGTCGCCCGGTTGGTAATCGCCGAAGCGGAGCGTCTCCAGAGGGAGGTTCTGCCCGACGATGTCGAGCTGATCGTTACTCGCAACAACGGCTTGACCGCCAATCACAAGGTCAATGAATTGGTCGAAGCGCTCGGCGTCGCCATTGTGATTGTCATCTTGCTGCTGACGATTGGATTGGGAGGGCGTGAAGCCTTCATCGTGGCGGTAGCCGTGCCGGTCGTCTTCGGCTTGACACTGGCGGTGAACTGGATGGTGGGCTACACGATTAACCGCGTCACCCTATTCGCCCTGATACTTTCATTGGGCCTGTTGGTCGACGACCCGATTGTGGATGTTGAAAACATCGCGCGTCATTTCGAGGGACGCAAGAAGGCGACTCGGCGAATCGTTTTGGACGCGGTGGCTGAAATCCGACCACCGTTGATTAGCGCGACGCTGGCGGTCATCGTCAGCTTTCTACCGATGTTCTTCATTACCGGCATGATGGGGCCATACATGTCGCCGATGGCGCTGAATGTACCGGTCGCGATGCTGATGTCGATGGCGGTGGCCTTCACCATTACGCCCTGGCTGTCGTACCACGTGCTGAAGAAACGCTTTCCCAACGAAGAAAGCGGCCTGCGGGAAGACCTATCGAGTCAGCCTGGGACCCACACTCAGGCCGCAGCAACCGAACAACCACTTTCGCAAGAGTCGTACGATCCCGAGGTAGTGAAGCGGACGTGGCTCTATCGAGTCTTTCGGCCGCTCATGGTGCCCCTGCTGAAAACCCGGTTGAGAGCGGTCCTGTTTCTTCTACTGATCGCCTTGCTTACCGCCGGCGCGGCAGGTCTTGGGGCGCTGCGCATGGTCCCGCTGAAGATGCTGCCGTTCGATAATAAGAACGAGTTCTTGTTGGTACTCGACACCGGCGACGGTACGACGCTGGAGCGGACCGACGCGGTGATACGTCGATTGGAATCGGTTCTTGCCAAGACGCCTGAGGTTACCGACTATTCCAGCTACGTAGGCGTCCCAGGACCGATCGACTTCAATGGACTGGTACGCCACTACTATCTCCGCCGCGGGTCCCACCAGGCCGAAATCCGGGTCAATCTGGTCGGCAAGAAGAACCGTCGATTGCAAAGCCACGGTCTCAGTTTGCGAATGCGGGATCAGCTCACCCAAATTGCCGAGCACGCCGGCGGAGTGCTGAGCATCGTCGAACTTCCACCAGGACCACCCGTCCTGGCATCGCTGGTGGCAGAAGTGACAGGGCAGCCCGACACGGACTATCAGACGCTGATCAACGCAGCGTCCATCGTCGGCGAACGGATGAGCCTCGAGCCGGGATTGGTCGAGGTCGATGACATTCGCGAAACACCGATTCGCAAATTGACCTTTGTGCCAGATCAAGAAAAGGCTGCGTTGGCCGGCGTCTCCGTAAGGGAGATAGCCGACACCATCGCGATCGCGCTAGGGGGAAACCGGGAACAGATTTTACGTGTCGCGGGAGAGCGTCAACCATTGCGAATCACGGTTCGACTACCAAGAGCGATTCGCTCCAGCGCCGAGGACCTGTCGCAGTTGTCCGTCAAGGGACGCGAGGGCAGAATCGTCCTGCTGGCGGAACTCGGAGCGTGGCAAGAGTCCCGCGTTGATCAAACGATCTACCACAAGAACTTGCGAAGAATCGCCTACGTTTTCGCCGAGTGTGTCGGTAGGCCTCCGGCGGAATGTGTCGTTGATCTGCTTGCCGATCAGCAGTCGGACAAGCTGGTGGGGATTCAAAAGGCCAGCCCACGCCCGGTTCACGCGCGGACCTATCTGACCAGCGGAAGCGGCATACCTTGGGGGGTACCGCCCGGCATCGACGTCACGTTTGCGGGCGAAGGCGAATGGAGAATCACTCTGGACGTCTTCCGAGATCTGGGGCTCGCGTTCGGAGCCGCGATGGTCATGATTTACATTATTCTGGTTGCTCAAACCGGTTCATTTTTGATTCCCGTGATCGTCATGCTGGCGATCCCACTGACAGCGCTCGGGGTCATGCCGGGGTTCTACTTCTTAAACGTCATAGGGAGTTCACCCGTTGGCGGTTATGCCGACCCGGTCTACTTCACGGCGACGGCCATGATCGGCATGATCGCCCTGTCTGGCATCGTGACTCGAGATTCGATCATCCTAGTCGACTTCATGGAGCAGGCGGTCGCACGCGGACGCCCCTTGTTTGATGCGATTCTTGAGAGCCGCGTTGTCCGGCTGCGGCCCATCCTATTGACCGCCGGATCGGCCATGCTGTCCGCGATTCCAATTACACTCGACCCGATCTTTTCCGGCTTGGGCTGGTCACTGATCTTTGGCCTGATCGCCTCGACAGTTTTCACGCTGTTTGTCATTCCGGTAACCTACTGGCTTCTCTTCCGCGACCGTCCGGCCCGCGATCCCAGCTGATGCCCCCATCGTGTGTAGGCTGATCTGTTTGGTGGATGGCTAGCCAATCATCTGCCACAGTGCTCTGAGTTGCGTTAATGAACGATTTCGCACAGGTCGCGTTCACCGATAGATTGGATGGTGGTTCTAGCTGAGGGTAGGCGAAGTTGATAAAATCAACCCCTCAAAATCGGGGCGGTAGCTCAGTTGGTTAGAGCAGGGCACTCATAATGCCTTTGTCGCGGGTTCAAGTCCTGCCCGCCCTATTTTGTTTTTTGTTTCCAGATCGGCGTGAAGCCACTCACCGCCGGCAACCAAGGTCTCGGAAACGCGTCAAACCGTCCCGACAGATCGTTGGGCTTTGCAACTGCCCGATCAAGCTCTGTCGATCGCCATACGGTATGGCGGCATTCTATTGGGAACGGTTCGCCTGACTGCCAGGCGGGGCGATCTTTGTGCTTCGCCAAGGCCCAAGTGTACGCACTTTCGGCGAAGACTAATGGAGCCTTTGCTCATTGTCGTCTGCTTCGACCAACTGCAGCGTTTCCAGCGTACTTGAGTAGCCATGTTGCCGCTTTGCCGCCAAGGGGCTGACGCCAAGAATCGCTAGCGGCCACTCCCCTAGAGAGTCAGCTGTCGCTTGGCTAGATGTTTGAAAGAACAGGCTCGTCGCAGCCGATACATTGGATGACGAGTGTAGCGGCATGAGTCCTCAAAAAAAACGCGGGACAAACGCTCAAAGGCTAGTGCTTTGTCAACACTAAAGATTTGGGTAAAGGGGTCAGGAGTCAATTGCCGGAACGGCCCTCCGGGTGCTGTGCACAATTGACTCCTGACCCCTTTACCCGACCCAAAGATTAAGCTTTGACAGACCACTAGAAACCGGAGGTGTGAAGGCTTCCCAAGTGGCGCGTCGGATTGGTGAAGTTGGCAGTGAGCGGAGAGTATGCGCGTTGGATAGGCAGATGATGAAATGCGAGGGCTTCAGCATCAGAATGCGCGGTCCGGGCAGAATTCGTCAGGTCACGGGCAGGCATCCATCGACTCGATAAAAGCCTCAAGATGACCTGGACGCTGGCAGACGTTTTTGGCGACAATCCCCGGCAACCCGTTGGGTTGTGGTTTGCCTATTTGATAGCAAATAGCCTCACACGAATTCCGTTTTCTTGGAACAGACATTCCGGTTCGTGCATCGAGGTGACATTCGAGCCCGCACCAGAGATTGCCCGATAATCTATGCATAACTTCATCCGAGCACTTAAGAAAGCCATGCCCTATTGGCCAACTATCGCGTTGGCCGCAATCTGCTCATTCGCCGTGGCGGCACTTTGGGGCGCCAATATCGGTGCGTTCTATCCGATTCTCGAGGTCACGATTCGTGGCAAATCGATGCACCAGTGGATTGATGAAGAGATTGCCAAGAATGACCGGGCGGTTGACGAGTTGCAAAAGGCTACCGATGACCTGCGGGCGGCCATGCAGGCGCTTCCAGAGGACGATCCCCAGCTCGCAGAGATGCAGAGTCGACTCTACGACCTGGAGAACCAATTGATCGGCAACAAGTCGAAGTTGCTCGGATACCGGCGTGCTGAACCTTGGATCAAAACGTGTGTACCTCAAGAACCGTTTCAGACGATTGCTATCATTGTGGCGGCGCTGATGCTCTCGACGATGGTCAAACACTTCTTCCTGATTGCCAACGAGGTTCTTGTTGGGCGTGTGGCCTTGGATATTTCGCGAAACATCCGCATGGAGATATTCGACAAAGCGCTTGGGATGGATCGCGCAGCCTATGGGAACTTCGGTACCAGCGGTTTTACGGCGAACATCACGCACACGACCGAGATGCTAGCCAATGGGTTGATCGCCACGCTAGGCGCCGCACTTCGAGAGCCGCTGAAAGTGGTGTCTTGTCTGGTGGGTGCTGGATTGATCTGCTGGCGGTTGCTACTGCTGAGCATCGTGATCGCCCCGGTAGTCGGTTGCATGCTCTATTTCGTGACCCGCCGGCTGCGCTCCGTTTCGCGACTCCAACTCAGCAAAGCCCAGGGCTATCATGAGGTCATGCTGGAGACGCTGGGCAATATCCACACCGTCCAGGCGTATTGCATGGAAGACCGGGAAATCAGACGCTTCGGCGATGCCACGCTGGCCATGCGGAACTTCGGCTTGAAGTTCATCTTCTACACGTCGCTTTCCAAGCCGATCATCGAGTTCCTGGGGCTAGGCATGTTGGGGACGACCATTGTCGGCGGAGCTTATCTGGTGCTCAACCAGGAGACTAGCCTGCTCGGTATTCCGATCTGCGATGAACCTCTGAGTGTCTCGGCCCTGTTGGTTTTCTTTGGGATGCTGATTGGGATTAGTGACCCGCTTCGCAAGTTGTCCGCAGTCTATTCTTCTATCTATGCCGGCTGCATTGCCTCCGATGCGCTCTATCATATGCTCGACCATCCGAACGATATCCAAGACCCGATTGAGCCCGAGGAAGCACCGACCCCTCACCGGACTCTTCAGTTCACCGATGTCGAGTTTGGCTACACGCCCCAGCAGAAGGTGTTGGAGCACTTGTCTCTTGACATCGCTTTCGGGTCCACGCTGGCGATTGTCGGCCACAACGGTTGCGGTAAATCGACGCTGATTCATTTGCTGGGTCGATTCTATGATCCGACCAAGGGCAGCCTGAGTTTCGATGGAATCGATTTTCGGCAGCAGCGTGTTGAAGATATCCGAAAGCGCATGGCGCTGGTGAACCAACACACGGAGTTGTTCAACGACTCGGTGGCTTACAATATTCGCTACGGGAAGCCGGAAGCGACCGACGCGCAGGTTGAACTCGCCGCCAGGCAGGCCCATGCGCACGAATTCATTACAACCCTTCTCCCCGATGGATACAATTCTCCTGTAGGGCAAAACGGATGCAAACTCAGTGGCGGACAGCGCCAGCGGATCGCGTTGGCTCGCGCCCTGCTGTGCAATCCTGAAATTCTGATTCTTGATGAAGCGACGAGCCAAATCGACATGCAAAGTGAGCAGCTGATCCGGGAATCACTGGCCGAGCACCGTGGTGAACGAACGATGATCATCATCACGCATCGTGAGAAGCTGCTGGAATTGGCCGACAGAGCCTTCGAGGTGGTGGAAGGCCGGCTGGTCGAACGGCCCCATCTGGTACGCCAGGCAGCGTAGGACCATTTCAGCTAAGGCAACTTGACATCCAGGTCTGGATTTGGTCGTCTTGGGACCCAACTGTTGCTGCCTCTGCCTTTTGCCCTCCGAGAACTCCTATGCGTCCTGCCGTTCAAATCTCGCTTGATGTGACAACTATTGATGAAGCTCTTGAGACGGCCGAGTTGGCCGTCAGGGCCGGCGTGGACTGGCTCGAAGCCGGAACGCCCCTGATCCTGGCGGAGGGCTTGCGGGCGGTTCGCGAGCTGCGTGCCAAGTTTCCTGATACGCCGATCGTAGCCGATCTGAAGACCATGGATGGCGGCTATCTGGAGGCCGAAATGATGGCCAAGGCAGGAGCCAACTATGTGGTCGTCATGGCTCGCGCCCACGAGGAAACCATTCGTGTCGTCTGCAAGGCAGGAAAGGACTATGGCGTTGGCGTGATGGGCGACAACTTGGGCTGTGACGATATGGTTGCCGGTGCACGCCAGTTAGAAGAATTCGGTTGCGATGTGATTATCCACCACATCGGTTACGATGAGCGACGAGGCATCGCGGCGCGGGGAGAAACGGCTCCCACGCCCCTGGATAACCTGCGCAATGTCGTGGCCGCCGTGGACGTACCGGTTCAAGCCGTCGGCGGCCTGTCGATCGAGCAGGCCATCGAGACGCCCAAGTACGGGGCACCGCTGGTTGTCATCGGAGCTCCCCTGGCCATTGAGCCCGACCGCTTTGAGCGCGCCGGCGGAGATTTGGAGCGGGTCCTCAAGCAGATCTGTGATGAGGTGCACGCTCACCCCGCAATCGAAGTGGCTCGGCCGCTGCCGTTTTAGCCGGTTCGGGACGACGCAACGTCCACCTTTTCGAGAAACGTGCGAATCTCCCCATAAGGTGTCACCAGGCAACCACGCTTGGTTCAGGGCGACTATCCCGCCTTGGCTTCGCCAGGGTAGGCTGCTTCGCCAGGGTAGGCTGCTTCGCCAGGGTGGACTGCTTCGCCGGAGTGGATCTGGAGAGCGAGCCACCGACACGTCTTGCTTCGGATGCCGACTGGCGCCGTGTGCCGCTGGATAACGCAGTGCAGCGGAATCCAAAATCTTAAAGACTTTTCCGCAACTCGGTGGGCAATCCGCCGACAACTGGATTGTCATCTCGAACTATAGCGGCAAACTGTGCCCGGTTCCGGAATGTGTTATGCGTTTGCCGAGTGGAGATCCGTGGTTTCTTCCAGGACTGATCGATGGTTAAGGTGAAAAAGAGGCAACGCCGGAGAGGTGCCCTGGGATCGTCGCGAAACCCTCGGATACTGGGGGTGGAGCTCGACGAGGCGTTCTACGAGAAGCATACGGTTTGGGAGTACGCATTTTATAGTCAAGACTATCAGAGCAGCGACTGGGTTGTCGCTAAAGACAGGGATGGCGATCCCAATGCGGTCTCTTATAAGTACCACGCCGCCGATTCCAAGAAGCCGGATGCTGAGCTGAAAATCGACTTCTCCATTACCGAGGCGGCACTGCCTGAGTCACGTGGGAGCACCTATTCCAGGCTGTATCTGGAAGTCGCCGCCGTGGAGTTGAAGAAGGGACGTTTTTTGCCTTTCCTGGTTACCGCCACGATGCGCAGCGAGATTGAGGTGCGGGTCCGCTCTAAGTTTGATCGTCTTGCCGATTTTAAGCCCCACTATGACGAGTTTAGAAACCTACTCCTGGAAACCGGCTCACGAGCGGCGGCACTGAAGGCATTTGCCAACAAGCACATAATGCACGACGGCCATCACTACAGTACCGATTTCTATGGCAAGCGCTGTAAGACGGTCGAGCACGAAGTTCAGCATCTTCGCCACGCTCAAAGAGACGCTGAGGCGCTCTCGACGAATCTATCCGAACAGCTGCGTTCCGAGGGAGGCAGGAAGAGCAGTTCGTCAGCCGCGTTGCGAGTTCGCCGTCTGATCGACCTGATGTCTTCCGGCTGGAATTCGGATCCCAAGGGCGAGTTTCACCGTCGCATTGTCGAGCGTGATTGCCTGGTCATGATCGGAATCTATGAAGCTCTGGCCCTGAGTCCCGCAGAGGCCAAGGCGGCGGGGAATCCCAATCCGACCGGTGGACTATTTGACCTCTTGGATCCGTTGACCATCAAAATGATGGAAAAGCTTGGCGAGCCCTTCGAAATGTGGGGTGAGTAGCATCGCCGTGGGAAGTCACTGTCGCCTCTCCAAGGGGTTCATCGCGCTCCGCCGTGATGATCGCCAGACCAGCTGAGCGGCTATCTCCCGCAACGATGCTCAGCCATTTAAGCATTTAAGGAGCTGTCATGGGCGATGACCAAGACCTGGCGCTGGCGACCGAATGCTGGAAACGCAATGAGTTTGCCAAAGCTCAGCATCTCTGCGAAGCCATATTGCAAGACGCTACTGAGAACGCTCGAGCATGGCACCTGTTGGGAATCGTCCACGGGCAATGCGGACGGGTCGAGCAGACCGCCGAGTGTATCGAGCGAGCCACCGAGCATGACATGGAAAATGCGCTGTACCACTACAACCTGGGGCTCGCTTATAAACGCTTGGGGCAACTGGATCGGGCGATTGTATCCTATCGAAACGCGATCGAAAAAAAGGATGCGTTCCTCGAAGCACGCATCAATCTGGCCGGCGCGTTGATTGCCCGCGGGTCTCAGGAGGAGGCGACTGGCTGCTTGCGCGAGTTGCTCGAGAGATTTCCGGAGTCCAGCCCTGGCCACTACAATCTGGCCGGAGTGTTGCAGGATACCGGCCATTTCGACGAATCGATCGCGCACTATCGTCGTGCATTGGAACTAGACCCACACTGTTCGGCCGCACGCGAAAACCTGGGACGAGCGTTGGCCGATGCAGGGCATGTCGACCAAGCTCGGGACGTGTGGCGGGACTGGCTAGCTTGGCAACCGGACAACGCGGTGGCTCGACATATGCTCGCCTCCCTTTCTGGCGAGAATATCCCCCAGCGGTGTGATGATGAATATATTCGCGAGACGTTCAACGAAGACTTCGCCACCAACTTTGACCAGCAGCTAGAACGACTTCAATACGCAGCTCCGGCGCTGATCGGCGATGCCCTGAATTCGATCGAGAGGACCGAGGATGATCTGGAAGTCTTGGACGCCGGTTGTGGTACGGGACTGTGTGGGCCAATCGTCCGCCGAGTTGCGCGCCACCTGGTGGGAGTCGATCTGTCTGAGGACATGCTGGCCGAAGCGCGAAAACGCAGCGTCTATGATGAAACCATCGCCTGTGAGATAACACAGTTCATGAGTTCTCACGCGCGATCGTTCGACCTGGTCGTCTCGGCAGATACGTTCTGTTACTTCGGAGAATTGGGCGACGTTCTTCAGGCTGCAGCCCGCTGCCTCAGGGATCGTGGTATCCTCATCTTCACGGTCGAGTCGGCTACCGAACCGGACCGAGATGAGCCCTACGAACTCAGGCCCAACGGACGCTATGGCCACACGCAGCGCTACGTAGCTGAGGCGTTGCGCCACGCCGGTTTCTCGGTTGTGCGATCTGAGTGCGCGGTGCTTCGCAAAGAACTCGGCCGACCGGTCGAGGGACGGGTGCTGACCGCCTCGCGCCGCGAGCAGTAAGACTCATAGCAGCCCCATTTTCATCAGAAATTCCGACACTTCTCGGCGAACGCCACCGTGCGAACGACTCGTGCCAAGGCTCCCGCCTTGGTACTCCTTGTCTTCGAGGCTCTGCCTCGTCTGCTATCAATCATTTGTCACTCCACGGCTCGTAGCCGTGGCAGGCAGAGCCTGCGGGTCACTCGGTTACCAGGCGGAGCCCGGTAACCAGATGGTGGCGCTGACCGAG
>JANQJJ010000361.1 GCA_028281725.1 Pirellulaceae bacterium | reverse complement strand
GAAGTGCGAACGTTTCATGGGCGTGGCCAGAAAGCGTTTGAGCAGTTTGCGGATCCGCATGTCGACAATGGCGAAGCCGACTCCCCAGAGGCCGCCTCCCATCAAGCTCATGCCTAGCAGTCCCGGGATCAAAAAATCGATGTAACGTCCTCCAGGCTCGCTAAACGGCACGTCGCCAACTTCGATTTTGTCCTCCCGCCCGGCGAATCGCTGGATCGCCTCGTTCACCGCATCGCGAGCGAGTAGGCTTCCCGGTCGAGTCCCGTCGAATACAAAGCTTGTTTTGGCACCGGAGGTCCTGTCTTCCGGGATGACAACCAGGTCGATTCTGCCGGTCCGAAGACGTTTTTTCCAAACCTCGGAATCACTCCGCTGAACAACGAATCTATCGTTCGAAGCGAGGGCCGCCACAATCTGGTCGATATTGCTTTGCGCGTCTTTGCCAACCGTCTCGAGATCGACGCGAATGGTTTGCTGCATCGGCTTGGAACGAAACGCCAACCCAAGTGCAAGAGCCATCAGCAGGGGAAATCCGTAAACCCAGAAAATGGCGGCCGGTTCGCGGATAAACTCACGAAGACGGGCGAGAACTAGTTGGCTTAAGGGATGATTGATCATACCGATTCCGGCGGTTGGCTCGTTGCAAGGTCTTCGTTCAAGTGTCGACCAGTCAAGCTCACAAAAACGTCTTCCAGGCTTGCCTGTCTGGTGTGGATACTTGCCAGCCGGAATTCATTTTCCTGAATCATTTCCAGCAAGGCAGGAATAGTCAGGTGAGGATGGGACGTCGAAAGCACGATGTCCGCATCATCACCGCCTACCGTGGTGACTGCCGGCAAGTCACCCCAAGGCGGATGGAACGCGCCGTCAGGAACGGACTGCAAAGAAAACTCGACCACGTGTTCACCGCCAAGCGAGGCGATCAGTTCGCGAGGCGAACCCAGCGCGATGATGGTCCCATTGTCGATGACTGCAACTCGATCACACAGTTTTTCGGCTTCATCCATGTAGTGCGTCGTCAACATGATCGACCGTCCCTGTTTCTGAAAAGAACGGATGATATCCCACAGCTGCCTTCGAGAGGACGGATCTAGACCGGTCGTCGGCTCGTCCAAGAACAACAATTCGGGATCGCCGACCAGAGCCGCCGCGACCGCCAGCCTCTGTTTCTGCCCGCCAGAAAGCTTGCTGATCCAAACATTCGATTTTTCCTCAATCGAGACCGCACGCATTGCATCCTCGGGCGTCAGACCGCGGGTGTAAAAGCTGCGGAATAGTCTCAGGGTTTCAATAACGGACAGCTTCTCCGGGAGCTGCGTTTCCTGAAGCGAGATACCAATCGCCTGCCGAATCGCCGCAGCGTCCTGCGACCAACGTTTGCCCAGTATCTCGACCGAACCAGAGGTCGGTTCGAGCAGACCTTCCAGGATCTCGATCGTGGTTGTCTTCCCCGCACCGTTGGGCCCAAGGAATCCAAAACACTCACCGACGTGGACCTCCAAATCGATCCCACGAACCGCTTCCACGGGAGTGCGACCGGCATACGTTTTCTTGAGCTGGCTACACTGAATTGCGAAGGATTGCATGGATTTGGCCGAATCACTCAGTTCCTAGATATTGCCGACGGTCGCCCGGTCGCTACGGCTGCCTTGCCGCCGCGCCCGTCTGGAGCAACCTAGACTGCTCTCACTGCCGAGGGGTTCACCGTAGGCCACTGGCCGTGTCGTGGGGCAACTCAAGCGCCTGATGCTCCGGCGGGTCAATTGTCCGTGATAGCCCACCGGACGCAAGACCGAGCACTAAAACGCTCACCCGAACCGACTGATTCTCCGAAGATGTATTCCGCGATGACCATCAGGCGGCCACCGAATTGCTAAGGACCAAAGTCGATCCTTCGAAGCCCCGGATTCGCTTTTGTTCTTACGTGCCTGGATACTTCATCCATGCTCTGAGTAACCGCCATGGAAACGCGCATGTTGAAGCCCTGCTTCCCTCGACGGATTCTCTTCTTCGACGGTCTCGCTGGAACCGACTCGAATCCGACAGGTGTCCCCATCTGCGCAGATCCCCCAGACCACCGGTCAATTCCCCTGCCGTTCAAGTTCCCGTCTAGGCGGCACCGATAAGCTCATCTGGTTAGTGTTGCCCAAAGTCCCCAGCCGTACGCGGGAGATCATCCGATGGATCCTATCAGCTCCGTTCAACCCGACACTGGAGTTCCGCACGTGTTAACCAAGCGCGAGCAGGAGCTGGCAAGAGACCACCAGGTGCAAAGTGTCTTCTCACAGGTACTCGCCGAAGTGGGGCGTCAGGGATATCAATCGGCAGCCCCCGCCGACTCGGAAGTACCACTGGGCGAACAGATTTCCTCCGCTTGGTCCGATTGGTTCGACTTTGCTCTGACCAGCTCGCATCGCGCTGCCGAGGCACCCCAAGAGCTCAAGGAGTCGTTCGGAAACATCCTCCAACAGGCCTACCACGACGGCGGGTACGCCGACCCCAAGGCGTTCCTTAAGAGCCTATCCGAAGATCAGTTGGAAACGGTGCGACAAGTCCACTGGCTAGCCGATGAGATTGACGTCGACGGGCTCAGCGAAGAGGGCGCCTTGAACCTGCTGATTCCACGCTCAGCCCAGGTCGACCTCAATCAAGACGGTTTGACTCAGTCAGGAGCCGCCTATGGCATTCAGTTTCCAGACAGCAACACGCCCAAGCCCGTCGTCCAGGCATGGGAAGAGGCAACCCAAGATATGGAGTGGAGAGACCGGGCGTTCTACGGCTTGCAAATGAGATTGCCGGGGATGATGGCGAACTACTTTTTCGATGAAAATGGGGGGTATTTAAGCCACTTCGAACCTGGCGATCCGGAATACCGCAATCCGATGGCCGCAGAGGACTACTCGTATGTGGACTCCGTCCAGACGCATCTCGACTATCTGGAGACCTTCAAAAACCAACTCGATCCCGAAAAATTTCAGCGCGACACGGCTTTCTTCCAGAAGCTCAAAGACGCATTGATCGACGCCGGAGCCCAATAGTTGCGAAACCTCAAGATTCCCTAAATCAGATTGTCGGCAAATCTTGTGCGCAGCCAGCTGAGCGCCTCCTGGCCGGCTCGACTTTCAACGACCACGTTGACTCGCAATTCACTGGTGTTGATCATCTCGACGTTGATGCCCGCTTCGGCCAGAACCTGAAACATGCCGATGGCCACGCTGGTGTGGCTTCGCAGGCCGATCCCGCTGACCGATAGCTTGGCGATATCCTCGCTTCCTTGCACTCGTCGCACGGAGAACTTGCTTTTGAGCTCTTCCATCATCTCCATACACTGGGCGTACTGCGTACGTGGAATCGTGAAGCTTATTCCGGTCTCCCCTTGGAAACCGTCGTAGCTTTGGACGATCATGTCCACGAAGATACCTTGGGCGGCCACCGCGTCGAAGACATCGGCTGCTAGGCCTGGCGAATCGGGAACGCCGAGCAGCGTGATTCGTGCCTGATCGTCCACCAGAGAGATATCGCTCAGCGACAGCTGCTCCATATCCGCAGCTCGCAGATCGGCCACCAGCTTCTCCAGGTCGGCCTGGGTGGGCATGCGCTCAGGCAATACGTCCCAGGCGACTGCGTCAGTCGGTCTGCGGGAGAGCTGAAAACTCTGGTGCACGGCCCTGAGCGCCGCTAGTGCCTCCGTCCGCGATACCAACACCGAAAGCTTGATTTCACTCGTGGTAATCATCTGAATGTTGATGCCTGCGTCGGCGATCGCCCGGAACATATGCTCGGCGACCCCCGTCTGCTCGGCCATACCCAGGCCCACCACGGAAATCTTCGATACCTCGTCATCCTGCGTGAAGCCGGTGGCACCAACAATCTGCACTGCCTCTCGGACGGCCTTGGCCGCTTTTTTAAGTTCTTCTTTGGGAACGGTGAACGAGATGTCGGCGCGATTCTCCTGACCGACATTTTGAACGATCATGTCGACGGTAATCTTCCGCTCCGCCAGCAGCTTGAATATCTCACAGCTTGAGCCGGGCTCGTCGGGAACCCCCGCAATGGTGATCCGCGCTTCGTCGCGCGTCATGGCCGCACCACATACGGCCGACGATGGCGATTCGCCTTCGGTAACGATGAGCGTACCGCGCGTATCGCTGAAACTGCTGCGAACGTGAATGGGCACACCGTACTTCTTGGCAAACTCGATGGAGCGATTGTGCATCACTCCCGCCCCCAGACTCGCCAGTTCCAACATTTCATCGTAGCTGATACGGCTCATCTGTCGGGCTTCGGGCAACTGCCTGGGATCGGTTGTATAGACACCGTCCACGTCGGTGTGGATTTCACAAGCATCCGCATGCAGTACGGCAGCCAACGCAACGGCCGTCGTGTCGCTACCGCCGCGACCTAACGTGGTGATGTTCAGGTCATCATCGATCCCCTGAAATCCCGCTGCAATCACGATGTTGCCGTCGGACAGCAGCCTTTGGATTCGATCAGCGGAAATTGTTCGAATGCGAGCCTTGGTAAACGCGCTGTCTGTTTGGATGCCGAGCTGGGCGCCCGTCAGGCTGACCGCACTGTACCCCAACGAATGGACCGCCATGGCCATCAGCGCCACACTGACTTGCTCACCGGTCGAGAGCAACATGTCCATTTCGCGGGCAGGCGGCGAATCGTTGACTTGCCGAGCCAGATCGATGAGCAGGTCCGTATTGTGCCCCATCGCACTGACGACCACCACGACCTGCTTACCTTCTTGTTGAGCACGAATGGCCTTGCGAGCCGCCGCCAGAATTTTTTCGGGATCGGCGACGCTGGTACCACCAAACTTTTGTACGACCAAAGGCATAGTACGTTGAACTTTCTCACTGCTGTTGGAAACAGGAATTACCAATTACCGCGGACAAAGGCTTCCATCATCTCCGAGCCGTTTGTAAAAGCCGTCGACGAAGCAGCGGCCGCTCTCTCGTGATAGCTCGCCTGGGAGGCACCTATCCCGCTACCGCAAATGGCCAACGGCACCATTCCGTGACTGTGCTTCTTCGTCGAACAGGGGGTCGGATGGTCCGGCAGTACCAACAGTCGGTAGTCATCGAAAGTCTTTAACTTATCCCGTACCGGTGCGACGATATGTTCGTCGATCGCTTCCAGAGCCTTGATCTTTTCATCATGCCGGCCTTCGTGCGAAGCCTCGTCGGTTGCTTCCACGTGAACGCAAACGATGTCGTATGTGTCGAGCGCATCGACGGCCGCCTGCCCTTTGCCGGCATAGTTGGTATCCAGATAGCCGGTGGCACCTGCCACCTCGATGCGGTCCCAGCCCATCAATGCGGCCAATCCGCGCAGCAGGTCGACGGCGGTGATCATGGCCCCCTTCAGTCCAAATCGATCGGCAAACGATGGCAACACGGGACTTTTGCCCTGCCCCCACAGCCAGACATTCGTTGCCGGCCGGTGATTCGACTCTCGGCGGGCTTGATTCACAGGATGCTCGGCAAAAAGCGGCACAGACCGCTGCATCAACTCGGTCAGCAAATCGCTTCCCGGGCCTCGGGGGTAATCGTTGGTCACGGTCAAATCGGTCAGGTCATGGGGTGCCCGCGTGCGCGTATCGGACGTAAACGGCGCCCTCTCACCCGGCCGGCCACGATAGAGCATCAGGTTGCGGTAGCTGACTCCGGGAACAAATTCCACCCGCGGGTCATCGATCGCCTCGGATAGTGCCGTCAGCAGTCGTTTTGCTTCTTCGGTCGAGATGTGGTCTCCGGTGAAATCGACCATGATCTGGTCAACAATCGTCACCAGATTACAGCGCACGGCCCAGTCGTCCGGACCAAGCTGAATGCCCTGAGCTGCCGCCTCGATCGGCGCGCGTCCGGTGAAGAATTGATTGGGGTCATATCCAAAGAGCGTCATGTTCGCGACTTCGCTGCCAGCCGGCAGATGCGGCGGGACGTTGTCGGTCTGCGCGACCAGGCCTTCGCTAGCCACGCGGTCCATGTTCGGTATGTTGGCGACCTCCAACGGAGTCTTGCCGCCGAGTTCATCCATAGGCAGATCGGAACATCCATCGGGAATGATAATTGCGTACTTCATGATCGTTCTCAGGCTTCCCTTAACGAGAGCGGCGTTCTTCCATAACTCGCATACGAACACTATCACCACTGACGACCGGCAACCGCATAATCCGCTCAACCGCCTTCCTGGCAGCTCCCTCCGGGGCTTCGTGTGTCATGATGACTAATTGGACGGCAGACTCCGAGGCGCGTGGGTCGGGTTCATGCTGAATGATGGAGGAGATGGAGAGCTGTTCCTCCCCCAGGACCGTGGTGATCTTTGCCATCACCCCAGGTTGATCGACAACACAAAACCGCATGTAGTAACGCCCGGGCAAATCATCGTCCGGCCGAATCGTAACCGGCGACTGGCGATTGCTCCACAGCTCCAAAGTACGAAAGGTAATCGGAGCCCTTCCAACGGCCGTATCGATCATGTCCGCAACGACCGCGGACGCAGTCGGCATCTGCCCGGCTCCCTGCCCGTGAAAAAAGAT
Organism: Pirellulaceae bacterium; assembly: GCA_028281725.1. Taxonomy (GTDB): domain Bacteria; phylum Planctomycetota; class Planctomycetia; order Pirellulales; family Pirellulaceae; genus Aureliella. The sequence continues at coordinate 7,572 of JANQJJ010000361.1, read as the reverse complement.
ATCGCCCACCGCGTCGCCGACAACCTTGATCGCATTGTAGTTCGCGCGCACTTCGGCCAGCGGTTGCCCCATCCGGATCAGCGTCGGAGAAACGCTCAATTCCAGCCCTGCTGAGACAAGCCGCGCATGGGCAATCAATTTGATGCGATAGCCCAGTTCCCTCGCAAACCGCAGATCGGCAATGTCAAGCGTATCGATGCCAACCTTCGGAATGTTGCCCCAGCGGATGCGTGCTCCAAAAGCCAGATGTGCGAGGATGGCTAGTTTTTGCGCGGCATCGGTTCCGTCGACGTCCATCGCGGGGTCCGCCTCAGCAAACCCAAGCCGCTGCGCCTCACCGACCGCATGCTCGTAGCTCCATCCCTGCTGATCCATCTGCGATACGATGAAGTTGCTGGTGCCGTTGAGTATGCCCTGGACCGAGATGACCTGGTTGGCCGAAAAGCACTGACTCACGTTCGTAATGATCGGTATGCCACCAGCCACGGCCGCTTCGAATGCAATGCAGCGTCCCAGTGACCGAGCGCGATCGAAAAGCTCCGGCCCATGTTCTGCGAGCAGAGCCTTATTCGCCGTGACCACGTCCTTACCGGCCTCGAGCAATCTGAGCATCACCGTCCGCGCCGGTTCGAGTCCGCCGATCAACTGAGCCACGACCCGGATTTCCGGGTCCTCCAAAACCTCCTCCAAACGCTCCGTCAGCACTCCCGCGGGAAGGTCACATTCACGTGGTTTGGCCAAATCACGAACCACTGCCTTTTCCAACCACAGGGTCCGTCCAGCGTGACGCGCCGTTCGGTCGCCGTGGTCCAGCAGAAGTCTAGCCACTCCGCTGCCCACTGTGCCCAGGCCAACGATTGCTACCTTTGTTTTTTCCATCAAAAAGTTCCGTTGGTACCCTGCTCGACAGCTAGAATTTGGCGGCCCGATGCATCCCAGAGCGGCACCGGAGGGGGCTAATTTTTGCGTAGACCGTTTTCCGTAGATTGACCGTGGACCAATACCGGCGGCGCAGGGGATGGGCTCGTGCGTCGGGCGCCAGTGAGGTGCATATCCTACTCGAAAACCCGCAGTTTATGGCAGGTGGGTAGCACAGAAAGAAACAAACGGTTAGCGCTGCCTAGAAGGCCACTCGACGCGGAAAAAGCGCTCGCTACAGCGCGCCCCCTTCGGCCCACGGAATCGTGGCCAGCCGGCAGCCAAGCGTCACGGTCGTCCGTTCGGAATCGACAGCAAGAAACTACTCACCCTTGCCGACCACGATATCACGCGTGACCTGCTGGATATTCGCCTGCCGTTCGGCGAGACCATGTAACTGGGCCAGGATATCTGCCTGCTCGACCTGACCGACGACATCGGCCGGGTCGGCTAACATCTTCGAGAGGGCGTCGGTGCGGCTGTTGATCCTGACCTGCAGTGTCCGAATCAACCGTAACTCGGCCAATTGATCCACCAGCGGTTGATCACCAGGTTGTCCCTGCTGAGGTTGCCCCTGACGCTGCTGCTGTTTCTTTTGGTTCTCTTTCTGAACCTGCACCAAGGCTTCCACCATTTCTTCAAGAGCACTGACGATCTCCTCCTCGATAACCAGTGTCAACTTGTCGACCTCTCCCGCCGCCAATCGATCGGCAACATCAGCAATATCAGAATTCACTTGCTCAATCGCTTCGGGAAAGGCCGCACTGGAACCTTCCTCTCTGAGCAGCAAGTACGCTCTCTCTCCTTCATGCAAGATCTTTCTCTCTTCCAGCGCCAAATTGCTCGCCAAGATCTCAACCTGTCGATTCGGCTCCCCAGCACCAATCTCAAGCAAGCGACTGGTTTCTTCAAGCACCTTATTTTGCATATCCAACATGCGTCTCAAGCGAGTCTCCAAGGAGGCAAGCGAACGCTCGATTTCTTCCTCGCGCAGTTGTCGCAGAATCTCTTCTAACCGCTCAATCGCTTCCCGAAGACGCTCCTCGGCTTCGCGCTGATTCTGAACAGCTTCCTCGCGCTGCGCCTTCTCCAGGGCCTGTTGTGCCTCCTGCATCTTCTGCCGAGCCTGTTCAATCTGTTGACGAGCTCGGTCGGTCGGATCTTGCGGCTGCTGGGCCTGTGGGGATTCACCAGGTTGTCCCTGCTGAGATTGTCCCTGCTGAGATTGTCCCTGCTGAGATTGTCCCTGCTGAGATTGTCCCTGTTGAGATTGGCCCGGCTGGGACTCGCTGGATTGTCCCGGCTTGCCCTGGCCTGCCTTGGGCTCTCCCTGCTCCCCGGGGGCATCATCCTGGGGCTGAGAATCGTCCGCGGACTCGCCAGGCTCATCACCGGACGGCTCACCGGCATCCTTGCTCGACTTTCCGGAGTTCTTACCACGCTGTGACTCGGGTGGCTCGGCGCCATTTTCCGGATCGTCGGCCTTCTCGCCCTCTGCATCCTTGGCATCCGGTTGCGACTCATCTCCGGGCGGGCTATCCGACTTGTCACTCCCGCCTTCGCTCGGCTGGTCGTTGGCACGCTCCTGACCATCTTTCGGTTTGGGCTCATCGCGCTGAGTTGGATTACCGCCAAGCTCCTGGATGATGTCGGATGCCTTGTTTGCCAACTTGGATTGATCGCCCGCGGCTTGCCCGGCATCCTGTCCACCCTCGGTTCGCCCACGAAGTGAGCTCTGCAGTCTCAGCAGCCGATCGGTCTCTTCGATCCAGCGGCGAACTTGATCGCGTTGCTCGCGGACTCGCTTTTCGCGATTCTCACTCTGAAGCAACTCCAACAGCCGCTTCAGGTTTTCCTTGCCGCGTTTCTGTTGCTCAATCGCCTCGGTGTACTGTTTCTTTTCCAGCTTGGACGCCGCGCCAGCGAGCAACTCGGTTAGCTGGGCTTGTTTGCCAAGCTGCACCGCCTGCTGCAACAACGCCGCACGCGTTGGATTCTCACCGGCCTCTAGCTCTGCCGACCGAAGCAACAGATCTTCAAGACGGCTGAATCGATCCGCCAGCCCCTTTTGCCCTGAAACCAGCCGGTCTGGCGTCTCCGTCTCGGCCGCGGCGGGGCTCGAAACCTGGGCTCGGCTGGACTCATTGGGTAGCCACCCTACCATTACCGCCAAGGCAACGATGAAGAAGTTCGGGCTGTGAATCGCCAATGGCTTTCTCATCACACCTATCTCCAGCGAACTACGATGCCGCCCTGCCCGGCCTCCGGGCAGCGACAGTGAGTTACGTCTATTTGAGCAATTCCAGAATCAGCTGCTTCTGTCGCTCCTGGGCATCTTGGAGCAACTCATCTTGATCATCCAACAAGCCGCGCACCAAGTCAATGATTTCATTGAAAGACTCGATATCCAGCATGTTGGCTTGGATCGCTTCCAAGGCAATCAATACGCGATCCAATGCGCCAACGGCAGATTGGGCCTGCTCCACGCCGTCTCCTGACATGGTCGCCGTCTGCAGCTCCGATAGTGCGTCGCGAAAAAGCTCGTAGTCTCCAGCGAGCAATTCCAGCAACGGCTCTCGGACCTTGGTCTGCAATCGATCTTGTCGGTCGTAGCTATCAATTCGATTATTGACCAGTTGCATCCGCAGGTTATCAACTCGTGTGGCAACTCCCAATAGCTCTTGCTGGGATTTGTCGCTCTGCAGCACGCTTTGCTGAGCTCGCAACATGGCCATTCTGCGCAGTTGGCCTGACGCATCGCCCCGCGCTGGATCATCCTGCGCTGGGGCATCCTGCATGGTGACCAGGCCCAGCTGACGCAGGGCCGAGTGGCGGGCGGATGCCGTCTCGTCGTCCGCGGCACGACTACTTGCCAGGACTTGCAATACGTCCCGCACCTGCTCCAACTCCAAATCGATCAGTTCGAGTCGTTTCCGAAGTTCCAGCTCTTGCCGATCCAGGATGATCAGCAAGGCATCCTGGGTAACGACGGCCAATTGTTGAGGCTGTCCGCGCCCCACGTGTGTTTGCTCGCCCAAGTCGAAATGATCCTGCGCTGAGACGACCAGACCGAGCGTCATCCCTGGTGCGATGGAAATAATCTGTCGCTCGGCCAGCTGCACCAAATCGATCTCGGACAAAATGTTTCCATCGGAATCCCATTTTAGCGGGACGCTAACGGAATCCGCGTCGTCAAGAGCCAACTCCGCTTCGACCTGGGCCACCGCGTTGTCGTCTTTGACCGTACCTCGGATGGGCAGAATCGCGTTGGGTGTTACGGCAACTCCGATCCCCTCCAGGCGTGAGTCGACCTCGGGAATGCTATCCTCCTGCATCGTCACGATGTAGCTGGGGATCTGCTCGGCTGACAACCCGAACTCGTCGGTCAATCGAACTTCGATCACCTGGCTTGCCTCCAACCGACCCAACGGGATCGTGAATTCATCGTCACTTGGTGTCGCGTGACGAATCTCCAGTTCAGCATCAACGCTCGAATCGGTGCCCGTTTGCCGCACGACGTATTCAATCTTGCTCAGCTTGGCACTCGCCTTGCCCGACAAAGTGACCAGAGTTCCCTGGGGTATCCGCATGCCGCTTCGATACTGGATGACCTCGGATTGGGGTCGGCTGCTGAGCGAGTCCAACAAGTATTCTGGATAGCTACATTGCAGCTCCATGTCGGCGATTACGATCGGGTCGACGACTTGCAGCGTCAGGTCGCGCAGTCGGGCATCGAGTCCGACAACATCGACTACCATATCACTGGACATGCCGTCCAGCGGCGGTCCATCGAGTGTAAATTGTTGCCAACCCTGACGTGGGCTTCCCACGCGGCGAAGGTTGGCCCGCCCTCGCCCGCCATCGCTGCTTCGATAGAACAGAGTACAGACTTCCGGCACCTGCTTCGCCTGGGTGTCCGCAGCAATGTGCAACATGGCCGCCGAACCGTTGGGCACGCGGACTAAGCCGTCGACAAACGGGATCAACACGCGCTGGGCCGAGAGCTGTCCGGAAAACGTAGGCTGTTGCAACTGAATCCCGTCGGCTCTGAGCCGTGCTCTCCGTGGCCAGGGTTCATCCGACAATGCCAACAGCCGCTGAGTCCACAGTCGCATCCAGTCCGGCATCCCCACCGCGGCAATTCCGGTAAAGACAATTCCGAGCACCGCCGCCATACCACAGCCCCAAATCGGTTGCCAATTGAATAGTTCCGAAGGGACGACAGACGAAACGGCGCTGGAAACGGATTGATGGACCCGGTCCAACATAGCTCGATAGGCTGTGGGATTGGAAACGTCGGTCGGCCGTACCTCGCTGAGCTCCACTGCCGTGAGCAGTTCGTTGTTGAGTTCTGGATACCGACGTTCGAGCAATAAAGCGATCGATCGCTTACGTGCCGGAACCATCAACCGGGGCAGCATCCAGAACAGCAGAATCCATAGCGTCCCCAGTCCCATCACAACGAGCATGGCGATCCGAATCCATCTCGGCGTCTCGTTCGATCCCACTCGGACCGGCAGGTAGTCGAGCACCCCCCCAAGCCAAAAGACGACCAACAACCAACACACGGCCATCAACGCGGCCTGCGCCAGTACATATCGCCGCAACAAGCGACGCACTGCCGAGAGTTGCCGCTGGATTGGTTCCGACAAACGGGGTGGTGGCTGGTTCGTCATGGTACGTTACAGAATTTTTTTGCTTCAGCTAGTGCCTATTTTTGTTCAGTTGGCGCCCGCAGCCATTCTCGGCACGAGCCCAGCGCCGGTGCGACTCGAATCTGCCATGCCGCTTGCCCGGCGCTATGCCAGTCGATACAGCCTTCTTGATATCCACTCTACCGACAAACTACCAGCAATCAGCGCCATGAGCCATCCGAGCCACCGAATTTGGAACGTCTGATCAGGGGCGCCGGGTAGATAGGCAACCTGATCCTGAGTTGCGACTGCGTCCACAACTTCGGCCGTACCGTCTTGGGTGGGTTGTAGCGCACGCTCGGCTCCCGACCAGTACTCCCCGCCCGTATCGACGGCCAATCGAGTGAGTAACGGATCATTGCGTTCTCCGCGCTGCATTTCCCGCGCCGGTACTTTGGCGGCAACACTTGCCGAAAGCACCTCTTCGGACGTGAGACCGCCCAGTTGCAGCTCCAGGGCATACTCGCCACGAGCGGTCACTGGAAACTGCCCCGTATAAACCCCCGGTTGCGAACCGTCAGCCAGCGGCCGCAGGACTAGTGGCAAGTTCCGTCCTTGGGGATCCAGCAAACGGGCTACGACCTCACTTTGAACCAGAGGCTCGTACCGCTCGTTTTTGAGCACGGCTCGGACGACTACTTGATCACCGACTAGGGCCTGCTCGCGGTCGACCAACAAAATGCCGCGGTCCGAGTCGAGCAACAGCCGCCCTTGCGAGATCCAGCGAACAAGTTTGGTGTAGTAACGATCAAAATACTGGTCACCGATCTCGCGCAACCGCCACAATTCGCCTCCGCCATGGAATACGACGCGGCCGGCTCCATAAAAATGGCTGGCAACGTAGATCGGCTGCTGTCCGTCGACTGCGGAGGTGGGATCTGAAAACAACGCCAATGCCTTGGCACCCGGTTTCAACTCGTAGGCCGAATAGAAACTGTGAACGCCCTCAAACGACTGCCACAATTCGCTGCTGGCCTTTGGGTCGTCGCTGAGCCAAAAAAAATCAGTCGCCTGACCTTCCGGGGTCACGGTCAGCGGCCAGGCTACCTCCGCCTCAATTCGCCCCGCAGCCAATAGGCTGCTGCCACGGCGGTCGAGCACGACGGGAGCGAGCGACCGCAGGAACTGCGATCGGCTGCCCGTGGCGGACCGCGCGATCCACTTGGGCATCTCGACCGAACCGGCAGCCAGCAGCAATCCCCCCGCCTGTTCGGCAACCCACTGTTCCAGCGCCAGCACACTACGATCAGGGATCTGAGTCCAATCCGCGTCAAAGGCCAACACCGCGTCGTACTGCGACAGCGCCTCGCGATCCGCGGGGAACTCCGTCAACAATTTCTGCGCTTCCTGCGACGTCAGCAGGCTACCGGTTTGGAGAAAGACATGGGATTCCACGTCGCGATCGCGGTAGAGCAAATTGCGTACAAACTGGTATTCGCGGGTTGGCCCTCCCGCAAGCGTGAGCACGCGATTCTTACGCTCAACCACTTCCACTTGGGCCGTCAACTGATTGTCGCGTGGGTCTGCGTCACCGGCCAACGGAATGACTTTCACGGCATACTGCCACTCGCCCACCGTCTTCGGTTCCAACTCGAATTGCGCCGTGGTCACTTCCCCATCGGATGGAATGCGGATCTGCTGTTCCGCTTCGATCGACAGCGTTTCCGGAGGGGCATCTTTCGAGCCCGACGTGACCTGCACGGTGACTGTGCGCCCTTCGAAGCCCGTGGAGCTCACGAGTGCGGATAGGGAAAATCGGTCGCCCGGGTACAGCCGCTTCGGTACGTCGATCTCGACCAGCTGCACGTTAGGCGGATTGCGCTCGGAACCGAACCCGATCAGGTACAGAGGAACTCTCGCGTTCTGGGCGCTACTGATAATCGCGACGGGATCTCGCCCCGCATTGCTACGTCCGTCGGTGAGCACGATCAGTCCAGCCAGCGGACTGCCCAATTCACGG
>JANQJJ010000298.1 GCA_028281725.1 Pirellulaceae bacterium | reverse complement strand
GGTGAGTTTTTCCAGATAATGGCAATCAACGTGAAGGCGATCAGGACCACGCTGCTGGCCGCGGCCCATCTGGCAAACTCCAGAGACAGCTCGCGAACTCTGCCGGCGAGTGGTGGCGTAATCGCTTCCTGAATCGACTCAACGTCCCAGGCTCCCGTATACTCTTTGCCACGAATGAACAATGTCGGTACGTGGTCAATACCATGGGCTTCGGCTTCCTCGATGTCTTGCGACACTTCCTCCGCGATTACCGGATCGGTTCGATCGAGTTCAAACTCTGAGAGATCCAGTCCTGCTTCACCTGCCGCTGCCTCGATAGCGCCGACTCCATCATCTGAGTGGCGGAACAACGCGTCATGCATCTCCCAAAATTTGCCTTGTCGGGACGCCGCCTCAGCGGCGATCGCACGGGTTAGCTTATCCTCACCGGAGGAAACCAGTGGAAAGTGTCGGAAAACATACTTAAGCGGCTGACCGGCTTCGTCGCGAACTTCCCGTAACACTTGTTGCAACCGACGACAGTCAGGACATCCATAGTCACCGTATTCGACAATCGCGACCTTCGCGTCCGAGTCGCCTGCGACATGGTCCCTTGGACTCTCAACAGGCCTTGGCACTCCGCCCTTCATTGAGAGTCCTCCCCAGTCGGCTTCCAGTTGTCTGCGTCATCTTCAGAGTTGGCTTCAGCCTCGGCTTTTCTAGACGAATCCACTCCGACCGACTGCTCCGCGGCATCCGTTGATTGGCGTTTCTCAACCGTTGAGCTAGAGACCCTTCGACGGCAGGTCTGTTCAGAGTGACGGCCGATCTGTTTGGCAATTGTCTGCCGCCTAAAGCCCGCCGTCAACGCTAAACGGCTGGCCTGTCAACCAGCGGCCGTGATTGGATGCCAGGAATAGAACGGCAACGGATTTCCTATTTCTCCGCTCAATCCGCTTTTGATTCTCTGCCTTTACGCAAGGCACGCCCGGCAAGGACACCGGTTGGCTGCCCCTCATATACGACAGACCGTCCGTTGACGAAGACGTACGTGAGTCCCTTGCCATACTGATGAGGCTTTTCAAACGTCGCTTGATCCAGAAACTCGGCGCTATCAAAAACCACGACGTCCGCAAAATTGCCTGCGGCCAACATGCCCCGATCGTCTATCCCCAGGATTTTTGCGGGGAGGTTCGTCGAACTTCGTATGGCCAACTGCAGCTCCAAGGCATTTTGCCGGAGTGCGTAATAGCCAATCTTGCGAGGAAAGGTGCCGTAGTTGCGCGGATGGGGAACGGTATGATTCGGAACTTTGGCAGAACCATCCGACGCCGTTGCAACCCAATCTTGCTGCATGACAAAACGCACGTCCTGCTCGTTGATACTGTGATTCACGATAGCCGCGCCACCATCACGTTGAATCCTGTGCACGAGTTCTAAAGTCGACACGTTCTCTTCGGCAGCGATTTCATCCAATCTCCTGCCTGCCCACTCAGGATGTTTCGCGCAGGAGGCGATTTGAATTCGATGGCCATTATCGGTTATCTCCAGTTTGCGTTTAATGGCATCGATAATCCTTTTCGAGGTGGGGCTCTCCGGCGCCATCCGCTCAAGCATCTTCTTACGACCGCCGGCACGCGCCCAAGCTGGAATCAGCGTGGCTTGTAAAGATGTGCTCGACGCCGTGTACGGATATTGATCCGCGGTGATGATTTGCCCTTGGTCTCGCTCTTGCTTGATCTTCTCGACCGCAGTTCGAACCAAGCCCCACGAGTCTTTGCCGGAAGACTTAAAGTGTGAGACGTGAACAGGCACGGACGCGCGACGGCCAATTTCTAGCGCTTCATCAATGGCATCGAGCAACCCCGTTCCTTCGTTGCGAATGTGGCTCGCATAGATTCCACCGTGCTTGCCGACGACTCTCGCAATTTCAATCAACTCTTCCGTGTTTGCGTACGAGCTAGGGACATAGATCAACCCAGTCGACATGCCCCAGGCTCCGTCGAGCATGGCTTGCTTTGCGAGCTCAAGCATCTCGGCGAGCTCCTCTTCGGTCGCTTCACGACGATCAGAACCCATCACCTCTCGGCGCAGACTGCCTTGCGGCAGCAGGTGCATGATGTTGGTTCCGGCTCCATGGTCGTCGATCCAGCGGTAGTATCCGGCTACGTCGATCGGCCCGCTACCACAATTGCCGGTCACCATCGTCGTGCATCCCTGCATAATATAATTCATGGCAGCGCGCGTGTGAGGCTCGACGATCTCGTCATCGCTGTGATTATGGAGGTCAATAAAACCGGGGCAGACGACGAGGCCTTTGCAGTCGATGGTCAGTTTCGAGCTAGCGACCTTGAAGTCGCCGACGGCGACGATCCGGTCACCTTGGATAGCCAGATCTCCGACGTGCATTGGACTGCCGTCGCCAATGTGCAAGTCGCCTCCCACCAACAGGATGTCAGCTTCAATCGGGTCCTGCGCCCCAGCCCACTCTTGTGCCGCCCCTAACGAGAAAAAGATGGCTAGGCATACCAAACTTCGATCTCGGCTCCAGCGAATTGCCGGACGCTTGAAAGCGACCAATAAAGAACGTAGCATGGCTTCTTACTCTCCTGGATGCTGATGTCTTAGATCGCTCGGCCTTGCCAAGTACGGCCGCAAGGCAATCCTGCGAAACCATTTTGGTCTGAATCGAGTACGATTGCAGATCCATTGTCAAATTTTGAAGTGCTGCTCCATGAATCCAGATCCCAACTTACCACGTTACCAAGTTGTCCCGCTACCAGGACACCAAGTCAGTTTCCAAGTAGATGGCGTGGAGCGAACGCGATGGCACACCGGTTCGGAGTACCCACGACCGTTCTTCTATCCACTCAATGGTCCGTCAGGCGAGACACTCACCCGATTGGGACACCCCGGAGCGCCGGATCACGAACATCATCGATCCGTCTGGTTCGCACACTTCAAGGTGCTTGGAATCGACTTTTGGGGTGACGGTCGAAATGATGCCTATATCCGGCAGCGACAGTGGCTCGCATTCGAAGATGGCGAGGACGCCGCACGTATGGCGGTAATGATCGGTTGGTATGACGGCCACAACCCACAGCCGCTGATAAGCCAAGAGTTAGTCGCCGAGATGCGTGACGACGCAGCGGGTGGGACATTGCTGGAATTGCAAGCTCGCTTTATTCCTGAAGCAGAGATGCTCGAGTTTCAACAAACAAATTTTGGTTTCTTGGCAGTGCGAGTCGCAAAATCTATCTCGGAGCACTTCGGCGGTGGTAAGCTCACCAACAGCGAGGAGCGCCAGGGCGAAAAAGATATCTTTGGCAAGCGTGCGAAGTGGATGGACTATTCAGGACTCATTCGCGCAGGTGACAAGAAAGTAACCGAAGGCATCACCTTCTACGATCACCCGGACAATGCCCCCGAAGCCTCAAAGGAACCTGTCGGCTGGCACGTGAGGCAGGACGGCTGGATGGGTGCCTCTGCTTGTATGTTCTCCAGTCGCCTAACGACTCAGCAGTCGCCGTTGACGTTGCGCTACTTGCTGCACGCCCACGGTGGTGAGTTGGATCCGGAAGCATCCGGCAATCGCTACGATCAATTCTGCAAAACGAAAGGCTTCGTGGTCGAGAAAGGCAAATCACACACTCGGCATGTGATCCGTCGCGCCAGCTAGCGCGACGGGTTCATCTTTTACTGACATGCTGTTCCTGCTCTAAAAGGTACGTCCCGCGATTCCATGAGGCCCAGGTGGTGCCTGGGCCGGACCGGGAGCTAGAAGTTTTATGTCACCTCCTTGACATCACTAGGCCGATACCCGACAATTAACCAAATGGTTAAAGCAAGGCCCCAACAACTGGACGAGACATCCTTTCCGTTGTCGGATCCGCCGCGTCGAGCGATCATCGCTCGATTAGCCGAGGGGGATCGGTCTGTCGCGGAGCTTTCGGAGCCATTTCAGATTTCGGCTCCCGCGATATCAAAGCATCTGCGTGTTCTCCAGCGTGCCGGCCTGCTGGAGCAACAACGCCAGGGGCGAGGTCGCCGATGTCACTTGCTTGCAGAACCACTCCAAGAGGCCGCTGGCTGGGTGGCCAGGTACCGCCGTTTCTGGGAAGGCCAACTGGAGCAACTCGCCGAGTATCTAGAACAAAATACGCAGGACTAGCCATGGTGGAAACAAGCACCTCAGAGAACTCATTGACGATTCGCAAAACGATCCAAGCTGCGCAGCAGCGGGTCTTCGATGCGTGGACCCGACCGGAACATCTCACGAACTGGTGGCGAGCCAATCCGAAGTGGGCGACCGAGATCGCCGAAATTGACTTGCGCGTCGGCGGAAGCTACCGGCTGGGGATGCGGGATCCTGAGCAAGATGGGCCTTTCGTGTGCTTCGGTGAATTTGTCGAGGTCACACCGCCTGAAAAACTGGTCTACACCTGGTCATGGGAACCGCCTGCGATGGACTCCTACGAGACGCTGGTGACGGTGGAATTCATTGCCAAGGGCGAAGCAACGGAGCTGGTGCTGACTCATGAACGCTTTCCTAATGCCGAGGCCGCAGCTCGCCACAACCAAGGCTGGGAAGCCTGTATCCATAACTTGATCCAATTGGTCGAGCCAACCTGAGCCGGCGAACCCAGGCCGTCCTTGGCCTGCGTGAAAGAATGCATCCTTGTTTCAGGGCGAAACTTGACCCTCCGAAACCTACTTAAGACGTGTGCCTACTCTCCAACCAATAGGAAAGAATATTCATGACTATCGCAGACCATATCAAGCACGAGTTGAAACTGCCCGCTTCGGTCGTTCTGGGTTATCTTGGCGACCTAACAGACGAAGATCTGATGCGTAGACCAGCTCCGAACGCCAACCATATTGCATGGCAGTTGGGACATTTGATCGATGCAGAACACCAGCTGAACAATATGGTTTGTCCCGATTCGATGCCTGCCTTGCCCGAGGGCTTTGCCGAGCAACACAGCAAAGAGGCGGCAGCCAGCGATGAACCAAGTGCGTTTTGTACGAAGGATCAGTACCTGAAGTTGATGCAAGAGCAACGTGACGGAACGCTGGCGCTGCTGGATCGACTCAGTGACGAGGAGCTGCTCCAGCCGGCGCCGCAAGGCATTCAGGAGTTTGGTGCGACGGTGGGAGCGGTTATCGCTGGCCAGTCGGCTCACTGGATGATGCACGCTGGGCAGTGGGTGATCGTCCGACGGCAACTCGGTAAAGTCGCCCTGTTCTAGGGGCGAGGAACCGATTCGTAGAGCTTTGGCGGAAGAACGAGACGATGAAGAAAACCGCGATTGGCGTGATCATCTCGGCAGTAGTGCTGTACCTATGGGGCTTTCTGTTTTGGGGGTTCGGCCCCTATGCCAGGATGATTTGGCAGCACACAGGTGACGACGCGGCGGCCGGCCAGGCGCTGTTGGAGCATTTTCCGGACAACGGAACGTACTTTGTGCCGGGCCTTGATGCCGACCCAAGCAAAATGGAAGCGCTCTACGCCAGCGGGCCCGTGGCGTTCGTACATATGCTAGCTGTCGACGGCCGGCCGATGTTTGATTCGTCGATCATGATCAACGGCTTTTTCCTGAACCTGGTAGTGATTCTGTTGATCGCCGTGCTGATGCGTCAGGTCCGTTCGGCTCTGCCAACGTTCGTGGACTGCGTCAAGTTTTCGGCGTTGGCTGGTCTCACTGCAGCCATCCTGATTGACCTGGGCGACTCGGTCTGGTGGCAAATCGATTGGCCTTGGATGCTCTACAACGCGTTGTACCACCTCGTCGCCTGGCTGATTGTCGGTGCCATCCTGGCGAAGTTTATCGACTCCGGTAGCGGACAGATAGCTGACGCATGACCGAAGCACCGCTTCTCTGGCTGAACAAGTCCTGACGGGGCAGTGGGAACCGTCCGCGCCAGTCCAGCTACTCCGCGCAACCACTCGGCGAGCCCCACAGTAGCTTCGACGAACAACTGGTAGATAGCTGCTTGCTTTCATGCCTCGAACAGATACCAAGGCTGCCAGGAGGGGCAACGCGTTTTCGCTCAATTGCTGGCCGGCTGAATGCCATCGTAGATCGCTCGGTGGCGTTCGGCCGTCATTTCGGTTTGGGTTTGCCGGCGCCGGAATCCAGCACTCGCAATGAGTTGCTGATTCGTCGATCGAGTGGCTGCTTCCGAGCAATCTCTTGCGCCAT
>JANQJJ010000258.1 GCA_028281725.1 Pirellulaceae bacterium | reverse complement strand
AGCCGCCGGCGGTGGCGAATTGGCGGACGGACTCTCAGTCCTGGACCCGTTCATGAGGGAGAGTTGGCAGATGAGATCAACTGGCGCCGGATTCTTAGTCGCGATTTGTTTCTACGCGAGCCCTGTCGGCCAATTAGCGGCCAGTGAGACCGAGATTCGCGATGCCATCACAGGCTATGTTGCCGCGTTCAATTCGCAAGATTTGGCTTCCATTTCGAAGATGTGGGCTGAGAACGCCACGCACATGGACCATGAGTTGGCGGAGCGGACGGAGGGACGCGACCAGATCGTCCAGGACATCGCAGCCGTCTTCGAACGATCGGGCGGCGTGAGGCTTTCCGGTACGGTGGATCACATTCGCATGGTCACCGACTCGGTTGCCAGTATTGATGGACAAGTGGTGGTCTCGGACCGTGAAAGCGAGCCCTCAGCCAGTAGATACTCGGCCATCCTGGTCAAGCAGGGCGGCGGTTGGGTCATCGACTCCATGGACGAAATGCCTTTACCACGCCCGGTGTCGGCAGCCGCCGCGTTATCGGAGCTCGATTGGCTGGTCGGTTCTTGGCAAGATGCTTCCGGTGACCTACCGGTTCGTGCGACTGTTCGGCCATCGATGGGCGGAGCCTTTCTTGTTCGATCGTTCGAGGCGACTTCGGCCGACGGAAACGCGATTCGAAGTACGCAGATCATTGGCTGGGATCCTCGCTCGGGGCAGGTTAGATCTTGGATGTTTGATGCCGATGGATCGTTCGGCAGTGGCCTTTGGACTCGGAGCGGTCAGCAGTGGTTAATCAACGCAACTCAGACACTCGCTGATGGACGAGCCGCGTCGGGGACTTACGTCATGACTCGGCAAGACGAAGATTCGTTTGAGGTCCAGTTGATCGGTCGGGAAATCGAAGGCGAACCGCAGCCGGCATCGCCCGCGATTGCCGTGCGGCGAGCGGATCCATCCGAAGTCACGGTGGACGCGTCCGCCGCCACTCAGCCCTAGGTAGAGATTCCGTCGATGAAAAATTTAGCGGTCATCTTTTGCGTTGCCATCGGCTTGGCGTTAGGCGGCTTGGATTCGTTGTTCGCGGGAGGATTCAAGGGTGGCGGCCGAGCCCGCGGAGGCAGCTTGGGTGGTGCTCGTCCGAGCAGTATGCCTCACATGGGAGGCGGCATGTCTCGTCGAGCTATGCCGGCGGTGCGGCCACCGGTCTCCCGGCCAAGTGTCGCGCCGCCAAGCTTCAATCGGCCCAGCAGGCCTGCGATCCGCCCCAGTGCGCCGTCGATTAGACCCGGTACTCCATCGGTCAGACCCAGTGCGCCGACAACTCGTCCAGCGAATCCATCGACGCGTCCTGGTCTGCCGGGTGGCGGCGGATGGACCGGTGGCATGAAACCTCAAAATCGCCCCTCGACGTTGCCATCGCGTCCGGTTTTGCCGAACCGTCCGGGTGGCGCGCCCAGCACGCGCCCGAGTCTGCCGAGCCTCGGTGGCGGGGCGGGGCGACCATCCACGTTGCCAGGGAATGCGAACCGACCCTCGGCCGGTAACCTGGGCGACTTTTTGGGTATTCCCGGTGGCGTGCGCCCCGAGGCGCGGCCGTCGACGCGACCGAACATTGCGAATCGCCCGGGCGCCACACCGGCTTCCCCTGGAGCCTTACGGCCGGGAATGCCGGGGCGCCCCGGCGGCAATCAGCGGCCGATCAACATCGGTGCGATCCAAGTCGGCAACCGAGTCATCAACAATCGGCCCAGTTGGGTTCAGATCGATCGCAATCGCATTAGCGCGATCAACGGCCGCTGGCAGAATCAGATCGGAAGCCTGCATGGCTGGGTGAGAACCCAACCGGCGCGCATCGGTTATTGGCGCGGTTGGGGCAACGGGGTTCGTTTCCGCTGGAACCATTACCACTACCACTATCGTTGGTTCGCCGGGGATTGGTGGTACGGTCATCCGGGAGGCGTTTGCCGCTGGCACTATTACCGCCGTTTCAACTACTACCCCTGGAGTTATTGGTGGCGGCGTCCGGCCTGGGGGATTGCCGCCGGATGGTTTACCTGGTCTGCGCCGCCGAGTGTCTGGTCCGAGCCTGTCTACTACGACTACGGGTCCGGTGGAAACGTAACTGTTCAAAATAATCAAGTCACCATCGGCGGCCAGACGGTAGCCACGGCCGATGAATTCGCCCAAAGCGCCGCTGACTTGGCGACGGTCCAGCCGCCTGCATCCGAAGAACAGGCCGACCAGACGGAGTGGCTTCCGCTGGGTACGTTCGCGTTGTCGACCGATCAGTCGGACGTGGAGCCGTCTCGAGTCGTGCAGTTGGCGGTCGACAGGACGGGGATCATCGCAGGCACCATGTACAACCGTGACACCGATCAGGCCGATGCGATTCAAGGTCGCGTGGATAAAGAGACTCAGCGAGTCGCATTTCGCTTTGGTGAAAGCGACCAGGTCGTCGCGGAAACTGGTCTGTACAACCTGACGCAGGATGAAGCGCCCTTGTTGGTGCATTTTGGGAAAGACCGCGTAGAAAACTACATTCTGGTTCGGCTGGATCCCCCCAATGATCAGGAGGAAGACGCAGGCCCAGGGCTGCCCCAGGGCGTCCGCGAGGCGGACACGAACGAGTAGACGAGAGCCATGCGAGTATCTGGGGTACTTCAGCCGTCTGGAGTCTTCGAGTTGAGGGTTTGATGACGAAAAATGGGCCCAACCTGAGCAGCTCCCTTACACCGGCGAGGCATCATCGTTTCCGGGAGTGGATCAAGTCGATGGTTGGTCTTTCCGTCAACAAGAAAAGCCCATCGGTCTGGTGTCCGCTCCTCATCGCAGTTTTCTGGTGCCTGGCCGCCACCGACTTCGCTGCTGCTCAGGCTCCGATCGACGAACAGGTGCTGCCATCGTGGAACGATGGCCCGGCAAAGAAGGCAATCCTCGCGTTCGTGCGGCAGGTGACGACCGAAGGATCGGACGACTACCTTCCCCTTGCAGATCGCGTGGCGGTTTTTGACAACGATGGTACTTTGTGGCCGGAAAACCCGCTGCCTTTTCAGCTGATGTTTGTCCTGGATGAGCTGCGGCGTCTGGCGCCGCAGCATCCGGAGTGGCAGCAGAATTCATCAATCCAAGCGGCCCTCCGTGGTGACGCCGAGGCGATCCAAGCTGACTTGATGCCTGCCCTGCAGGAGTTGCTTGCGGCGACCCATGCAGGATTGACGACCGAAGAGTTCGATCGGCGCGTCCGTGATTGGCTGGCCACCGCCAAGCATCCGCGATTTGGAAGGCATTACCATCAGACCGTCTATCAGCCGATGCTCGAGTTGCTCGATCTTCTGCGTGCCAAAGGATTCCGAGCTTTCATCGTCTCCGGTGGCGGCGCGGACTTCATGCGCGTTTGGACGGAAGACGTGTACGGCATTCCTCCTCATCAGACCATCGGATCGATTGGTCCGGTGCACTTTGAGCTGCGTCGTGGTTTGCCGGTTTTGATCAAAGATCCTGGCGTGGCATTCGTCAATGATAAACAGGGCAAGCCCGTTGCCATTCATCGCCATATTGGACGCCGTCCGGTAGCCTGCTTTGGCAACTCAGATGGTGACCAGGCCATGCTGCAGTGGACGACGGTTGGCAACACTCCCAGCTTCGGTCTGATCGTGCATCACACCGACGGCGAACGTGAATACCGGTACGACAAAGAGGCCAAGATTAGCGGCACGCTGATCAAGGCCCTCGAGGAGGCACCGCGGAGAGGATGGGTGGTCGTCGACATGGCCGGAGACTGGAATCAACTTTGGCCCGAACTACCGCTGCAGGCTTCGGCAAACGCTACCTTGCAGGGCACTTCATGGCGAGTGGAAGACATCGAAGGCCGCGGAGTAATCGACCGAACACAGACGACGCTCCAGTTCGCCGGCGATGGCTCGATCTCTGGAAGTACGGCTGTGAATCGTTACTCGGGCAAGGTAACGGTGGACCAACGGTCGATACGATTTGGGCCAATCGCTACCACCCGCCGAGCTGGTCCACAAACGATGATGAATCAGGAATCCAGTTTTCTGGCGGCACTTGAGAGAACCGCGACGTTTCGCCTGGAGGATGATCAGAGCTCGCTGGTGTTTCTCGACTCCAGTGGCAAGGAACTGCTGCGCTGCTCACCGCTGCAGAAACTGAACAAGTAAAGCACCCTGCGACTCGCGGCTGACTCCATGCGAGTGAGTCTAGGCAGCGTAGGGTCACAATCGGCTCGGCCCGAGTGTTCTGGGAGGCTCGACCGGGCCGACTTTTAAACTCCCGTAACGCCCCGTTCAAAGGAACGCATCATGAGACGACTGAGATGGAAAGCGATCACCGCTACGCTGCTGGTTAGTTGCTTTGCCGCCAACTTCGCGGTTGGCGCCGACGCAGAAAAACCGAATATTGTGATCATCTGGGGTGACGATATCGGGCAATCCAACGTCAGTGCTTATACGAGAGGCATGTTGGGCTATCGGACTCCTAATATTGACCGCGTTGCCCGAGAGGGAATGTTGTTCACCGACTACTATGCCGAGCAAAGTTGTACGGCTGGACGCGCGGCATTCATCATGGGGCAGCACGGCATGCGTACCGGGCTGACTAAGGTCGGTCTCCCCGGCGCAGAACTAGGAATGCAGAAGGAAGACCCGACGATTGCCGGCTTGCTCAAGCCGCTGGGCTACGCGACGGGCCAATTCGGCAAGAATCACCTCGGTGACCGCGATGAGTACCTGCCAACTGCGCACGGATTCGACGAGTTTTATGGCAACCTATACCACTTGAACGCGGAGGAAGAGCCCGAGCACCCGGACTACCCGAAGGATCCCGAATTCCGCAAGAAGTACGGCCCGCGTGGCGTGCTGCATTCGTTCGCTGATGGCCGCACCGAAGATACCGGACCGCTGACTCGCAAGCGGATGGAAACGATCGACGACGACGTTGCCGAGCGCGCCGCCGACTTTATCGAACGTCAGCATCAGGCCGAAAAGCCCTTCTTTGTCTGGGTGAACTTCACCCATATGCACTTCCGAACTCACGTCAAACCGGAGAGTCTCGGACAATCGGGCCGCTGGATGGGCGAGTATGCCGACGCGATGATCGATCACGACAAGAACGTCGGGACCGTGCTGGACAAGATTGACGAACTGGGCATTGGAGACAACACGTTCGTGATGTACAGCACCGACAACGGTCCGCACATGAACAGCTGGCCCGATGCGGCCATGACGCCGTTCCGCAATGAAAAGAACTCGAACTGGGAAGGAGCCTACCGCGTGCCTTGCATGGTCCGCTGGCCGGGCAAGATTCAGGCGGGCTCCGTCTCCAATGACATCGTCTCCCACCTGGACTGGCTGCCTACCATTCTGGCCATGGCGGGCGACGCCGGAATCAAAGAAAAGCTGCTCCAAGGGCACCAAGCCGGTGATAGGACCTATCAGGTACATCTGGACGGACACAATCTCGTGCCGTACTTAACTGGCGAAGTCGACAAGTGTCCGCGAGATTCGTTCATCTATTGCAACGACGACCAACAGATCACCGGTTTGCGCTTCGACAACTGGAAATTGGTATTCTTGGAGCAACGCACGCGAGGGACGCTGGCAATCTGGTCCAATCCGTTCGTGAACCTACGGGTACCCAAAATTTTCAATTTGCGATTGGATCCCTACGAACGGGCCGACGTCACGTCGAACACGTACTACGACTGGCTGATCGACCACGCGTTCCTGCTCGTTCCCGCCCAGGATTACGTCGGTGACTTCTTGAAGACCTTCCAGGAGTTTCCACCGCGCCAGAAGGCTGCCAGCTTCAACTTGGATGAGGTACTGCGCCGTCTGCAAGAAGGCGGCGGCTCAAGCTGATCGACCGCCCGCGGCAGCGAGCAGCCGTGCTTCCAGGTCTGCCAAGATGTTCCTCGGGCTCGCGCCCGAGGAATGATGCTCTCGCGGCTTCGTAGCTGCGGACACTTCCTGGGTGTGAAGATGCTGGCTTCCCAAGTAAGCACGCGGGCTATCGTCCAAGCGATCGAATGTAAACGCCCAGCGACTCAATCTCCTTGTCGCTTAGCTTCTCGCCAAATGCGGGCATGTCCTCGTTTAGCTTGACTGCGGCGCCACCATCTCGAATGACTTTTCGAATGTGGGCATCGGATACGCTCCGTTGCCAATCCTTGTGTTTGAGATTGCGTGGGCGAACTTTGAGAGTCGGCGCGACATGACCATTGCCGGTGCCATCCCCGTGACAGGAAGAACAATGCATTCGAAACAGGTCCCTGGGTGCGAAACGGGCCGCGGTCGTACGGTCGGCCGGATGGGCCTGGAAACAGCCGGTGCAGCCGGTGAGCAGGCAAACCAAGCAAGCGAAGCTCCAGATTTTTTCGTTTCGTACCATGCGCTGGAATCGCCTATTCGCCGCGAAGAAACCAATAGGAAGCAAGGGCGGCTGGGAGCTGCGCGCCGGAAAAGAGGTCGACCAGACGGTCTCTTAGAAATCCGTATTGGGAATTAGGTTTCGTCATTCTCTTGAGCGGTTGGATCAGCTAAGCTGATTCTCATCTCCCTCGAAGTCTATTCAAAAGCCTTGATATCATTGGGCAGACAATTTGATTCATTATAGCGGAAAGCGTTGGTTTGCCCTGCCGCGATCGGTCAGCCGGTCGGCAATAGCGATCTTAATCGTCGGTGGGCTGATCGGCTTCTGGCTGGGAGCGGATATCCTATTGCTGCGTGGGCGGCATCTGGTGGAACAGAGACAACACCGCAGCGCGGTGCGTTGGCTCTCGGTGGCGACCGCGCTGGGAACGCAGAAGCCGGAAGTTTACTATCAGCTGTCGCGTGCCTGGCGGCGACTGGGCGATTTCGAGAAATCGCGGCTGAGTCTGGAAAAAGCGAGTGAGCGAGGCTGGGACGGAGGCTTGGTGCGACGTGAGCAGCAGTTGCTCGCGATCACGCAGAGAGAATTTCCGGACCATATTCACGTTTGGACTGATCTGGTGCGCAGCGCTGGCTCCGATTTGCCAGAGATATGCGAGGCGTTTGTCTATTTTCGTTTGGCTCGTCTGGAGACGGTCGATGCACTGGAGATACTCCGGGCCTGGCAAGCGGAGTACCCAGGCGATGCGCGAGCATATCACGTGCATGGTCAAGTCCTTCAGGCTCTGGAAAGATGGAAGGACGCAGCTGAGCAACTGGCACGGGCTGCGGAGCTGGCTCCTGACCGAGACGATATTCTGCTCGATCTGGCGGCCGCGCAGATGCAACAGCTGTTTTACACTCAAGCAATTGAATCGTTGAATCGATGCCTGGAGATCAACGGCGAAAACCATGCGGCGCGCGTGACCCTGGCTCGCGCGATGGCCAAGGTCGGACAGGTTGATGTGGCATTGCGAATGCTCAGTGAGGATCTCGAGCGTCTGCCCAACAGAGCAGAGGTGCTCAGCGCGCTGGGCGAGTTGGAGCTGAGCGAAGGTCAGCTGGAGCCTGCCGTGATCCATCTTCGCGAGGCCGCCCAGTTGGAGCCGTGCGACCGCGAGACGCGCTACCTGCTGGCCAGGGCACTTCAGCGAGCTGGACTGCGTGCGGAGGCAGAGGCAGAGTTCGAATTTGTGAAAGAAGCCACCGAGGCCATCACACGGCTGTCTAAGCTGACGGCGGACATGGTGAGCGACCCCAACAACGTGGAGCTACGGTTTCAGGTCGCGCTGATCAATTGGAAATACGAGTCTCGAGAAACGGGCCTGCGCTGGTTTCAGGAGCTGCTGGCTATTGCTCCCAATCACGTACCGACACATCGCATCCTGGCCGAACACTACGCGCTCGAAGACGATGCCCAGCGGTCCAGCTTTCATCGTCGATTTGTCGACCCAGCTGTAGGTAGGACGCCGTGACGGACATTCGCCCAAGGCCCAGACCGGGCCCTTCGCCTACAGGCCACGCCGCCGGCGCCTTAGCGCTACTCGGCATGGCCGCAGTTCTGTCTGTTGGCTGCAGTCGCTCTGGGCGGGAATCGCACTTGCCGGAGAGCTCTCCAGTGCCAGCAACGGGCCACTTGGCAGATTCTCTGGATTCGCAGGCGAGATTTGTAGATATCACTCGGGAGGTCGGCATCGACTTTTTTGTTCTCAATGGCGAGGAGTCAGGGCACTACTCGATTCTCGAGACGCTTGGGGCGGGTATCGCCTGGTTGGATATTCAGAATGACGGCTTGTTGGACCTGTTTATTCCCGGTGGCGGCAAGTTTGACACGGGGCCCGTCGTTGCGGGGCTGCCTGGTCAACTGTTTGTTGGCAGGGAGACACGTTACCAGGCGATGGGCCACTTGGCTCGGCTCGCCGACGATACGCTGTACAGTCACGCTGCTGTGGTGGGCGACTATGACAACGATGGTTTCTGCGATCTCTTGGTCACCGGGTACGGAGGCTTGCGGCTGTTCCACAATTGTGGCGATGGAACGTTCTATGAAGCTGCTGAGCGTGTCGGGCTGGATCTAAACCGGTGGAGCACGGGGGCAGCCTGGGGCGACTTTAGCGGCGATGGGAATCTTGATCTGTACATCGTCAATTACTTGGACTGGTCTTTTGAAAACCACCCAGAGTGCTTTTTAGGAGAGCGATCCGTGTGCGCTCCGACTCAGTTCTCCGGCATTCCGGATTCACTTTTCCTATCTGATGGGGCCGGAGGCTTCTTGCCGGCGTCGCTACCGCCGGCAACTGCGGGCAAGGGGCTGGCCGCGCTGGCGGCTGATCTCGATCTGGACGGCGACCTGGATCTATATGTAGCGAACGATACAACCCCCAACCTCTTACTGCAGAATACCGGCGCCGGGAGTTTCGTTGAAGTTGGCATCGAAAGTGGTACGGCGTTCGGAGAGGGAGCCAGTTCCGATGGAAGTATGGGCATCGATGTGGGCGATTTTAACTCCGATGGGCTGCCCGATATCTGGGTCGCCAATTTTGAGGGCCAAAGTTTTGGGCTTTACCAAAACATCGGAAACCTGATCTACGAGCACGTGAGCGCCAAAACAGGAATCTCCGCCGTAGGTGGCGTGTACGTGGGCTTCGGAACCGCCTTTTTCGATTTCGACTGCGACGGCGATGAAGACATCATCAGTGTTAATGGTCACGTCACACCTGCATCGACGAATTCTCCGTTTCGTCAGCAGCCTCTGCTTTTCGAGAACATCGACGGCCGGAGATTGGTCAATGTCGCTCGGCAAGCTGGAGACTATATGAACAGCGCGCACATGGCGAGAGGTCTCGGGCTTGCCGATATCGATGATGACGGGGACTTGGACGTAGCGATCACCCACACCAATGAAGCGGCCACGCTGCTTCGCAATGAAAGTACCGCGGACCACCATTGGCTCTCCATGCGACTGATCGGCCGCCAGAGTTCAAGAAATCCGATTGGCGCGAGCGTGGTGCTTCATTCCGAGAGCACGGGAGAGCAGCTGCGCCTGTACAAGAGCGGAACCAGCTATCTCTCCTCGCATGATGAGCGTCTTTTCTTCGGGCTGGGTAATTCGTCCGAACCGGTCAGCGCCGAAATTCGCTGGCCGTCTGGCCAAGTGCAAATGATTTCTCAGATCACTCCCGACCAGCATCTCACGATCCTTGAACCGGAAACCGCGGCCGCCGGTGAACGCCGCGCGGGCAAATAGCCTGAGCCGTTGATTGGGTTCCACGGTCAACCGACGGAAGTCTGCCCATGCCAAATTGGAATCCGCTCTAATTCTGCAGACTGACCGAAGCGCCGCCGGCCTGTTTGACCTTGGCCGGACGGGTTGCGATACCCGCCGCGATGGCCATGAAAAGGGCGCCGATGACATACGCGGCATAGCGGGTACCGGTATGCTCCGGAACGATGGCTTCGGGCCGGCCAATCGGAAAGACGAGGACCGACGTCAGCAGGTAGAGCAGCATGGCAAACACGCTGGACGCGGCTCCCACAACAAGCCCGCGCCCGAGCAGCTTGAAATCGGCACTCAGCACCGCCGATAGAGCCGCCGCCATGATGCAGAGTGCGACGTAGACGGGGCCCAAGATAAGAATGGCTTTGAGCATACCTTCCATCATGGACGTGAACAGCGCTTCACCGGTCAGATAGCCGATCGGTCCGGTCAATCCCCCTGCGATTACTCCTGAAACCGCTCCGAGAACGAAGCCGACGCCACCGCGGGCGGTCGATCGCGCGATACCCGTGACCAAGCCGACCAAGCCGATGGCTAGAGCACCGAAAGCGCCGAAGCCAATCGCGCGATTGCGAATCATGTCCCACCGAACCTCGGCAAGATACTCGGGGCTCGGCACGATTGTTCCCGGTGAAGGCGTCATAAATACTTCGGATGTCGAGACAATCAGCCACTCACCCGCGATACCGGCGATCAACCCGGCAATGATCAGGGCCGGCATAAGCCAGATCGGCGTGCCTGCCGCAGGCGTAGGCTGCGGCGAGTCCGAATGTTCTGCACCGGATGCTGGTTCGGCAGTCGTTTCCGTCATGGTCGTTCTTTCATAGAATAAAAATAATTGCGTGTCCCCGTCGGCGACTACTCTTGTTTCGCACTCGAGGAAGAATCCGTCGTGGTCGCTGGCGGAGATCGTACGATTTTCTGTCTGGCCGCCAAGTCCGTAGTATAAATGGAAAGTGACCGGTGCGTTGCTTGCAGTTCCCCGACTTTCTCTTGGCTCACGTCGGTCCCGGCTACGTGCAGGTTGACCAAGGATGGCAACTGGACCAACTCTTCGAGGCCCAGGTCAGAGACACGTGAGTTATTGAGGTTCAACAGACTCAGCTTGGGTAAACTAAAACTCGCCAGTTTGGCCGCTCCCTCATCGGTGATCTGACTGCCCGCCAGCGCCAGCCACTGCAACTGTGGCAGTTGATGGATGATATCCAAATCGGAGTCTGCCACTGGGATGCCGGTAAGAGTCAAAGACACGACATCTCCCGACGCGTCGAGGCGCACCTCGGCGATGGCACTCAATGCCTCCGCTAGCGAACGGTCCAGTAACTCGGTGAACAGGTCGCACAGACCGGTTAGAGTACAAGATGAGTTACCCGCACGCAAACTACTCAGTCCAGCGCATGCAGACAGCCCGCGCAGGCCGGCGTCGGAAATCGCCGTTTGCTCAAGTGTCAGCGTTTCGAGGGATGGCAGGTTGAAATCCGATGCAAAAGCGCGATCGGTCAGCGCCGTACCATCGAGGTGCAGTTCTCGCAGTTTCTTCAGACGCGATAGTTGCTGGACGCCATAGTCGGTGATGGCGGTTTGCCGCAGAGAAAGAACCTCCAGATCAGGGAGTCTGCTGAGGGCAGCAAGTACTAGATCGTTGACCGGTAAGCGGTCCAGATGCAGTTCTTTCAGGTGTCTGGCCTGCGAAAGCGCTGCGAGGCCTTGGGGAGTGAAATAGGGACTGCCCAGGCTCAAAAACTCGAGCTTCGGTAGCTGGACGAGCTCCGCCAGGCCGGTGTCCGACGTCGGTGTCCCTTCGATGGAAACGTGCGTGACGCTCTGACACCGCGCTATTTCGGCCAGTGTCTGATCCGTAATCGCCGTTTGACCGAGCCACAGACGTTCGAGTGGCTGGCTCTGGCATAAACGGGCCATTCCCTGGTTGGAGATCGCCGTGCCGCTGAGTGCTGCCCACTTCAGATTTGGGAGCTCTGCCGCCAGTTCGAGAATCGAATCATCGACCACCTGATTGGATCGTGCGACGAGTCCGTATTCTTGATCCGTTCTAAACTCAGCCAGCGAGATGTAGAATATGTCGTGTACCCAGTCTCGACCGATCAACGATCCGAGCCAATGCGAGTCGCCGGTATGGCTGGCATCGGGAACCAGCCGGCCTCCCTCCTCGATACGCAACTGGTTATCGTAGTAGACCTGTCCCCCGAGTTCCTTAACTCGGTCAAAGACGGCCCTTTGAGCCTGCACATACTCACTGCGAACGGTATACCAACCGACCAGCCGACTGACGCCGAACACCGCCAGCAGTACACACGTAACTAGAATAGCGCGTTGAAATGTAGCAGTTCGCGTGGTTTTGCTATGACGTGCCATGGTACCCAATCTAATCCATCGACTACCTCAACTGTTCCACTCCGACTAGCTTAACCTCAAATCTGCCTGATGGCAGCGCTCGGTGCTGGTTGCCGGTTCGCAGAGCCGCAGGATTCCGCTCCAACTTTGAGAAACGCTTAATGCGGCCGAAAAGAGTACAAGACGTCAAAAACGTGCAGACGCGGATCGCTGGTTTGTTTTTACTAGCCGCCGGCGTCGCAACGACGTCTTGTTCCAACTCGGAAAAACAGACACCGGCTGATGTGGGCCCCGCGGAGCAGTTCCAGAGTGTCCGAGGTGAGCCGCTGCGCCTATTCACCACGCGTCCCATCGGAGCCGCCTTTTCATCACCTCCCAAAATCTCGCACCTGCAGGTCGTCGATCTGGATCAGGATGGGCTGCTGGATCTGGTCGTTTGTGATTGCGAAAACAACCTCGTCTCGTGGATCAAGCAGGGCGCAGAGGGCAATTTCGACGAACAGACGCTTCAGCAAGATCTGCCTGCTCCGGCTCATGCCCAGTGCGTCGATTTCGATTTGGATGGGGACCTCGATATCTTGGTCGCCGTGTTAGGCGTCCTCTTTCCCAACGATGATCCGATTGGCTCGGTGGTGATCTTGGAAAACTTGGGAAACGAAAAATTCAAAGCGCGGCGCGTGCTGGAAAAGGTAGCTCGAGTTTCGGATGTGCGCGCGGCCGATCTGGATGGAGATGGGGACCTGGATTTGGCGGTCACCCACTTCGGATATTACTCAGGGGAGTTCCGCTGGATGGAGAATCTGGGGGATTGGCAGTTCAAGAGCACGATCCTCCAAAGTTTGCCTGGGGGAATTCATGGCGTGGTCGACGACATCAACGGGGATGGAGCTCCGGACATTTCCCTGCTGGTCAGCCAGGAATTTGAGAGAGTCTATTTGTTTCTTGGGGATGGTCGCGGTGGCTTCGAAGAAAAATTAGTCTATGAAGCGAACAATCCCGATTTCGGCTCCAGCGGCTTGTGGACGGAAGACTTGGATCAAGACGGCGATCGGGACATACTCTTCACCAATGGGGATGCATTCGACTACTCTCCGCCTCATCCGTGGCCATGGCATGGCGTCCAGTGGCTCGAGAACCAAGGGGAAGCTGGTTTCGAGTACCATCGCCTGGCGGCCTTTGGCGGTGCCGTGTGTGCCCAAGCAGTGGACTATGACTTCGATGGGGACCTGGACATTTTTGCCTCGAGCACTTTTAACGAATGGGAGAATCCCGAGTCGCAAAGCTTGATTGTTCTTGTCAACGACGGCGACATGAACTTCGTCGAGCATGATTTAGCCAATACTCCATCACACATCCAGTCGATCGCGCTGGCGGATCTCAATGGGGATGGCATACTCGATCTGGTCTCCGGTGGAATGCATGTTTCCGAGCCCTACGATCGAGTGCAACGTATCCTACTTTGGGAAGGTCTCAAACCGGAGGATCTACATCGTTAGTGCCAACCATCAGTTGGCTGGGAGGGATGATTGTGTCATAATCCGCAGTGACAGGGTCCGCGGCCAAGCTACGGGACCTATGGACGTACGCATACTGGATCGTTATTTATTTTGAGGTGGAATGATGAAAAATTTCTTGGGTTTGATGTTGGTAGTGTGCCTGGTTCCGCTCGTCGGTTGTGGTTCGAGCCTGGGCACAACGCCCGTCAGCGGCAAAGTGATGCTGGACGGTTCACCGATTGAGGGAGCCATGGTCATATACAAGCCTACGGACCCGTCGGGTAGGACCGCTTCCGGCACGACCGACGCGAGCGGCGTCTACAAACTGACCACGGAA
The DNA here is from genome assembly GCA_028281725.1 of Pirellulaceae bacterium. GTDB lineage: Bacteria > Planctomycetota > Planctomycetia > Pirellulales > Pirellulaceae > Aureliella. The sequence continues at coordinate 17,190 of JANQJJ010000258.1, read as the reverse complement.
GTCAATGGCGATGGTGCGCTGCCCGGCAAATACCAGGTAACCGTTACCAAATATGAGGGGCAAGATCTCGGTATTCCCGAGGAAGTCGATCCTGATAGCGAGGCATCCCTGGATGCGGTCTACGGGGCGCTGGACAAACAGGGCGCGGACGCTGGTAAGGCGGAGAGTCTCATTGCGGAACGCTTCGGTAAGGCGGAGACTTCGGGGCTCGAGGCCGAAGTCAAAAAGGGGGATGCCAACGAGCATAACTTTGAGGTCAGCGCCAAGTAATCGCTCCTGTTTCTCTAGTTCGCGACCGGTGCCATGGGGAGTCGACTGGCAAGCCGACCAGGGGGCCGATAATGGTTGCCGCTTTCGCGGCAACCGCAAGCAAACCGGTCGAATTTCCTATGCAGTCAGGTAGATGATGGGGCGTCGTCGGTCGTCAAAGCGTCGAGCAGCTGGGTCCGCGACGAGCGATGCAGCGTTGAAACTGCGGCTTGTCGCCTTGGCGGGCCTGGTGGTAATCCTGGGCGGCCTGGTGATGGCCTCCCTCTGGCTTCAGCCCGATGATACGACCTCTCAGGCGAGGCTTCCGTCGATTCTGGATCAGGAGATCGAGGGCGTCGAGTTCCAGCCCTCGGCCACCGCTGAGAAAGTACTTGAGGTGGCTCAGCGCGAAGTCGATGGGCTAACTGCGAAGTATCCTCGAGACCCCGCCGCGCTCAGTGCAGCGGCCCGCCGGGCGTATCAGCTCGGCGAAACGGAAAGGGCCGCTGAGGCTTGGCTGGACGCGTTATCGGTCAACGCGCACTTCGCTGAAGCCCTCTACGGGCTGGGCTTGATGGCATCTGAAAGTGACCAATTCGACGACGCGATCGGTTACTTCGAAGATGTGAATATCATCAACGCCGGTGATCCACGGGTTCCCATCGTGCTGGCAGATTCGCTGCTGCATGTGGGCAAAGGTACGCAGGCGACTCTGGTGCTCGAACAGCACATTTCATCCGAAGTCACCTCCATTGAGGCTTGGCAGCAACTGGGGCAGGCCCACTTGCAGACTCGCAACTACGCTCGCGCCATTGCCTGCTTTGAACGCGTCGTCGCTTCCAATCCGGACTCCAAGGATGCCCACTATGGATTGGCCCGAGCGCTGGCGGCTACAGGCCAGAAGGCACTTGCGGAAGAACACAATGAGACGTTTCGCGCTTTGGCGGAAGCGGCTCGCGAGAAGAACGCGGCCGATGCCAACGCCTTTAGTGATCTTGGGTATGCCATCGGCGTGCTGGCGCAGACCTACGCCGACGTCGCCCGCGTCGAACAGTCGCACAGTGATTTCGAAGCCGCCGAGCGGGCCCTGTTGCGAGCCGTGAAGCTGGATCCGAGCAATGACGAGTACCTGCTGCAGCTCCAGCGTCTTTATCTGTCTCTAGGGCGGTCGCCTGAGGCGGCCAGCGTGGGGGAAAAGATCGTTGAACTTTTGCCCGCCGACGTCCAGCATTGGATTACGCTAGGAGGTCTGTACGCGACGCTCGAACGACCGGATCCGGCAATCGCCGCGTTCGAGATGGCAATTGAGCTCGATCCGACCAATGAGCTTTGCCAGAAAGCGAAGCAAATCGTGAGCAGTCTTCGACAGTGAGCATGTTGTTCCGTTACCCAGAAATCGTCATTTTCGCCACTTGGGCCATTGCGAGTTCGACGTTGGCGGCGGAGCCGACACAGATTCGCCTAGTCGATGTGACGGATCGAACCGGCATTTCGTTCGTGCACAGCGACGGTAGTAGCGGCGCCCACTACTTGGTCGAGGCGGTGGCTTCAGGCATGGCGACGTTGGATTTTGATCTCGATGGCGACTTGGACCTCTATTTTCTAAATGGAGCCGCGCTAAAAGGAGCCAGTTACCAGACTCCTCCCAGGAACGCTCTGTACCGAAACGATGGCAACTGGCAATTCACCGATGTGACCGAGCAATCCGGTTTGGGCGATGAAGGGTTCGGACTTGGGGTGGCTGTCGGGGATTACGATAATGACGGCTGGCCGGACGTTTACGTCAACAACTACGGTGCGAACGCCCTTTACCGCAACAACGGTGACGGCAGTTTTCAGGCCCTGGCGGGACAACCGGAAATTGCATGCGGAGAAAAGGTCGGCGGCGGCGTGACCATGCTGGATATCGAAGCGGATGGTGACCTGGACATTTATGTCGCCAACTACATTCAGTTCGAATACGACCTGCGTCCTCCGTCGATCTTTCACGGACGGGTGGTCTACGGAGGTCCCGTACTGTTCCCCACCGAACCGGATGATTTACTCCGCAACAACGGAGACGGAACATTTACCAACGTCAGCGATCAATCAGGCATCTCGGCGCATTCCGAATGGGGAATGGCCACGATCGGACTGGATGCAGATCTCGACGGCGATACAGACATCTTTGTTGCCAACGACTCCACACGCAATTTTTTGTGGGAAAACGATGGGCAAGGGAAGTTTACTGAAATTGGGCTGATTTCTGGAACGGCCTATGACTATCAAGGCAACCCGCAAGGCAGTATGGGGGTCGATGCCGCCGACTTCAATGGCGATCTGCTACTGGATCTGTTTCAGACAGCCTTCGAAAATCAAATGGCAACCTTGTACGAGAACTCCGAAGGCGGTTTTTTCGAAGACGTGACACTCCGCACCGGTGCCGGTGCCGGAACCTACCATTACGTCAATTGGGGTACCGCCTTTGCCGACCTGGATAATGACGGCGATCAAGATCTATTCATGGCCAACGGTCACATTCACGACAATCTCGATGAGTTCGATGACACGACCAGCTATAAAATACGGAACCAAGTGTATGAGAATCTGGGGAACGGTCACTTCGTAGATGTCTCTCAGACGTGCGGTGAAGGCATGGTCGTCAGGGAAAGCAGTCGTGGTTCCATCGTCGATGATTTGGATTCCGATGGTTGCCTCGACGTGGTCATACTCAATTCCCGAACCAAGCCGACGGTCCTCCGCAACGAATGTAACGCTTCGGCCAATTGGATCGAAATTGAGCTGGTCGGAACGTCCTCCAATCGCAGCGCGGTGGGGTCTCAAGTACTCCTGACCGCCGGGGGCAAATCGCAGCTGCTTGAGGTCCACAGCGGGCGGGGGTATCAAAGCCATTTTGGATCCCAACTCCACTTTGGGCTTGGCGAGAATACGACGGTCGACCGAGTGGTTGTCCGCTGGTTAGGCGGCGGGGTTGAAGAATTTTCGAACATCCGTGCGAATCAACGCCTGCTGGTTCGCCAGGGCTTGGGAATATCCAGCAGGAGCCGAAACGATGAATGAAAGGGAGCACGATCCCGATGGCAGTGCCGACATCCGCCAGCAGATCATCAAGCCGGAGTATGTAACGCCGGAAGAGGGCGAGCTGGGCAGCGACGCCGAACCACCCAAGCGGTCGTTTGGGGGATTCTTTTGGCTGGCCGCTCTGCTGTTGGTAGCTGTCGCGGGCTTCGGCAGTTCGACCGGATGGTTTGGCCTGGCTTCCACAGGACGGCCTGCGGGTGATCCCGTGGCGGATTCTAAAAGTCCCATTGCCGACGTGATCAACGCGCAATTGGACGAGGCCCGCGCCAACGTGCCGGGTTCCGACGTGCCGCGTATCACCAGCCTGCCCTCGCTAACGCCGCTTCAGGCAAAAGATAGCGATACCATTCTGACCGAAGGTAGAGAGGTGGCAGCCCATTTGGTTGCGACGACCTCACGTAGCACGGACGCGCTCGAAATGCAGGCTCGTTTCGAGTTTGAGTTTGGCGACCCGGAGGTCGCAAAAAAGCTCTGGACGCAGATACTCCAGCGGAATCCTAACTACGTTTACTCCCTGCGCGGCTTGGGTGACATCGCGACACTCGAAGGGGATCTGGACACAGCCGTCAATTTTTTTCGCAAGGCCGTCTTGGCTGAGCCGCAGAATACTTCCAGGCAGATCACCTTGGCCGTCGCTCTGTTGGCCGCGGGCGAATTGGAGGAAGCTCGCCAGGTTCTCGAGGGCGTGCTCGCCGCGCAGCCAACGTCTCTGGCTGCCCATTTGCAGCTAGGCCACGTTCAACTTCAGCAGAAGGATTTCCAGGGCGCGAAGCAAGCGTTTCAGGCCGTGCTGGAACTTGACCCAGACCACGCAGAGGCACACTATGGTTTGGCGACAGCCCTTTTGCGGCTCGGACAGACCGAGCAGGCCAAGGTCCATCAAGAGGAACACGTCAGACTGCGTGAGGAAAACAAACAGGAGACGCGTCGTGGTCGCAAGGACTATGATGACGTCCAAGCCCTACAGATCGACGTTGGGAATCTATACACCGACATGGCTCGGGTGTATCTGAATGCCGGCAACGCTCAAGCAGCTGAATTGCTTTTGGTGCGCGCTAGCAGGATGAATGCCGCCGATATCCAGCCACGGCAAGCGATGGCCTGGATTTCAGTCAGCAAAGGACTCCGATTTGACGCCATTCGATGGCTCGGAGAAGTTGCCAGTTTGGAACCGAACGAATTCTCCTACGCTTCCGAAATTGCATCGCTCTACGCCGAAGTGGAGCAGCTGGACGAGTCCGAGGCGACTTTGCTCGACTTTAGCAAACAGAACCCGGAGCATGCCGAAGCGTTGCTCGCGCTAAGTCAGTTTTACCTGGAAGTGAGACCGGACCTCGAAAAGTCGATCGAGTTTGCCAAACGGGCCACTGCCGCAGCGCCTAGCGGGGCCGGCTTTGCATGGCTGGCGACGGTCTACCAGGAAAACAGGCAGACACCCCAGGCGATCCAGGCATTGCAGCGGGCTATTGAGCTTGCCCCGGCCAACGCCGAGTATCCTCAGCTACTGGCCCTCATTCGGCAAACGGAGCAAAAAGATACAAGCGATGGAGAAGCAAAAAAGTAAAGCCTTCGAAGTCGAACTTCCTGTTTTGGGTACGCTGATGCATCAAGCCCGTCGTCTTTGTTTTAGATCGCTAGCGGAATGGATCGAAGTGGTTTTGCCCGCCGCCTGTTTGATCCTTCTGTTACCGATCCGCTCCAGCGCAGAGTCTCCGATCGTTTTCACTGACGTGACGCCGGAGTCTGGAATTGAGTTCGTCCATAGCGACGGCAGCGACGGTCGTCATTTCATTATTGAGAGCATGAGTGCCGGGCTCGCGCTATTGGACTTCGACAATGATGGAGACCTGGACGTCTACTTCTTGAGCGGAGCGCCCATCGAGGGTGGAGGCATCGAGGCTCGGCCGACGAACGCTCTGTATCGCAATGACGGGGACTTAAAGTTCACCGATGTGACGAGACAGTCAGGCGTGGGTGACACCGGCTTCGGTCTGGGGGTCGCATGTGCGGACTATGACAACGATGGCTACGTCGACTTGTATATCAACAATTACCGGCGCAATACGTTCTATCGCAACAACGGTGACGGCACGTTCTCAGACATCACCGATCAGGCCGGCGTCGCCAATGGTAAGCGGGTGGGCGGCGGCACCAGCTTCCTCGATATCGATGGGGACGGTGATCTAGATTTGTATGTCGCCAACTACATTCAGTTTGATGCCCGAAGCCACAAAGTGCATATCCACAAGGGATTGCCGAGTTATCCGAGCCCACTGCGGTACGAACCAGCGCCCGATACCCTCTTTCGCAACGAGGCCGATGGGACATTTCGCGACATCTCCGGTGCGTCCGGGATTCGCTCCGTAGCAGGCCGAAGTATGGGCGTCGCCACCTTTGACTATGACTCGGATGGTGATCCGGACATCCTGGTTGCCAACGACTCGCAAGAGAACCACTTCTTCAGCAACAACGGAAAGGGTGAGTTCACGGAATTGGGGTTGCTCACGGGACTGGCCTATGACTTCAAAGGCAAGGCGCAGGCATCCATGGGAGCCGAGGTATCAGACTTTGGCGGCGATGGTCTTTTCGATCTGGCGGTGACGTCATTTTCGGAAGAACCTGCGACTATCTATCAAAACAGCGGTGAAGGATTTTTCGATGATGTCACACTTCGGACGGGAATCAGTCCACCAACGTTTGCGCATGTGACATGGGGTGTCGTAGCTGAAGACTTTGACCTCGACGGTAAGCCCGATCTGCTCATCGGCGCGGGGGATCTGGACGACAATCGAAATCGACGTGGCGGATCCAACGCAGCCACCGGTTATCACGTCCCCGACGTGATGCTGCGAAACCTGGGTCAAGGCCGTTTCGATTACTTGGAGCAGAATTGGGGCAGCGCTTCGAGCGTGAACCAATCGACGCGTGGATTGATTGCTGGGGATTTGGACGGCGACGGGGATGCCGACGTGATCGCACTCAACGCCCGTAGCCGGCCGACAGTCCTGAGAAATGACTGCCCACCCAAGGTCCGCCGTTTGCGATTACGTTTGATTGGTCACGCCTCGAATCGTGACGCGATTGGGGCGGTGGTGCGCGTGGCCGATGTTCATGGAACTCAGGCGGTGTGCATTCGTTCCGGACGCAGCTATCAAAGTGATGCGCGGGGGTCGGTGACCTTGGCCCTATCTGACGACTCGGAGAAAACCGCCGTTGAGGTCACTTGGCCTGGCAGCCCGCAGCCAGTGCGATATGTCGTCGAGCATCCCGGGCGCAACCCGCTGGTGACTCTTGACGACGCCCAAAACAGGCAGTGAAAGGCATTCAAGCCCCCCCCAGAGAAAGGGCGAGACGGCATCTTGTTGCTAAAAGGCCTACAATTATGGCGCTTCATGTCGCATTAATAACATGAAAATGGTAGTTTATTAACTGTTAGTTTCGGAAGGCTCTTGTTTGAATTCGTGTCTTTTGTTTGCGAGGAGGCCGAGTATGGCTCGATTGATTATGTGGCGTAAGAAGCGTTCATACGCGTTTACGCTCGTGGAATTGTTAGTCGTTATTGCGATTATCGGAATTTTGGTTGGATTATTGTTGCCTGCGGTTCAAGCTGCTCGTGAGGCGGCTCGCCGTATGCAGTGTTCCAACAATCTTAAGCAGCTTTCGTTGGCCTGTATGACCTACGAAAGCACTTACAAGGTGTTTCCCAGTATGTCCAACGGGGCTACACACCCCGGTGCAAATTGGGGCAGCAGCTGGCGTAGTCCCATGACTCGTCATAGCGCCTTCCTTCAAATCCTGCCCAACATCGAGCAGGGACCTTTGTACAACCAGATTCAAGCCGGCGCGCCCGATCCGACCCAGACTAGCTCGGTACTGGCTCCCGGTGGCCCCCAATCGCTGCGTCCGTACACGCCGTACAAGACGCGTGTCTCTAGCTTCCTCTGTCCCTCCGACCCGGGTGCGACAGGAAATGGCTGGTCCAACGACCAGGCTCCGATCAACTATGCCGTCAACTTGGGCGATTCGACGATCGGCACGAACAACACCAACAACGATGGTAGAAGCCACGTGAACTCACCAACGCGAGGTATGTTTCAATACATTAGAGGGAAGAAGATCGCAGAAGCGATCGACGGAACCAGCAATACGCTGTTGCTGAGCGAAAACACGGTTTACTTAACCCAGCGTCGATTGCATGGTCACTACACAGTGATCAACAGGAATCAGTTCCGTGCCAGCCCAATCGTGTGTAAGCAGACCAAGGGAGTCAATGGCGAGATTGTGGGTACTCTGCCTTCGTCACACCACCGTGACGGTGAGGCTTGGACAAGTGGTTACCCAATGATTATGGGCTTCACGACGATTTTGCCACCGAACGATCCATCCTGCGCCAATGAGCGCGGTGAATGGCAAGAAGGAATCTACACGGCAGACAGCTATCATACCGGGGGTGTTAACGTCGGGATGACTGACGGTTCCGTTCGATTTATTACGGAAAACATCGACACGGGAGATTTGACCCTGCCCGTACCTTTCACCGGTCCAAGCCCGTACGGCGTCTGGGGCGCCATGGGTTCAGCTAATGGTAGTGAGGCGTATAGCAACTCTGAGTGATCAGTAGGCTACCGAAAAAACGCTTTCCATAAGCAGCTCACGCACGTCGAATTCTTCGACGTGCGTTTTTTTTGCAGTGCTTGGCCGCGCTTATGGCTTGCTGGGCGCCTGGCATCGGAGGGATTGGAAAACAGAGCGAGGTGCGCGTCGGCAGCCAGCTAGCGATAAATCTGATGAGGCGTCGCCCGCTCCAACCAGGCGTTTTCGTCGCAATGCAGTAGCGCTTCGATATCGTTGGGCGACAGGGACCGATCTCTCGATTGATCGATTTGCTCTCTCAGTGCCGCGGCACCAAACAGGATATCGATGGGCGGCTTGACCATTTCGTACTCGTAGGGAGGTGGCAACCATCGAAACTGGTCGGGCGCCAGCTTCGCCGCTGTGGCGAGCAATGCCAGCGTAGTCCCCACAGACCGAACGTCCGACGGTTCGATGATCTGCAAGTCGATTCCTCCACAGCTTTCCCCCATCCATTTGTCGAAGGTAGGCACAAATCGGATTGGTCTCAACTTCAGCCCGGGCAGCGGGAATCTCTCCAGCTCAGGCATCCACTGCCAGGGATCGAGAAACGGTGCCCCCACGACTTCGAATGGCCTGGTGGTTCCGCGGCCTTCGGAAAGATTGGTTCCCTCCAGCAGGACCTGGCCAGGATAGACCAACGCAGTCGTCACGGCCGGCATGTTGGGCGAGGGCCATTGCCAGCGCAGGCCGGTCTCTGGAAACTGCATCTGGCGTTCCCACCCGAGCATCGGCACGACAACGAGTTCGACGTCGAGCTGGCACTCGGCCACCAGCAACTGGGCCAACTCTCCGATGGTCAGCGCATGTCTCAGAGGAATTTCATGGCCTCCCACAAAACTCTTGAGGTTCGATGCAAGCACCGGACCCTCTAGGATCTCGCCGCCGATCGGATTCGGGCGATCCAGCACCACGATCGTCTTGCCGCTTTCCGCACAAGCTCGTAAGCACTCCAGCATCGTCCAGATGAACGTGTAGACGCGGGTGCCGACATCCTGAAGATCGACTACCAGGCAGTCGAGGTCATCGAGCATCCCGGGTGCGGGACGTCGCGTCTCGCTGTAGAGGCTGTAGACCGGCAGCTGCAACGGTTCGTAAACGCTGTGGGCCGTTTCGATCATGTTCGCTTGTTGCTCGCCCCAGATTCCGTGCTGTGGAGAGAAGATCACTTGCAACTGCCCAGGGTAGGCACGGGCGATGGCCTCACAGGCGGTCGTCATGTCTGCCGTAACGGACGCCTGGTTCATGACCAGCCCCAGTCGACGGCCACGCATTACGATCGGTGACTGGTCGATTGCCCGCTCCAGCCCCAAGACAATCCTTGTATCCATAACAACTAGGCTCCGCTTGCGCGCCTAAAGGGTGTCTAAGTCAAGTAAAGGGGTCAGGAGTCAATTGCCGCCAGCGGCCCTTCGGGTGCTGTGCACAATTGACTCCTGACCCCTTTACCCAAATCCTAGGGCCACGGCGTGTGGGCCGCCAGGGGGAGTCTATCGATAAAGCAAGAACGGCTCTCGGCGTCGTTTAAAATTCTTAACGCCTTCGCGAGCAGCTTCCATGACTTGCCGGGCGCCCTCCCCGCCTACGATCGCCTCAAGGACTGATTGGTTGCCGAGCAAGCGATTGAGACTCGCTGGGTTCCAGTCTTCGGGATAGTGTCTGCGTAGCAGACAGGCGAGTTCCAATCCGACCCGTAGCGGTTCGAAGGCACTGCGATCGGTAATCACGATATTGATCCCGCCGCACGCCTGGCCGGCGAACTTGCTGGCGTCGGGCGTGAACTCAATCGGAATGAAGATCGCGCCCGGAATCGAGCACTCATTTAATGCCGCAGCCAGTTGCGGTCCATCGATCCACGGCGCGCCCAACACCTCGAAGGGAGTGTCCGTACCTCGCCCCACGGAGACATTGGTTGTTTCAAGCAGTCCCACGCCGGGATACAGGAGCGCCTGCGTCAGGCTTCGCATATTCGGCGAAGGGTTAATCCAGGTCAGGTCCGTCTTTTCCCAGAACGTGTCTCGCTCCCAACCCACGCACTCGATCACCTGGAGCTCCAAATCGAGCTGAAGCTCCGCCTTGAGCAACTGGGCTAGTTCACCGATCGTCATGCCATGCCGAACCGGCAAACGGTGGAACGCCACAAAGGACTCCGCCCCTTTGTCGAGCATTGGCCCGGCGACATCCACACCGTTGATCGGATTGGGGCGATCGAGAACAACGAAACGTTTGTTGGTCTCGGCGGCGGCACGCATCGCTTCTCCCATGGTAGAGATATAGGTGTAGAATCGCGTGCCAATATCTTGGATATCGAATACCAACGTGTCGACGCCCTCGACCATCTCCGCGGTTGGCTTGCGCGTCTTGCCGTAGAGACTGAAGACGGTCAGTCCGGTTGCCGATTCGGCGCTATCGTCAATATGGGCGATATCCAGTTGTCCCTTAAAACCATGCTCCGGGCTGAAAAGGGCGACCAGGTCTACATCGGTGGCCGCGTGCAACAATTCGACGGTCGACTTGCCTTCCGCATTGCGTCCCGTGTGATTGGTGATAAGCCCCACGCGTTGTCCGCCTAGCTGGCGATAATTGTCTCGCTGGAGGACGTCAATGCCGCACAGCACGGGTGCCGGCCGCTGCCGGTCGACTGCCGAATCCGTGATGGCACTGGCGACAACATTGACGATCCGACCGGCCAAGTGATTGACGCTTCCCTTACCGTCAGGATGCACGCGGTTGCTGAGGAAGATAAAAAACAGATCCAGTTCAGGATCGATCCACAGGACGGTTCCCGTAAAACCGCCGTGTCCAAAGGCCGAGTCCGAAAGCAGGTCGCCCCGGTTGCTGGAGTAACCGGTACGTTTGTCCCAGCCAAGTCCTCTGATTCCGGCGGAAACCGGGTAGGCACGCGTCATCACGCTCACCGTACGCTGAGAGAGAACGCGTGTCGGCTTTCCTTCAGCTGGATGATACGTACCTCGGCCTAACATCATTTGGGCGTAGACGGCCAGATCCTCTGCAGTTGAAAAAAGTCCCGCGTGACCGGCGACTCCTCCGAGTGCGTAGGCGCGAGGGTCGTGCACCTCGCCACGCATCCACTGTTGGTTTCGACGCTCGGTCGGCGCTGCTCGGCGCCTGAGTTCTTCACGCGGCAGGTAGCCGGTATCCTGCATGCCCAAGGGGCCAAAGACTTGGGATTGCGAGTAGCGGTGCACATCGTCTTCTGTCAATGCCTTCACGATCTCTGCCAGCACGATGAAGTTCACGTCGGAGTATTTAAAAGTGCTACCGACAGGGGCAACCAGATCGAGTTCACAAATGCGTTGCCAGGCGATTTCCGGTCCGTCTTGGTAGTCGCGCAGCGCGTTGTCGGGAATCAGTCCACTTTGATGAGTCAGCAGATCCTGGACCGTAATCTGATCCTTACCATGCGGCGCGAACTCGGGGAAAAAGTCGACCACTTTGGCGCCCAGCCGAAGTTGCCCGTCCTCAACCAACTTCATGATACTGGTAGCCGTGGCGACTGGTTTGGTAATGGAAGCCATGTCAAACACGGTATCGACGGTCATCGGACGCAGCTCCGGCTCAACCTGCTTGTTGCCATAGGCTTCCAGGTAGGCGATCTTGCCGTGTCGTCCGACGCAGATAACACACCCCGGCATTTTGCCATCTCGAATGCCCTCTTCCGCCAGCGACTGGATTGTTGCCAGCCGTTGTTCGTCTAGCCCCACCTCAGCCGGTGCACTGCGCGGGAGTCCTTCAGCGAAGGTGGAGGTCGCTAGTAGCGTGCCGACCCAAAGGAGACAGGCAAACTGCAGAACGATTCGACAAGGATCGAATTTACGTGGAGTCATGTTGAGCGTTCCTGGATGATGGGGTGGAAAGTGACGAGCGCGGTGGGAAGACGAACGACAGCAGATAACCGCTGAAGAACGTGGTGGCGGAACCTATCAAGGCCAACCAGGGCCAGGCAACCTGAAGTGCTAATTCTGGCCACCAGGAGTTTACCACAAGCGGGAAAACAAACTGAGTGCCCAGCAAGACGCCCAGTCCGACTGCGCCACCACCGAGGGCTGCTGATTCCCCAACCCGCGACGTGAGCACTCCCAGCATGAACATCCCAAGCAACGGCCCGGCTGAGAAACCGGCGATCTTTAGCGCATTGGCAACCACGGTGTCGTCGAAGGTAGTGGCCCAGATTCCGATGACTATTTGCAAGACGCCAAAGCCAACCGCCAACATGCGGGTCAGGCTCAGGAGCTTCTTCGCCGACGGCTTGACGGTCAAGCTTGGTAGATAGAAATCGTTCAGCAGAGCGGAGGCCGATGCGTTGAGAGAGCTGGATAGTGTCGACATGGCGGCCGCCAGAATCGCCGCCAGTACCAGTCCGATCAATCCAGTGTTGCTGGGAAAGGAATGGATAATGAAGTGAGCGTACACCTGATCGCTTTTTTCGAATGGCATCTCCGAGTAAAAGCAGGCCAACTGCACTCCAATAAACAGGAACAGAGCGAATTGCGCGAAGACGACCAAGCCGCTGCAGAAAACCGCGCGGGCGGCGTCTTTCTCACTACGCGCACTCAGGTAACGCTGAACCATCATTTGGTCCGTTCCATGGGTTCCCAGGGTCAACACGGCTCCACCCACCAGGGCCGCCCAGAAACTGGTGTTTTCTGACAGCAGCCAAGCCCACAGCGAGGGCGCGCCGCTGCCTGGCTCGCCAGTCGCCGGTGGCCGGAAATCGAAGAGGTTCATCTTGCCACTGGCGCGAGCATAGTCCCAAAACTCCTCCCAGCCACCGGGTATGTTTGCCGCAATGATAAACACCGTCGCCACACCGCCGAGCATGTAGATGACCAGTTGGATACAGTCGTTCCATACGACCGATCGCATGCCTCCGAAGTACGTATAGACAATGGTAATTCCGCCGATCGCTATCGCGCTAGCCCAGAAGGGCCATCCGACGAGTTCTCGTAGTACCAGAGCGGCCAGAAAGAGCCTTAGCCCATCTCCCACATTGCGAGTCACTAGAAACAGGAGGGAGGCTGCCCGCTTGGCTCGGCCGCCAAATTTGCGCTCGAGGACCTCGTAGGCGCTAAACAGCTTGCCTTGAAAGTAGAGGGGCAACAAGAGATAAACCACGATGGATCTACCCACGATGTAGCCGATCGCGATCTGCAGAAATTTCATGCCCGTTGGCCCGTACGCCTGACCGGGTAAACTCAGTACAGTCGCCGTGCTCGTTTCGGTTGCTACAATCGAGCCCAGAATGGCCCACCAGGGAAGATTGCGATTGCCAAGCAAGAAGGCTTCGACAGAATCTGTCTTGCCGCTTGCTCGGAGCCCAATGGCGATGGCCACCGCGACGGAAACAAAAAGCACGATCGCGTCGAAGAGTCCGAGTGAAACTTGCATCAACAGGCCTTGCCAGTGAGATTGTCCAAAACCGCCTGCCCGTGATGGTTTCGCCCCGAAGGTCGACCGTCAAGTGGCCAAAACCGTTTTACGCCCCGTTTTCGAATCGTTCGTAGACTGGGCACGCCAGACAGCCGGACCCGGTCATGCCGACCAATGGAAATTGCCATGATACACGATCTAACCACCGTGCTACGCCATCCAAAGTCGAATCAAGTGGACTCGCAATCAGCCGCCGAGATCGTCGATTTGATGAACGCTGAAGACGCCCAGATTGCCGCGGCGGTCGGCAAGGAAAAAGATGCAATCGCTCGGGCCATGGAACTGATTGCCGAGGGATTCCGGCGCGGCGGCAGATTGTTATACATTGGGGCCGGAACCTCGGGACGTCTGGGCGTGCTCGACGCCTCGGAATGCCCTCCCACGTTCAGCACTCCTCCCGGCATGGTCGTTGGGATCATTGCCGGTGGCGAGAAAGCTCTGACGAAAGCCGTTGAGGGTGCCGAGGATGCCCCGCAGCAAGCAAAGGCGGACCTCCAGCAGCACGGATTTTGCCGAGACGACGTGCTCGTCGGAATCACGACCAGCGGTCGCACGCCCTACGTGATCGGTGCCGTCCAGTACGCCCGTTCGCTCGGCGCCGTCACGATTGGTTTTACCTGCAATCAAGATTCGGAGCTTCACGCGCACGCCGATTCCGTAATCGCTCCGGTCGTCGGTCCGGAAATCATCAGTGGTTCAACTCGCTTGAAGTCCGGTACGGCTACCAAGATGGTTCTCAATATGCTGACCACCGGAGCCATGGTGCTGATTGGCAAAACCTATGGAAATCTGATGGTCGATTTGAAGGCGAGCAATTCCAAGCTGCGGGCCCGCAGCATACGGATTGTGGCGGACATCACCGGGCTCTGCGACGTCGAAGCGGAACAGTTGCTTCGGCAGTGTGACGGAGAGGTGAAGACGGCCGTCGTCTGCGCTGTCAGAAAGGTTGACGCAAAATCCGCGCGGCAGCTTCTGACAGAAGCCAAAGGGCGATTGCGAACCGTGTTGCAAGTCAATACCGACGAAGCGAGCCCCAAACGCGAGATCGGCGAATGAATGCGGCAGCCTTTCTGGACGCTCTCTATCTCGGCGTCGATGGTGGCGGGACCCAGACCGTAGCTTGGCTTGGGAGAGTGTCCGAAGATGGACAGAGCGCGCAGGTGCTCGGACGTGGCGTCGGCGGACCGGGGAATCCGCAGGCAATTGGTTTCGAAGCGGCTCTCTCCAACGTAGAGTCTGCGATCTCGCTAGCCTTTGACGATGCGTCTGTTGCGCGGCAGGCGGCCACTGGTGCTTGTTTGTGCCTGGCCGGAGTGGGACGCGAGGAGGAACGGGAACGCGTCAGCCGCTGGGCTGCGAGCAATCACATTGCCAGTCAGCATCGGGTGATCAGTGACACCGAAGCGATACTTGCCGCCGCCGTGGACCCCCGGGACACATCGGGCGAGTTTCCAGCGGTGGCTCTGGTCGCCGGTACCGGATCGATGGCCTGGGGCAGGAGCACGACTGGCGACACGGCGCGCTCAGGTGGCTGGGGGTATCTGATTGGCGATGAGGGAAGTGGATACGCGATCGCCATCGAAGCTCTCAGGCTAGCCTGCCAGACCGTAGATGGCAGACGCTCCGAGCACCAACTACTCGACGCTCTGCTGGCGGCGACGCAGTGTCGCCGAGCTCAAGATCTGATTGATTGGACGTATGGTCCCCAGGCATCGCGCCGGCGCATTGCGGAGCTAGCCAAGGTCGTTTTCGAGCAGGCTGCCACGGGGGCTGCGACCGACCAGATCATCGACCGCGCAGCCGATCAGCTCGCCGAATTGGTTCAGTCTGTTGCCGGTGCGCTGCAACTGAAACAGCACGGCTACCTGTTGGCCCTGGCCGGGGGCGTGCTAGGCAAACAACCCGGCTATGTGCAGCGACTCAAGCAGAAACTGGCTCTCCGTCACTCGGCTGCCAAGGAATATCACTTGGTGGAACATCCTGTCAGCGGCGCGCTGCGGCTGGCAACAACACTTCGCCAGTGAACAGTTGCCTACGAAACTGACAAGGCGGCGGTTGGCACTCGGGTTGTGTGGTAGATTCCACGCGACCGGTACATTCGGAGCGCAGACCAAGCATCTTGGTTTTTTCCTCGCGTGCGGTGAGCGGACGGCTTCACTACCGCGTCCGATAACCCCTTCGGCAGGATGCCCAGTTCCCCCTCGGAACGCACCCCCCGAGGTTTTGATTCCAAGGTGCTATTGTCGATAGAGAGGTCCAGGATGGACAGATCGCGCGAGCCGGCTTGTTGCACTAGGACGATCGGCTGGATGTGGTTCGCGTTGGCGCTGTTTCCCCTACGCACCGAGGCGCTCGCTCAATCCGATCTCGCTCAATGCGATTCTGCGTCGTGCGATGCAGTCAGCCAGTGGAACTCAGCGGCGTGGGAGTGCGGCGAATTGGAATCCGGCTGCCGGCTGGGAAACGAATTCGGGAGAGTTCGTACGGCTTTGGCTGAAAGCGGCATCACGCTACAGAACAACCTGACTCAGTTTTACATGGGCAATACCGCCGGGGGCTTGGATCGCGAGTTTCGATACTCCGGTCACGGCGATTACTTGATCAATGCCGATCTTGGCAAGCTGGGAGTCCAACCCGGTTTGTTTTTAAAGGTCAGAGCGGAACATCGTTTTGGCGAATCGCTCGCGGGCGCGACCGGCGCGATTCTGCCGGCCAACGTGGCGGCCGATCTCCCCGTCAGCGACATAGAAAATATTTATCTGACCAATGTACTGCTGACTCAGGCTCTGTCGGAGAGCTTGATCGTGTTTGCCGGCAAACTCGATTCACTCGATGGCGACCTGAACGCTTTTGCCCATGGCAGGGGCATTCGGCAGTTCTCCAACATGGCGTTCGTGGGCACGCCTATCGCCCTGCGGACGGTTCCTTACTCAACGTTGGGGCTGGGATTCGCATATCTCTCCGATGGCGTTCCCCTGTTTTCGTTTTCCGTACTCAATGCGACCGATACCACGCGTACCAGTGGATTCGATGAGTTGTTTGCCGAGGGCGTCGTGCTGACGAGCGAGTTGCGACTACCCACAAATTTCTTCCAGCGCCCCGGACATCAACTCTTTGGGGGCACTTGGAGCAGCCGTGACCTGATTGCGCTCGGCCAAGATCCGCGTGTCGTCTTGCCCAGCGTGCCGATTGCGCGACAGAGCGATTCGTGGTCACTGTATTGGAATTGCGACCAGTACCTAGTCTCCGACCCTTGCGACCGCTCCCGCGGTTGGGGGTACTTCGCACGAGCCGGGATAGCGGATGACGATACCAATCCCCTTTCGTACTATCTGTCTGCGGGCTTAGGGGGATCAAGCCCCATCGCCGGTCGCGACGGCGATTCGTTCGGCATCGGCTATTACTATGCTGAAGTTAGCAATCAGGTTGGAGACATCTTGACCGCCCTGTTGGGCAGCTTGAGCGACGGGCAAGGCGTTGAGTTGTTCTACAACGCGGCCATCACGCGCTCGTTGACCGTCACGCCTGACATTCAGGTCATCTCACCAGCTCGCGACAGCGTCAACACCGCCTTGGTTGCCGGCGTCCGCGCCAACATGGCCTTCTAGGCACGGTGCTCGCCGCCTCGGCACCAAGATTCATTGGCGAGCAACGGGCCAATGGCGACTCGCATGGATATCTAGTGGTCTGTCAAAGCTTAATCTTTGGGTCGGGTAAAGGGGTCAGGAGTCAATTGCCGCCAGCGGCCCTTCGGGTGCTGTGCACAATTGACTCCTG
>JANQJJ010000222.1 GCA_028281725.1 Pirellulaceae bacterium | reverse complement strand
AGCCGACCCAAGGCAAAATCCAGCTCAAGAGCGTGCGAAACGTCACCTGGGATCTGCGAATGGAGCAGTTCAACGGCCAGACGCCTCTGCCAAGCGAACTGCGGCAGGTTCAGCCCTAGCCGATTTTGTTATGATTCCGCCACCCGATTGGCTGAAATACCGGCAAATTTTGGCCAAGAAAGGCCCCTGGCGGCCAAATTTGCAGTTCGAAGGGTTTCGTTTTTTCCGGCGTTCTAGTTAGGATAGATAAGTTGAAATAGTGGCCCGGACGTCGAAGGAGACGTTTGGCAATCACGGTTTCGTACTGGAGCAGGCTACCGGTGTAGTCGCTCAACGGCTTATCGAAGACTTTTCTGTCGCAGTAGTTCATTGGATGAGCGTCCTAGGCAAGCGGATTTGCGTCTGTGACCTGTCGCCATTGGCTTAGGAGTTCGAACGAGTATGTCCAATTTCGTACCGCTTGAGGAAGCTGCTAAGAAACTAGGAGTTAGCGCGGACGAGCTAGTCGAAATGAGATCCCGCGGTGAGATTTTTGGCTACCGGGATGGCGGCAGCTGGAAATTCAAGCCGGAGGAAATCGAGCGGGTTGCGTCGGAAATGATGGGCGGCGCATTGGACGAAGACCCGGCTGGTTCATCGATTCTGGTCTCGGAATCGGATCTCGGATCGGCGAGCAAACACGGCAGTACCATTGGCAGTGATATTGTCTCCTCCGAAGAAGGCTCGGACATCGATAGTGACGTTTCTCTGGTTGCCGATCCAGGAAGCGGCAGCGACGTCAGGTTGGTTGCGAGCAAATCTTCCACCGAAGCGTCTACCGATACAGGCAATGACGAGTTGGAGCTGGCCTCGAGCGATGACGATGACGACGAGTTGTCTCTCAAGCCTGAAGATGGTGGCGATCTGTTAGCGGCGGCCTCTATGGGCAGCGATGTGGAACTGGCGGGATCCGATCTTGAAATTGGCAGCCTCGACTCCAGCGTGGGCAGTGATATTCCGCTATCGGGCTCGGATGAATTGGATCTGGCGCCATCAGCCGATGCCTCCGATGTGATGGGTGGTTCCGATCTGAGTCTGGAGGGTGGAAGCGAGCTGATCACCGGCGATAGCGATCCTGCCGTGGACTCCGGTTCCTTGGACTTGGCCCTCTCGGATGATGACGGCGATTTAGTACTTGGCGGTGGCAGTGATTTGGCACTTGGTAGTGACAGCGGTATTAATCTCATGAGTCCCGCCGATAGCGGCATTTCACTTGAAGACGAGCCTCTGGATCTTGCCGCAAGCGGAATCTCGGGCCTCGATTTGGCCACGGAAGGTTCTGATGTCGATGCCTCGGCTAGTGGTTCATCGGTTGATTTTCAGCAGGACGAAGACTTCCAGCTCTCGCCATCCGGTAGCCTGGAAACGGATGACGACAGTGGTTCTCAGGTAATCGAATTAGAGGATTCGTCCGAGTTTGGTGATGCGGCAGTTGCCCTGCCAGCCGAGGAGGGGTTCGATGCCTTCTCCGACGTGGATTCTGGCGGAGCGCTGGAGGAAGCGGGCGATACCTTTGGGGAGTCGGCACCTGCGGGAGCCGTGATGTCCGTACCCGAAATCCCATACACTCTGCCTCAAGTGCTGAGTTTGCTGGGAATTCTTCTCCTGATGTGCATGGGAGGTATCTTGGTAACGGACATCGTTCGCAACATGTGGGCTTGGTCGGGTGGATCCCAGAGTGTCCTGACGAGTGGCTTTACCGAAATGGTGCTCAGCGCGGTCGGACAGAAAAACTAGTTCTTGACTGTAAGCCCAGCGACGCTAGTTGCCCTCTCATTGCCAAGCCCTATTGCTGGCATTGGAAATCGATCTACCACGCCTGGTTCATTCCTGCTAGCGTCTGGCAGGCCGATCGGAATAGGCGCCGAAATTTTCGGTGGCGTTCCCAGGTCGAGGAGAGCCGCAAGAAAGGAGTCTGGCAGGTGAGCTGGGACCAAGATTCGTACAAACAACCCTTCAGAGGGTGTGAACCTCAGTCAGTACGCTGCGTTCTAGTTGCCTTCGTCCTGATCGTGCCGCTGGCTGGGTGCAATTCTTTCGGCAACGGAAAACTGATCCAGCAGCTTCGGGGCGAAAACGAACGGTTACTTACCGAATTTCGCGCACAGCGTGACCGAGCGGATGATAGTGTGCAAGAAAACCGGCTATTACGGCAACGCCTGGCGGAAAGTGAGAAGCTATTGGCTCGGCAGGCCCAATCCTCCGTTTCAGGCAGGTTGTCGCGTTTACAATCGGTTGCTTCGCAGCCTGCTGGGCCAGGCAATTTGCCGCCGACCTCCAGCCTGCCGCCGGGCAGTTCCAAGACGGAGTCCGGTGCCGTAGAATTGCAGTGGAAGCCGAGGCTTTAACGCGTTAGTCCAGGACCAGTTTGGGGGCCTGCCCCCTTTTTTCCGAGGCCTCTGCTTCGCCCCGGATTGTTAGAATGGATCGGCCCGCCAGCAGGGTCGTCTGCCGCCCGTAATGATTCGCCAGGACGAGTGTGGCAATTTGTCCGAATCTTGAAGTCGTTCTAAAATTCATTAAGACAATTCGGCCTGCCAGACGCTAAGTAACCACATCCGCACTCGGGTCGAGAGTGTGGCTCCCACCTGAAAATGCACGGTTCCTGACCTCTGAGCCCTGGCCGCTCAGATCAACATTTGGGCGGAAAGAACCCGCCTCAGCCGCCCGTGCGGCGACCCGTAGCATCCCCATAATTGCAGTCCCAACAACCCGCGCTGTCGCGTAAAATGGCGTGCAGCCGCGTTGCCGCCCCTCCAAAAATCGTTCTTTTCCGTTTGCAGGCTAGACATCAGTATGCTTGACCTGAGTGCAACCCTTCAAAACAGCATCACGAACCGGCTTGGGTGGCTGGTCTGTGGTTCGGCTATCGTGTTCGTCGGATGTTCCGAAGATACTGCGATTCGAACTTACACCGTATCCAAGAAGGATGCTGCCCAGCGTCGGGTTTTTCCCAAGCAAGAGCAAGACGTCCGGTTGCAAGAGCAGCAGATGCTTGGGGCGATCGTTCCGAACGACAATAGCGCCTGGTTTTTCAAGCTCCTGGGCGATCCTGAAAAAGTGTCCAAACAACAGGAGCAGTTCAGGAACATTGTGGATTCAGTCCAGTTCACCAGTTCGGGCGACCCGTCTTGGACGTTGGCGGAGGGCTGGACAGAGCTGCGTTCTCGGGGAATCACTTATGCCCAGCTGATCCAGCAGGAAGAAGGGCTCACAGCCACGGTCACGCAGTTGCCCGTGCCTTCGGCTGCGGATGAACAGGAATGGCGGACCTACGTTATCAAGAATATCAATCGTTGGCGTGATCAGTTAAAACTCGAAGCTCAAGACTGGGGCTCTATGGCGAGTGAATTGGAAGAGGTTCCTGAGTTGTCTCAGGGGTCCGCCAAAGCCTATTTTGTCAGTTTGATTGGAAAGGGCTCCGGAGGCATGGGGGCAGGTATGGCGCCTTTTGCTGCACAGGGCAACTCGGCGGCCGCGCCGACGAAAGAGAAGTCGCCCACGGATTCCAGCGCCGCGCCAACGTCATCGCTAGACTTCGCCGCACCCGAAGGCTGGAAAGAGATCGAGGCATCCGGCATGCGGCGGGCAGCCTTCTCAGTCGAGGAGGACGGCATGTCGGGTGAGGTAACCGTCATTGCCGCCGGAGGCGATATCCAGGCCAACATCGGAATCTGGCTAGGGCAGGTTTCACTTGAAAAAAGCGAAACGTTGGTGCAGTCCATCCTCGATTCGGCCCAGAAGGTGAGCGTTCAAGGCATCGAGGCCCACGTGTACACCCTGGATGGTTCGACGGCAGAAGGTTCTCAATCAATTTTGGTGGCCGATGTACCCTGGCAATCCGGTGAATCCTTATTTGTAAAACTCAAAGGTGATTCGAAGCTCGTTGAGTCCCAGCGCGAAAAGTATTTAGAGTTTTTGAAGTCGATCAGTTGGTGATTTTGATCTCGACCGACGTACGCAGCGCGCGTGCGTCATCCTGGTCGATCAAGAGTGTGCCCGGTTAGCTCTGTTAATGAGGTAAATTCATGTCAACGGGAATGTGGACAGCCGAATCGGCATCTGGAACATCCGCCAGAGAGCGAAGCCGCGATACGGTTCCCTTGGCGATCCTGAAAGCCATGGGGTCATTGAAGATCACGGTCACGTTTTTTGCGCTCGGCATCCTGATCATTCTTTTCGGGACTTTGGCCCAAGATGAAATGACTTTGGCAGAAGTCAAACGCTACTTTTTCAATTGCTGGATAGCCAAGATACCGTTTGACGTCTTGTTCCCTGTCACGCTTTTTCCTCACGATGAGCCGTATTTGGGCGGCTACGGTATCTACTTTCCCGGTGGTGCCACCATCGGGCTGGTGCTGCTGGTGAATCTCATTGCGGCCAAGACAACCCGCTTCTCGGTCCACGCCAAAGGGCTTCGGTTGTGGATCGGAATGGTGATCGCCGGGCTCGGGGCCTCGCTGATTACGGCGGTTATCGTAGGTGGTCATACTGCGGATGGATTGCAGGGTGAGCCGCCCATTTCCTACGACACCCTCTGGATTTGGCTCAAAGGCGGATTCGTCCTGCTGACGATGGCGTTGGTGGGTTACGCCGTGGTAGTCAAGTTGCCGCCGCTTGCGCGGACCCTGGTCTGGCTGGCTGCTGTCTTGTCGTTCTTGCTCAGCTTGTTGACGCTGACGGGCGGGGAGTCCGTGCGGCTCGACAATCCAGGCTTGCGTATTGTCTGGCAACTGCTGCAGGCGACGATCGCTTCATCCGTAACGCTCGCCGGGCTGTGGATGATTTTCGGCCGGCGCGGTGGCAATGTGCTCATCCATGCCGGCGTGGGACTGTTGATGGTAGGGCAATTTGTCTTTGGAGATAGACAAGTTGAGCAACGCATCGGATTGGTCGAGGGGGCATCCTCCAATCTGGTTTGGATCGAAGACGACGTAGAAATCGTTCTGATTGATACCAGCGATTCGGAAGAGAATACCGTGTTTGCGATTCCCGAAGCGACCATTCGTCGCGTGGGAGGGACGGACGAGATCATCGATGACGACGTTTTGCCTTGTAAGCTGCGGATTGTCGAGTGGATGCAAAACAGCACGTACCGGATGGCCGGAGATGCCGAAAATCCGGCGACTGACGGTATGGGGCTACAGGTGGTAGCCAACCGGATCAAACCCTATGGCGCGGCAATTATGGACAAGCGGAACATCGCGTCCGCATACGTCGAAGTCATCGACAAAAAGACAGACAAGCCGATTGGCACCTACTTGCTCAGCCAATGGTTCAATGACGTCTCGCAGATGACTGCGGCGGTCGAGAGCGATACTTATGAGAGTTTTGAACTCGACGGCAAACCCTTCGAAATGGCAATTCGCTGGCGACAAATACGCAAGCCATACGATGTGACGTTGATTGATGCCGAGCGGGTCAACTACAGCGGCACCAACAACGTGCGCGACTATTCTTCGAAAATAGTGATTACCGACCGCGAAACGGGGGACTCGCGCGAAGAGAAGACGTGGATGAACAATCCGGTTCGATACCGGGGAGAGACGTTTTATCAGAGTCGATACGATAAAGTCGAAGAAAACGGGCGTAGTTTCGAAACGACAGGTTTGCAGATCGTGGCAAACTCCGGGTGGGTCATTCCCTATGTCTGTTGCATGATGGTATTCGTCGGCATGTTTGCCCATTTCGGCGGCACGTTTTTAACGTTTGCGAACCGGTATGAGCGGGGAAGTATTGCCCGAGGACACAAGGAAGGCGCCCAGACATCCACTGGGCGGCGGTTGCTGATTGTCGGGCTGGGCCTGGGACTGCCTGCTGTCGTGGGGGCTTACTTCGCCAAGCCGGAGCGGCATAGTCGAAATGAAGTGGATTGGGCGGCGATTAGTCAATTGCCTGTACAGCACGAGGGACGGATCAAGCCGTTTGATTCCGTTGCACGGAATCTGTTGCAGTTCATCAGCAAGCCGATCTTCGGCACGGTGCCGTACGTCAAAGATGGGAATGGCGAAAAGCGTTCGCCGAGCGAGTGGTTGATGGGCGTCATGGCAGGCCAGGAGTGGGTCAGGAAGGCCGAGGTCTTTCGGATCTATGCGCCCGAGGTGCGCAATCTGTTCAGCTTGAAAAAGCGGAAGGGGTACCGTTATTCGTACGAAGAATTGGAGCCAAATTTGGCCAAGTTCCGTGAGGAGATCGAGCCACTGCGCGCCAAGGAACCGGATGATTTTGACTTTAGAGAACAGAAACTAGCCGCGCTGAATTCGAAGCTGAATGTGTTCGATCTGGTTTCGCTCAGTTACAGAATGCCGCCCATTCCGGAGCCTGGAGCCGACGATTCCGAGGAGGCGCGGCAGCGGTTCGTCGGAGAGATTTTGCAGGTTCTGGACATGATGCAGCGACTCGAGGCAGGAGGACCACCCTCGATCATACCGCCCGAGGGAGAAGCCACGGATCGAAATTTTATTGACGCCAAGTGGCAGGCCTACGGGCCGGCCGTCTTCGCGGCGTTTCTGGGCCAGAGAATGGGCATGTCCAGTAGTGGCCCCAATCCGGCCGTGCTGGGCTTCACCGACGTGCTTGATGCGGTGCGCGACGAGAAAGCACCCGCCATCAATAAGTCGGTTAAAGATTACAAGAAGGTGATTGCCGATATGCCACTGGCCTCGGCCAAGATGCCGAAGGTTTCGGCCGAGCGGTGGTTGAACAAATTCAATCCGACCGCTCAAGGCGTCCTGCTCTACTTGGTCGCCATTCTAATCGGTTTTGCCAGTTTTCTAAGCAATTCGGACAGCTTGCGCCGAGCGACGTTCTGGTTGTTGGTCGGTGTGTTTGTGATTCATACGGTGGCGATCATTTCGCGAATCTACGTTTCCGGACGAGCACCGGTGATCAACCTCTACTCGTCCGCGGTCTACATTGGCTGGGCCTGTGTGCTGCTCGGGCTGGTTCTGGAGATGCTTTATCCGATTGGTATCGCAAATCTGGTCTCGGGTCTGATTGGAATCTCGACGCTCAGTGTCGCCCGTTTTCTCGATACACGGGATACGCTGCATGTATTGGAGGCGGTCCTGGATACTCAGTTTTGGCTTTCAACCCATGTGGTCACGGTTTCGACCGGATATGCCGTCACGTTCTTGGCCGGTTTTATCGCCATCTTTGCGCTAGCCCATCGGATGGTGACGGGCTACGATGCGTATCCGCCGAACAAGAGGCCGAAGGACGCCGAGGAAGTTCAGCAGATTCTCTACCGCATGACGTATGGCATCATCTGCTTCGCGATTTTCTTTAGCTTTATCGGAACGGTCCTCGGTGGGCTTTGGGCCGATGACAGCTGGGGGCGGTTTTGGGGCTGGGACCCGAAGGAGAACGGTGCCATGATGATCGTGCTCTGGAACGCGATTGTGTTGCATGCTCGATGGGACAAGCAGGTTGGCGCCCGCGGCTTCGCCGTGCTGGCCGTACTGGGGAACATCGTGACGGCCTGGTCTTGGTTCGGAACGAATCAACTGGGGATTGGGCTGCACAGCTATGGCTTTACCAGTGGGGCCCTGTACACTCTGGTCGGCTTTGTCAGTGCCAATCTGCTGTTCGTTATCGTGAGTCTGATCATGACCTGGACGGCAGCAGCCAGGGCAAGACAAAATCCCGCCTAGCTGGAATTTGAACGTACGTGTCGAGCGAGCAACAGCCGCAAGCGGGGCCATGGGCAGGTCGTCTGCAAATTTTTATCGCGGCTGTGCTCTGGAGCACCAGTGGCTTCTTTGCCCAAGCACCATGGTTTGATGCCTGGCCGGAAGAGGTGCGCGGAGTCATGCTGGCCTTCTGGCGCAGTTTCTTCGCCATGTTGATTCTGCTGCCGCTTGTCCGGCGACCGACATGGCGTTGGCAGATGCTGCCCATGGTGGTCTGTTTCGCCCTGATGGTCTGGTCCTTCATGGCAGCCATGGTGTACGGGCCGGCAGCCAACGCGATATGGCTTCAATATCTCAGCCCCGCTTGGGTACTCGTGGGCGGCGTCGTTTTACTTAGGGAGAAGGTGTCCGCCGCAGACGGGCGCATGTTTCTATTCTGCCTGGGGGGAGTACTCTTGATACTGTCGATGGAAATGTACCGTGGCAGCGCCTGGTACGCCACCGCGATGGGCATTCTCTCGGGCGTGACCTTTGCGGGGGTCGTGATTTCGATGCGCAGCATGCGTGATGTTGATCCCGCTTGGCTGATTACCTTGAACCATTCTGCGACGGTTCTCCTGTTGCTGCCGTGGATTTGGCGGCAGTCGGCTACGGTTCCAACGGCCAGCTATGTCGCCCTTGGCTTCTTCGGCGTTTTCCAGCTTTCCCTACCATACTTGTTGTTTGCTCGAGGGCTGCGGAGCACGCCGAGTCCGGAAGCCGCCGTGCTAACGCTGGTCGAACCGATTCTTGTCCCGATATGGGTTTACCTAGCCTGGCACCATCATCCGAGCTACGAAGCACCTCGTTGGTGGACTTGGGCTGGCGCCGCCCTGATTCTCTTCGGGCTGCTAAGCAGATACCTACCACCACTCGTCCAGGCCATGCAGCGGCGAAGACGTCGCCACAGCGACACGCTACGCGACGAATCGTAACGTTCGACACTTCTCGTTCAGCTCCACCAGCGCCAGCGACTTGTTCCCGGGCTCCCGCCTGGCAGCGCATGGTCTTCGAGGCTCTGCTTCGTCCCGGATCAACGCTTTTTGCTATAACGGGCTCGCAGCCATGGCGGCTAGCAACGCGTGCCGCACGGGACCCGTATTCACCGCTGGCCAGTTGGGCTTCACTGGTAACTGTCCGCCAACCGGTTCGATACAATCGTGGGCTGTCTGATGGAGGTTTTTAAGCGCAACCGGTTCACAAGGAGTGCGAGTGATGTTCTACGCGGACTTGCATATTCACTCGAAATACTCGAGGGCCACCAGTCGTGACTGCGATCTGGAGCATATGGCCTATTGGGCGCGCAAGAAGGGTGTGGCGGTGCTTGGTACTGGCGATTTTACCCACCCCAAATGGATGGAGGAAATCACGGAAAAATTGGTGCCAGCCGAGCCGGGGCTGTTTCGTCTGCGCCCCGATTTGGAACGCGAGGTCGAGCGCCGGCTCAATCGAACTACCGGTGAAGCGGTTCGCTTTATGCTCGAAGTCGAGATTTCGACTATCTATAAAAAAGACGACAAGACTCGCAAAGTCCATCATCTGGTCTACGCTCCTGATCTGGAGAAGGCGCAAAACATTGTGCAAAGTCTCTCACGCATCGGAAACTTGGCGTCGGATGGCCGGCCGATTCTCGGTTTGGATTCGCGACATCTACTGGAGATCACGCTGGCCGGTGGGGAGGGTTGCTTTCTGATTCCGGCGCATATCTGGACACCCTGGTTTGCTGCGCTCGGTTCCAAGTCGGGCTTCGATTCCATAGAACACTGCTATGGGGATTTGGCATCGGAGATCTTCGCCGTGGAGACAGGCCTGTCTTCCGACCCCGAGATGAACTGGCGGCTGTCGAGTCTCGATCGATTCACGCTCGTTTCTAACTCGGACGCCCATTCGCCACCCAAGATCGGACGTGAAGCCAGCGCGTTCGATACCGAGCTGAGCTACTATGCCATGCTCGACGCCTTACGAACCGGTCGAGGATATGGCGGAACGGTTGAGTTCTACCCTGAGGAGGGCAAGTACTATCTGGATGGACATCGCAATTGTGGTATCTGTTTGACTCCACAGCAGACGCGCAAAAATGATGGTTTGTGTCCTGCTTGCGGCAAGCCACTGACTTTGGGGGTCATGCATCGAGTCAACGAATTGGCGGACCGAGAAACAGCTTGTCCCCCACCCTTGGCCGCTCCCTTCCGCAGTCTGGTCCCCTTAGAAGAGGTGCTATCGGAACTGCAGGGCGTGGGGGCCAAGAGCAAAAGAGTCCAAGCAAAATATGAGACATTGGTGTCGCGATTGGGCTCGGAGTTGTTCATTTTGGAGAATGCACCGCTCGAAGATGTGCGGCGCGAGAGTTCATCGTTGCTGGCCGAGGCGATTGACAGGATGCGGAGTGGCCGTGTCCACCGCCAAGCAGGCTTCGATGGTGAGTACGGTGTGATTCGTCTATTCGACCAGGATGAATTGATCGATCGCACTTCGGGCGGCACTTTGTTCGATTTGCAGGCCGGCCAAGAACCCGCGGAGTCCTTAGGGCCGGAAATCTCCATGCAGCCCACGAGGTGCATCGACCCGGCAGCCACCAGCGAGCCTGCGACAGCGACCAGAGAGCCTGCGCCGTCATCGGCCGCCGTATCGGATGTTTCTGCAGAGCCACCTGGGCGGAAATCGCCGGGTGGAATCTTGGAGCAACTCGACCGTGACCAGCGCAGAGCCGCCGAGATCGTATCTGGTCCGCTGCTGATCGTCGCAGGTCCAGGTACCGGAAAGACACGCACGCTGACTCATCGCATGGCCCACTTGATCGATGACCTGGGAGTCGCGCCGGAGCAATGCCTGGCGATTACATTTACGCGGCGAGCGGCGGATGAAATGCGTGAGAGACTGATGCGTTTGCTTCCGACCGTCGGCAGCCGCGTACCGCTGATGACATTCCATGCTTGTGGCCTTTCGATTCTGCAGGATTGCAGTGATCGCTTACACCTTCATGGTCCGCTCCGAGTTGCGTCGCGTGCCGACGGGATGGCACTGCTAGTAGATCACTTCGACTGCTCCGAGTCGATGGCCACTCGTCTTCTGGATAGGGCTTCGCGCCAGACGCGAGAGTCGAATCGCGAACCGTCTCGCCGCCAGGGGGCGCTAACCGACGATGAACGAGACATGCTGACCGCTTACAAGAGTCAACTTCATGCGCGCGGTTTGGTTGACTTCGACGATCTGCTGACCCTCTCTGTCCAAGTCCTGGAAGAGAATCCGGATTTAGTTGACCGATATCGAGAACGCTTTCGATACGTTTCGGTTGACGAATATCAGGATATCGACGCCGTTCAATATCGGCTCGTTAGACTCCTTGCTCCGAAGGATGGCAATCTATGTGTGATTGGCGACCCAGATCAGGCAATCTACGGTTTTCGCGGGGCGGACGTCGAATATTTCCAGCGGTTTTCCCGTGACTATCCAGCCGCCCAGCGTGTCACACTCAGTCGGAATTACCGATCGACGCGGCCTCTGGTGGATGCCGCTCTGCAGGCGGTCGCGCCATCGAGTTTGTTGGCGGATCGACGCCTGACCTCCTTGCGAGAATGCCGGAATCGTATCGAGATTCACCAGTGCTCGACCGAGCGGGCGGAAGCTGAATTCGTCGTCCATGCGATCGAACGAATGATTGGCGGTTCTACCTTTTTTTCTTTGGACAGTGGGCGAGTGGAAAGCGACGATGGCGAGTCGTTGTCGTTCGCCGACTTTGCCGTACTGTATCGTACCGACGCTCAGGCAGACGCGCTGAGTGAAGCTTTTGAGCGTTCCGGAATGCCGTTTCAGAAACAGAGCCACAAGCCGCTGGGAGACCATCCATTCGTCCGGTCGGTCATCGACAAGATGTCGGAATTGTCCGGCGGTTTTCTCAACGTAGCGTCCGTGGTTCAACTTGTGGACCGAGCCCTGGAGATACAAGCGTCGGCGGAACCCCATATCGAAGTTTATGGTCAGAAGATGCGCGAGTTAGCCCGTGAAGACGACGCTGATGTGCAGCGCTGGTTGTCTCGGCTGTCATTGGGGGTGGAGGTCGACTGTTGGGATCCGCGGGCCGAGTGTGTTTCCTTGTTGACACTGCATGCTGCCAAAGGGCTCGAGTTCCCGGTCGTCTTCATTGCCGGTTGTGAAGATGGTCTTGTTCCTTTGTACTGGGGGGCTGGCGAGGATGCGGATCTGGCGGAGGAACGCAGGCTCTTTTTCGTAGGCATGACCCGAGCTCAGAGACGGCTCATTATGTC
>JANQJJ010000203.1 GCA_028281725.1 Pirellulaceae bacterium | reverse complement strand
CGCCGCCGGTTATGCCCTGAGCCGCGCCGGCGAGGCGAATCGAAGCGCTCGCGGTGCCGCCTGCGGCATCTACCCGATCCCCCGTTACCGACACGTGTGGTACCGGCGGCGACGGTTCGAAGACCTTCAACATCAGTACGGCGGCGGCCATCGCCCTGGCCGCCACGGGCGTTGCGGTAGCAAAACACGGCAATCGCAAGGTGACCAGCAGCACGGGGTCGGCTGACGTGTTGGCTGAGTTGGGTATCGATCTCGAGGCCAGCCCGACGACGACCCAGCAATGCCTGCAAGAAATCGGGATCTGTTTTTGCTTCGCCCCAAATTTCCATCCCGCCATGCGCCATGTCGGCGCCGTACGCCGGTCCATTGCCCATCCGACGATCTTCAACCGCCTCGGGCCGCTTGCCAATCCGGCTGGTGCCCAGTGCCAAGTTCTCGGCGTTGGAGGAGAGGATCTGCAGCAGACGATGGCCCAGTCGCTACAGCAATTGGGAACGGATCGTTCGCTAGTCGTCAGAGGAGAGGATGGCGTGGACGAAATCAGCCTGTCAGCTCCGACTCGCGTGCTAGAGGTGACCCGCAGCTCCATCACCGAGCACCGTTGGAGCCCAAGCGACTTTGGCGTTCAAGAGGCCGGGCGGGACACCTTGTTTGCCGACGATCCTGCTTCTAGCGCCGCGTGCATCCGCAGCGTGTTGGCCGGCGAGAAGGGCCCCCAACGAGATGTGGTGGTCATGAACGCCGCGGCAGGTCTATGGCTGACCGGATTCAGCCAGGATCTACAAGCTTGCGCTCGCCAAGTGGCCGAGGCACTCGACTCGGGCCGGGCCCAGCAGCTCGTCGGCGAACTCTCTCGCCTAACCCGAGGCGAGTGATTCTGCAGGAACGACGGTGCAGGTCATTCACGGTCGGAAGACACGCTCTCCGGTCGATACCGCGAAGCCGCTACCGCGCAGTCGGCCAAGTGGTGCGTCGCCCTCGCTCGACTGAGCAACGATTTCGTTGATTGGACACGCTACCGGCCCGTGCCGCTGGCGGGCTAGGCCCCTGCGTGCCACGCTTGCCAGAGTTTTGCTAGTGGGCCCAAGTCCGCTGATGTCGGCTGCCAGTTGGCAAACATGAGTTTATCGAGCATATGGGCCGCGGTCACGGGCTCGCGTCCGAGCTTGGGTAGCTTGCGCGCCAACTGCTGAGCGAACTCCGCAGCGGTCTGATCCTCTTGACGCTCGAATCCCCGCTCGGCCGCCCAAGCTTCGAGCGCCGCAAACGTATGCTCTACGACTTGGGCCGGCGTCCAGCCTTGGAGCTGCGATGAAAACGGATTGGCAAACGAACTGAACGATCGACGCGGCTGGGTAATCGCCGACACCTCGGCTTTCTTGTCCGGGTGGTCCGAGCTCGGTCCGGCAGATCTTTTACCGAATAGATGAGCCAAGAACTCTAACAACTCCCGCCATAGCTTGGCGATTTCTCGAGGGTGCGTCACCACATAGAAAATCACGATGGCCGCCAACACCAAGATCGTGATCCATTTAAACAGCGTCGCGAACGAACTGCTGATTGAATTGAGCCACGATGTGACGCGGCTGCCCATCCGATTACGGTTCGATGAGCGGGATGAATCGTCGCTGTTGCGATCGTTTGCCTCCGGCTGCCGCGCAGCAGACTGCGATCGCTCATCCTGCCCCGGGTTTTCTTGATCTCCAGGATTCCCATCCTCCGGCTTGCCATCTCCCGGCTTCCCCTCGCCCGGCTCGGTAGAGGAGGATTCGTCTTGGCTGGCCTGCTCATCAGACGATTGGCCCTCAGGCGACCGCTCGCGTTTCCCCGAGTCTCCTTTCCCTGAGCCGTCCGCGTTGGCGCCCTGGCCTTGGGCCTCGTCCGAGTCGGACTTCTGCCGAGAATTCTCGCTGGATTGCTGACGACGTTGGTCGGAACGAGAGTTCGCTGGCTCGCCATTTTGCCCTTGTTGCTTGCTGCCGGAATCGGACGGTGAGCCCTGCGATGACTCACCGGATTCAGACGATTGGCTAGGCGAATTCTCGTCCGCATCCTCGCTGGCTTGCGGGTTCCCCTGCCCTCCGGGTTTCGGGTCCCCCTCGGCCGGTCCGTCGCTGGACTCGGCACGAGCGCTATCGGGATTGGACTGGTCGTGCGTCCCTTCCGAACCCCAGCCAAAGCGACTGGCCTTCAAGTCGTCCGGGGAACCGAACTCGATGGGCAACCCGACCAGTCCCAAACTACGGCCCGGCAACGGCAGGATCATGCACACCACCAAGATCAGGATGACACCCACGGCGCCGGTTCCAAGCCAACTCCGAGACATTTCCGCCGGCATCACGACGCCGCGCTGGCGAAGGTAGCGCCGCATGCCAACAAAGGACGTCGTGACCAGCAAACCCAATGCGCAGGCCAGATAACCGACTAGCAAGTAAAATGCGGTCTGTCGTGGACCCGACTCTGGGATGACGAGTTGCCCCAAACCAAACAGGGGAAACGCAAGCAATGCAAAGTACAAAACCCAGACACCCGGATTGTGTTTCTTGCTTCGCTTGCCGGCTTTCCGAGTGCCTTGGTGATCACGATCGGTCCGCTTCGTGGCCGTCACCGAGTCGCGACGCAGCAAACCAAGCGATTGAAGCAACCCCTGCTGCAAGCTTTTCTCCCGATCGTCCACCAGTGTGCAATCGAACGTGATCCGATCGGCCAAGTACCACGCCAGCGCCAACAAACCAACATTGATGATCCAGCCAACCCCGGCCAACGGCCCGGTGATCGTGACGAAACGCATCATGGCCAGCATGGAAACTATGGCCAGCGGCAAGCTGAAGGCGTTGGCATAGGCTCGACCACTCTCGATCGCGATCCGCGAGATCAGTACCGCGGCCATCGTGAAGAGCCCTAGCAGATACATCAAACGCAGATCGTAGTCCCCTCGATAGAACGCGACGACCAAGAAAAAAATCAAACAGTTGATCATGCCGATGATCAGCACGGGAGACAAGCCGACCACGGCCATATC
Source organism: Pirellulaceae bacterium (assembly GCA_028281725.1). Taxonomy (GTDB): domain Bacteria; phylum Planctomycetota; class Planctomycetia; order Pirellulales; family Pirellulaceae; genus Aureliella. Next base: position 3,948 of record JANQJJ010000203.1, on the reverse strand, counting down.
GATGGCCGTAGCTCGATGTTTCACTCGCTCTGTTCGTCGAACCACGTTTTCAGTACCTGAGGACCATGTCTTTGCAAATCGTCGGAATCGACTCTTCGTCCAGTAAATGATACACGGTGATCTGCTGGGCAAGCAATCTTCCAACTGCGGAGGTGAACACCTCGTTTTCATAATTGTTGACGATGGCGGACACGGAATAGCCCTGTCGGCGGAGCATTCCCAGGGCCAATGCAGCGGTTTCGTCTACTTCTTGTAGAATCACCAAGACCGACGCATCACGCGGCATGCGACTTTGGGCTTCCAGCAGCAGTTCTTCCAGCCGCATTCCGTCGGTGCGTTCCAGGCGGGCCAACGTCTTATGGATCTGCACGAAGTGCTCCGGTCCGCGGGCCACAGGCAGAATCACGGGGCGCAGCCGATCACTGGAATGCTTCATCGCGACTTCGCTACGCGCATCATCGCGAATTGCAAATTCTTGTTCGTCGGCAGAGATCGTAATTCGATCGGCCGCGTCACGTCCATTGGAAACCAGGCCGAACTGCTGTTGTAGCTGCATGAGCGTATGGCATATCGACGCCGCCGCCGTGACCGCCAGATCACTGCGTACGGGTTCATGGTGATCTGGATTCGTCTGCTGGTGCAAATCCAACACCAGCGTGGCACCGGCAACGCTCGTCGGCTGATACTGCTTGCTCTGTAAATGGCCCGTGCGGGCGGTGGCGCGCCAATGGATGCTTCGCATCGGGTCACCACTGCGATACTGGCGTATGCCGGAAATCATCGTCGGATCCTCCATCAACCGGTACGTGACCTTCACTTCACCGACCGGTCGACGCGACGCCACATCATAACCGTCCAGCGGAATCAGCTTAGGCAGTACCAGCAAATACGCGGAATCGGCTACCACTCGGAATCGCCGGTGAAGCCCGAGTAGATCGCCCGTCTCGGCAACGGCCGGCCCGATCTGAAAATATCCTCGTCGAAGAGCCGTTATCTGGTAGGTAACAACGCGACTCGACTTGCTCGCCACGCTGCATATCCGCAGACTGTTACCCTGCAGCTCCAAGGCGGGCGGAGGTCCGAACAGTGCGGCCCGCGGCAAGACGTCATCAATCAGCACCCACAGGATTGGGATCGTATCGCGGTTATCTAAACGCAATTGAATTTGAGCACTCTGGCCGACCTCGATTTCATCCGCACTCATCGTGCGCGTCGCCTGCAGCGCTTCGGTCCATCTGCGAGAAAGGTAGCGGCTGATCCAGAAGATGGCCAACAACACATAGGCCGCGTAAACGAGCATGCTCGCACCGAGCAGTAACCCGATCAGGAGTAGTAACGAAAGTCCTGCGATCGTACGCATGCACTGCCTTTGTTTGGTGCCAGCCGTCAGCTCTGGTTGTGAAGCCCTCGCTTTTTCAACTTACCTTCCCGCGCAGCAAAATAGTCGGCCGTCATACCGCCGGAGAGGGCCGGCTTGGTACCCCGCTCCGCTCGCCGACGGGCTCCGCCGGTGCCCGGCGTGACTTTCCCCGGAAGGGAGAGTTGGTTGAGGCTTAAAACACGCAGGTTTTAAAACCAGCGCGTCGCGTTAGTTCGATCGCGCCGGCGAGGATGTCCAAACCACTGGGTGGAGTTCCGCCCGGAACCGTTTTCTGCTCGCCGAGGGGCCTACCGACCGTAGAGCTTGATGTCGTCAAAGTCATTCATGTCGTCAAACGACCCCACACCGATGCGACCTTTGCCAAACGTCTTGTCGACAGCCTTCATGTGCACATTTTTCATATCGTCAAAGTAGACTTCGATCGTCCCTGAGGAGCTATCCCGGACCACTTTGACCGTGTGCCATTGGTCGTCCCAAGGCACCAGCTTCTTGTTGTTCGTCAGCGGTCTGCGAGGTTCAGCATTGACAATCATGATTTGACCACTTGCCGGGTCCGGCTTGGCTCCCAGATGCGCGTAATAAAAGTGAGTCGGATTCTGGTAGCCGAAAAACGTGCAGCAGTCTCGATGATTGCCCGTATCTTTCGTGCTCCGCACCTTAAAGATCAAGACAAAGTCCTGCAGTTCGATATCCTTGATCAAAGCGATATTGTGCGGGCTCCGAACCTCCGGAGCGTAATTGCTCTTGCGCCGGTTGAGTCCGAAAACATGATTGTCGCCCTCTTTGCGCAACGTCCAAGCCGTATCATCGGTAAGTTCCCAGCGGTTGCTACCATGTTCAAAATCCTCACTGAACACCAGCGGCATGTTGATGGAGTGTTCCTCCGCCGTCTCGTCGGCAGCCTGGGCGATCCAGGGGAAGCATCCAGCGGCAAACAACATGAATCTGCTAATCATTGATTTCATTCTCTCGGCACCTTTTTCAGTAGGGTGAGCAACGGCCCGGGTCGCGTGATTCATCCAGTTTCAATATTGTGGCTTCAATACTGCGGTACGCTCGGATCAATTTGCTGTGACCAGGCGTCAATGCCTCCGGTCATATTCTGGGCACCGGGAAATCCGTTCTCGCGTAACCACTGCGTCACGCGCAGGCTACGCCCGCCGTGGTGGCAGTGGACAGCAATCCGCTTGCCCTCGAATTCGCCCAATCGATCTGTCACTTCGTGCCACTGACTCATGGGCATCAGCACCGCACCCTCAATCTTAGCAGTTTCCCACTCCGCTGGCTCACGACAATCAATCAGCACGATTTCGCCGCGATCGAGCTGCTGCTTTACTTCCTGTACGTCTATTTCGACCGGTGGTGTCTCCGACATTCTCTATGGTCCTATTCCCTATTCGGCTGTGAATTTAAGCTGAGTTGTTGAATGAAACGTTTCACCCGGCCTGAGCACTGTACTAGGAAAGCTCGGGTGGTTGATCGAGTCAGGAAAGTGCTGCGTTTCTAGACAACAAGCACTTCGCTTCGCATACGTCTTACCATCTTTGCCGCTCAGGCCATCGAGAAAGTTCCCCGAGTAAAACTGGATTCCCGGCTCCGTCGTCACGATCCGCAAGCGTCTGCCCGATTCTTGATCAAAGAGCATTGCTGCCATTCGCATCGGATTGTCGCCTTCGGGTTTGTCCAGCACATAGTTGTGATCGTAGCCGAGCGCCGCGGTCTCTGTCAGTTCGCCGATGCGCTTGCCAATCTTGGTCGGCTTTCGGAAGTCGAGGGCCGTGCCTTCAACCGACTCAACTTTCCCGGTTGGAATCAAAGTGTCGTCGGTCGGAGTATAGCTGTCAGCGTTGATACGCAAGACGTGGTCAAGCACTGTCGGACTTCCATGCCCACTCAAGTTGAAGTAAGCGTGATTGGTCAAGTTCACCGGCGTGGCCTTGTCGGTGGTAGCCCGGTAACGAATGTTCAAATTGTTCTTGTCCTTCGGAACCATGTAGGTCACCTGAACGCTCAGCGTACCCGGGTAGCCCTCTTCACCGTCCGGGCTGGAATAGCTGAAGGTAACGCCTTGCCCGCGTTTGTTTTCGAACGCCCGCGCTCGCCAGACCACTTTGTCCAAGCTTCGCTCTACGCCGCCATGAAGATGATTGGGTTCATTGTTGATCGCTAGCGTATAGTCTTTGCCGTCCAGCGTGAATTTTCCCTTGGCAGTCCGATTGCAAACGCGCCCCGTGGTGCATCCAAAGTACGGATTGTCCTCCGATTCGTAGCCGGCCAGTGAATCAAAGCCCAGAATGACGTCCGCCGTACGACCGCGACGGTCGGGTACATGCAACTCGACGAGGGTAGCACCACGCGTCATGACACGAGCCACCAATCCCGCGCTACTCTTTAGCGTGTAGATCTCGACCGACTCTCCGCCTTCAGTCGTGCCGAATGCTTCGGCAACCGGCTTGTCGGCCCAAGCGCTCGAAGAAAAAAAGGAGATCATTATCAGCGATGCAGCCAGCCTGCTCATGATGGGAATTCCTATGGTGCGAGGTGATTGAGAACCGGGACTCTATTTT
>JANQJJ010000199.1 GCA_028281725.1 Pirellulaceae bacterium | reverse complement strand
ACCATTCGAACCGGCATGACGGCGGAGGTTCGTATCTTCGAATCCCAGTTGCAGGATGCGCTGCAAATCCCGGTCCACGGCCTCTACGAATACAAGGGCCGTCACTTCTGCCTGCGCAAGGCGGAGGAATCCTGGCAAACGATCGAGGTAAAAATTGGCGCGACGAACGACAAAATGGTCACGATCGACGAAGGGCTCGAAGAACAAGACGTGATCGCGCTGAATCCACGCAAACATCTCGACCTGATGCAGCTGCCTGACATCGAGGACGTCACGGATCGTGAAAAACTGGCGGAAATAGGGGCCAATGTTTCTTCCACTCCAACCACCGTTGAGGATGGCCCCAGCGATGGGCGCGGTCCGGGAGGCAAAGGAGGTCCTGGAGGTCGAGGGGGGCCTGGCGGCCGGGCTGGTCCCGGTGGGGGCGGCGGAGGATTTGATCCATCGGCCATCGTGGACCGGACATTCTCTACCAGTGACACCGATGGCGACGGCAAGCTGAGTGCCGAGGAGATCAAGGGGCTCCCCGCACAGTTTCGCGACCGCGTCACCGCATATGACACCGATAAGGATGGCGCGGTGACCAAAGAGGAAATGCTCAAAGCATTTAAGCAGCGCATGCAGCAGGGTGGCGGCGGGGGCGGACGCCCTGGTGGTCGCTAATAGACGTTTCCGCTGGCCGTGGTTCAATCTGAGTCGCTCTATGGAATAAAAGATCAATGCACGCTTGTTCAATCCGGGACCTCAAGAAAGAGTACGTGCTCAAGAGTGAAACGGTCCGCGCGCTGCGCGGTGTTTCCTTTGACGTCCCGGAAGGCGATTACGTTGCCATCATGGGGCCATCAGGATCAGGTAAGAGCACGCTGCTGAACTTGCTCGGCTGCCTGGACCAACCCACCGCGGGCGAGTTGCTACTTGGCAAAGACAACGTGGCGATCATGACGGACGATCAGCTGGCGGAGATCCGCTCGCGGCGCATTGGATTTGTCTTCCAGTCCTACAACCTGATCCAGCAGCTGACCGTTGTCGAGAATATTCAGGTACCACTCTACTATCAGGGAAAGCTTGGCGCCGCAGAACGCAAGCGGTGTACCGATTTGGCCGAGCGCGTCGGGTTGGGAGATCGGCTCTCTCACCGTCCCGCTCAGCTCTCTGGCGGTCAGCAGCAGCGGGTCGCCATTGCCCGTAGCCTGGTCAACGATCCCTACTTTATCTTGGCCGACGAGGCGACCGGCAATTTAGATTCGAAAACAACCGCCGAGATTCTGGCTTTGTTCGACCGCCTCAACCAGGAGGGTCGCACGATCATCATGGTGACTCACGAAGACGAGGTCGCCGAACGAGCCAAACGCGTCGTGCGACTTCGCGACGGTTTACTGCAGTCGGACACCCAGAATTCTCCTGAGCAGCGGGCGGAGGCAGCAGCTCGCGCGGAAGAACTCGGTGTGGCGGACGCCGAAATGGAAGGACAGCTCGAGGCCTAGGCATGTTGTGGTTGCGAACTCTGAAGTTGGGTATCAAGAGCCTGTGGTTGCACCCGCTGCGGTCCCTGTTGACCGTCCTCGGTATCTTTATTGGTGTGGCCAGTGTGATTTGGCTGCTGGCGATTAGCGAGGGCATCAGCATCGAGGCGCGAAGGCAGATAGAGAGCCTGGGCGCAGACACGATCATGATCCGCTCGATCAAGCCGCCGAGTGAGAAGATGAACGTCTCTGGCGTCACCCCATATGGATTGACGCGCGATGAATTCGACATGCTGCGATCCACCATTCCGACGATCAGAAGTGCTATTCCGATCCGCGAGATTCGGCGTCAGTTTCAGTATCAAGACCGCCTGGTAGACGGGCGGCTTGTGGGCTGCACGCCGGAATACGCGGAGGTGACGCGGCTGACCATCGACCGCGGCCACTTCATCAGCGATGCAGAGAATTTCCGAAGGGATACCAGTTGCGTGCTGGCTGCCCGCGTGGCAGATCGGCTCTTCCCCTACGGTGATCCCATAGGCAAACGCGTCTACATTCCCGAACACAAAGACTACTACACCGTCGTGGGTGTCTTGAAGCACCGCAACGCTTCGGCCGCCATCGGTGGATCGCTCGACTCGCAAGATTTTTCCAATGATATTTACATTCCAATCAAGACGCTGCAGCAGCGGATTGGAGACACCGTGGTTCGGCGCAGCGGTGGTACCTTTGAAGGCGAAATGCTTGAGCTCAACCAGATCACGGTCCGGGTGGGGAGTACCGAGGAGGTCAAAATCACCGCGGCTCTGATTGAAGATGCGCTCAAAGATCATGAAGAAATGGAAGATGTTGCTGTTGTCGTCCCCCTGGAACTGCTCGAACAGGCCGAGACCACCCGGCTGATGTTTATGGTCTTCATGGGGCTGGTGGCTGCCATCTCGTTGTTAGTCGGCGGCATCGGCATCATGAATATCATGTTGGCCACCGTCACCGAACGCACGCGTGAAATCGGAATCCGCCGCGCACTCGGAGCCAAACAGAAAGACATCGTCAGTCAGTTTCTCGTGGAAACAGCTGTGCTGAGCGTCGTCGGAGGCGTGACCGGAATCCTGGCTGGTGTGTTCTGCAAGCCGGCTATTGTGTGGGCGCGGGAGTTTGTCGCCACGACCTATCCCGATACGATGGCGTCGTTGCCCGACGTGGTACGAAACGTCACTCCGTCGATTGTGCCCGAGTCGATACCGATTGCATTTGGTATTTCGCTATTCGTCGGCATCATCTTTGGACTCTACCCCGCCATCAGAGCGGCCCAGATGAATCCGATCGAAGCCTTACGCCACGAATAGCCACTTGGGGAAACGGTGGACGCTTCGCGCGGCCGTAGGCAAGTTTTCCTGTAGCGGGATCGGTTCCCAGATCCACCCTGGCGAAGCAGTCCATTCCGGCTCGCCACAGGTTAACAGCTGCTGGAGGATACTTCGCAGGTCGGGCAGGTATCGTTGATCCGGTTGATCAGCATCCGCAACCTGCCAAGTTGCTTTCGGTCAAACCGTAGCTTGAGGCGAGGCAACTCGGCCAACTCGGGTTCGTTGGCTTCTTCCGGCAACGCTTCGACCTGCTCGATTTTGCCTTCGACGAGGATGTCGGAAAACGAATCATTCAGCTCGATGACTTCCTGATCACTCAGTTTCTGGCAGACGCGCAGGACGAGCGTGTCGCCGACGTACCGCATGCTGTGGTAGACCCGGTAGAAATTGAGAGTCTCTTCGACGGCTGCTTCGACGCTGTCGGTAATCAAGTACAGCGCCTGATCCTGCGGACTGATCATCTCGTCGGCCAGCAAGGTATCTGTGATAAACTCGCCAAAGTGTTTCCAGTAGTTTCCGCCGGGTTCGTCCAGCAACACCACCGGCAGCATGGTTTGTTTGCCGGTTTGCAGCAGCGTCAGAACTTCCGCGGTTTCGTCCAGCGTTCCAAACCCGCCCGGCAGCGAGACAACCGCAGTGCATTCTTTGACGAACATCAGCTTTCGGGTGAAGAAGTACTTCATCGTCACTAGTTTGGGATCGCCTTCGATCACATCATTGGCACTTTGTTCGAAAGGCAGCAGGATATTCAGTCCCATCGACAGGTCCTTGCCGGCTCCGACGTGCCCAGCCTCCATGATGCCCATACCGGCTCCGGTAATGACCATCCAGCCGTGCCGCGCCATCGCGCGGCCAAACTCGACCGCTTGCTGGTAGGACGCGCGCTCCGGAGGAGTTCGGGCCGAACCAAAGACGGTCACCTTGCGTCTACGACGGTAGGGCTGGAAGACTTTGAAAGCATAACGCAGCTCACGGAGCGTGCGATTGAGGATTTTGAGATCGCCGCGGGTCGTGCCATCCTTTTCGAGTCGCTCGATGGAGCGCTGCAGCATGTCGAGCAGGTCGGCCTTCTGCGGACCTGCTAAGACGCTATCGGCCGGCTCATCGGCCGGTTGCGGACGTTCCTTGACGTCTTCGCCTCGGGCTTCCGGGAATTTGTCGAAATCGTCTGCTGATGACATGGCTGCTACCGAATCCTGATTGCGGAAGTGCGTTGAGCATTTGGGCACGCGGTGGAGCTTTAGGAGGATGACAATCTTACGGCAAGCGGGCGACCAAAAAAACCGCAGACGCTCGCACAATCGGGCGCGAATCAGGTCAATAGCGACCAAGTGGCCTTTGACGAAGCCCGGTTAGCGGCGAAAATCTCCCGCAGGAATTCCTGCTCAGCGACTCCATTTCTGCGACTCGACCTGTGCGGATCTCCGCCGGTTCCGTGGCGCCAGGTCGCCGGCGCTGAGAAAGAACGCTGAGAAGAACTTGAATCTACGTACCTGCGGCTAGCCGCCTCGCACTTAACGTGAATCTCCACACATGTTTAAACCTGTCAGCAAGAACGTTCGCTTTCCCGACCAAGAAGAGAAGATCCTGGCGTTCTGGAAAAACAGGTCAATCTACGCCAAAAGCCTGCAGCAGCGGTCCGCCGGTGAACCCTTTGTATTCTTTGAAGGGCCGCCGACAGCCAATGGCATGCCGCATCCGGGGCATTGCCTGACGCGTGCCATCAAGGACCTTTTTCCACGCTACAAAACCATGCGAGGCTACCGCTGCCAGCGGAAAGCCGGCTGGGATACGCATGGTCTGCCGGTTGAGGTGGAAGTTTGCAAGGAGTTGGGGCTGCATAGCAAGGAGGAGATCGAGCAGTACGGAGTCGAACCGTTTATCCAAAAGTGTCAGCAGAGCGTGTGGCGCTACATGAGGCAGTGGGAGCAACTGACCGAACGCCTTGGATTCTGGATCGATCTGAGCGAGGCCTATGTCACCTATCATCAGAGTTACGTAGAAAGCGTTTGGTGGTCGCTAAAAACGTTGTTCGAGGCAGACAGGTTGTACCGCGGTCACAAGATCGTTTGGTGGTGGGCGCAAGGAGGGACTGCCCTGTCTAGCGGCGAAGTCGGACAAGGCTATCGCGAGGTGGCTGATCCAAGCGTCTTCGTCAAATTCCCGTTGGCCGAGGATGAGCAGACGTCGCTGGTCGTCTGGACCACAACGCCTTGGACCCTGCCGAGCAACAGTTTTGCCGCAGTCCACCCGGATATTGATTACGCGGTATGCCATGACGAAGATTCCGGCGAACAGTTGATCGTGGCCGAGGCACTCGTCGAGTCCATCCAGGAGAAGGCGAAGCGAAATTGGAACGTCCGGAAGACTCTCAAGGGAAGTGAGTTGGTAGGCCGGCGCTATCTGCCCCCGACCGATACCTACTTTGCCAAATTCGGGTCAGCGACCGGCAAGCTGATCGATGGAACCGAACAGGCGCTGTACTGGCGCGTCGTTCCTGCCGACTTCGTCACGCTCGATGGAGGAACCGGTCTGGTACACATCGCTCCGGCATTCGGAGAAGTCGACTACGAGTTGTTGGTTGCCGAACAAACGCGGTTCGAACCCGATGGCAAGCGGCCCGAGCTACTATGCGCCGTCGGGCCTGATGGCAAATTCACGGCGGATGTTCCTCAGCACGAAGGCGTTTGGGTCAAGGATGCAGACAAGGCGATCGTGCGAGAGCTCAAAGAAAGCGGACGCCTGCTGTTGCTGGACCAGTACCTGCACGACTATCCATTCTGCTGGCGTGCCGAGGAAGATCCTCTGATCCAGTATCCACGCGAAAGCTGGTTTATTCGCACCACGGAGTTCCGCGACCGGATGTTGGAGAACAATTCCAAAATCGGCTGGTTGCCGGAGAACATCCGCGATGGACGGTTCGGTAACTTTTTACAGAGCAACGTGGACTGGGCGCTGTCGCGCGAACGGTACTGGGGCACGCCACTGCCGATTTGGGAGTGCCCCAAAACAGGCAAACGTGAAGCGGTTGGCAGCTACGCAGAACTGCTCGGAAAACCGGGGGTGCGCGGTACCGAGGTGTGGGACAAGGCGAAGCAAGAGAATCCAGAGTTGGCCGAGGATCTCAAGGTCCACAAACCCTACATTGATGCCATCACTTACGATTCGCCATTTGCATCCGGCGCCACCATGCATCGCGTGCCCGAAGTCATCGACTGCTGGTACGACTCCGGCGCCATGCCTTTTGCGCAGTGGGGTTATCCGCATCAGGGAGCAGAGCATTTCCAATCGGAGTTCCCGGCAGACTTCATCAGCGAGGCCATCGATCAAACTCGCGGCTGGTTCTACAGTCAGCTCGCGATCAGCACGATGCTTATGAGCCAAGACTCCGGCAACGGCTTGCTCAGACAGGATTTTCCGCATCCGTTCAGGAACTGTATCGTCCTCGGACTCATGCTGGCCGAGTGGTATGAAAGTAAAGACGGAAAACAACGCTTTTTGACCGAGGAAGAAGCCCGCGAGGCACTCGGTTCGGACTACGTTTCCAAGATTGGAAAAATGTCGAAACAGCTGCGCAATTATCGCAGTCCTCAGGAAATATTCGACAACCATGGAGCCGACGCGCTTCGCTGGTACTTCTT
>JANQJJ010000143.1 GCA_028281725.1 Pirellulaceae bacterium | reverse complement strand
TCAACACTAAAGATTTGGGTAAAGGGGTCAGACCCCAATAGCCGGAACGGCCCTTCGGGTGCTTTGCACTATTGGGGTCTGACCCCTTTACCCAAATCTGCACAATTGACTCCTGACCCCTTTACCCGACCCAAAGATTAAGCTTTGACAGACCACTAGCCTGAGTTTCTGATTGCTATGGTCTGGCCACTTAGAGGCACGATGAAGAAGCCCACGATCGCACTCACCATGGGGGATCCGGCGGGGATTGGCCCCGAAGTAATCTTGCGCGCACTGGCAGATCCCAGCTTGCATGAATTGTGCCACCTCGTGGTCTTCGGGGACGCGGAAATCTTGACGCGCTGTGCAAACGTCATTGGCCTTCCCATGCCAGAAGTGACGCTGCTTAGTGAAGAGCAATTTGCCAGTGGCACGAAGAGTGATTCCTCGGCCATCATCGATCTCCGTCGACTGACCACGGAAGCATTCGCCACCGGGCAAGTCAGCGCGGCGTGCGGTCAGGCAAGCTACGACTACATTCAAGCGGCGATTAGCGCGGCGCTGGCAGAGCAGGTGGATGCCGTCACGACAGCCCCCATCAACAAAGAGGCACTCCGCGCCGCGGGTATCCACTACCCGGGGCACACCGAGATGTTCGCCCAGCGGGCTCATGCCCAGCGGTGGTGCATGATGCAGTACTCTCTGGAGATTACCTGTTCTTTCGTCACGGTCCATGTTGGCTATGCTGAGGTCCCCGCCTTGATAACTGCCGAACGTGTGCTCGATACGATCGAGCTGACGGCCGACGCGCTCAGAAAGATTCGCCGGCGTGAACCCCACCTGGTCGTCTGTGGCCTGAATCCTCACGCTGGAGAGAACGGACTATTCGGCCGGCGCGAAGAGGAGCAACACATCTTGCCGGCGATCGAGGAGGCCCGACGCCGCGGAATTTCGGTCGCTGGACCGCTGCCGCCCGACTCCGCCTTCCTACCTGGGCGGCGCCAAGAGACCGACGCGTTTGTCTGTATGTACCACGATCAAGGACATATCCCAGTCAAGGCACTGGCTTTCGACTCGGCCGTCAACACAACGCTCGGACTCAGTGTCCTGCGGACCAGTGTGGACCATGGGACGGCGTTCGACATTGCCTGGCAAGGCAAAGCTCGGCCACACAGCCTGTTTGCAGCCATTCAGCTGGCCGTGCAGTTGGCCGCACGCGGTTTGTGAACTGGTGGGGAATATTCGGCCAGGGCATGCGGTCTAAGGTTATTGGTCCATTTGTCATGGCCACTCGGGATAGAGTCATTGAAATAGTTGGCGATCCACCTAAACTAACAGGGCACGTCACACTTCGAGACACCATCCCACCTGGAGCCCGAACGTCGGATTCGGGCGTTTTTCGCTAGTCTCAGTCTATCTGGAGAATAACAAATGCGTTGGTTAGCTTTGTCCCTCATGGCCATCTGTGCTTTCACTGTCGGATGCGGTGGGCCTACCGAGACCGTTCCCGATCTTCCTCCTTCGAGCAGCGGTGCAACCGACGCGGACGAAGGCCATGATGATCACGATCACGGTGACGAAGGCGATGAGCACAGTGAGGAGGCAGAATCCGAGGATTCCGCTTCTACATCCCAACCCGAGATCATTCGCTTTGTAGCGGACAAGAGCGTCAGCGTGCCCGGCATGCAGTGCCCTTATTCCTGCTGGCCTAAAGTCAAGGAAACGCTTGCCGCTCAGCCAGGTGTGGAAGACGTTCAATTGGCCGAGCAGCCAGAAGGCACTCCGGAAGGCGAAATCAAGGAGCGGGTCGTTGAGCTTAAGCTCAATGGTGAATTCGATGCCGAAGCCGCCGTTGCCGCCTTGGCTGAGGTCAACTTCGATGCCAACGTAATCAACTGACCGCTTGGCCTCTTGCCGTACACCCGAGAGTTTTCAGCTTGGAGCTTTGAGCCGGTGCGACTTCCCGTAGTCGTACCGGTTTTTTTGCGAGCTTATCTTACCTCGCCGCTACGACTTGCGAGCCTGTCTGCGGTGAATCCATTGATGTGATGCGACCAGTCGATGAGCTGGGAACCGAGTGTCTCCAGCCGCCGGCTCGTCACCCCTAAAAGTCCGTCGAGTACCTTCTGGCCAGTGGAACGAAGCGACTGACCTACGTCCGACCAGTTCTCGTTCCCAGCGATTGGTTCCGCAGCAAGGACAGCGGATCGGATCCCCTGTTTTGCGTCGACGGCGGGAACCAGCATCAGCCCTCCCTGTACGTCATAAACCAAATAGAGAGGCTCGGCAAACAGTGGCTCGCTCGGTTTGGATGGTGTCAGAACCGGCATGAGGCTCGAGACGAGAATCTCGCCAGCGGCTGAGACGGCCCGCTCCAGTCCAGCCTTAGCCGCGTAGCTTGCCCGCTCGATCAGCGGCAGCTCGATCAACTCTGCGGCACCAACACAGTGGATCTCTTCGAGCGACTGCAGGAATCGACCCAGTGCGATGGCCTCGGGCGACGGGGCAAGATCACTAGCGGGGGTGTCCGCATCGACTGAGTCGGAAATCTCGACCGAATTGAAAACTAACGGTAGTTGCTCGGCGCTGGAAATCTCGGCGTTTACGTAGTCTCGACGTTCCATTCCTACCGGTCCTTGAAACGAGAACTGACCGAACCGCCAATCGCGAATGGACAAGTCATAGGGCATGTAATCTTCCACGAATCGTCGCTTCGCCAAGCTTCGACTGGCGGGCAAACGCGGCTGGGGAGTCACCCTGGGCCTGGGTGGTCGCCCCAGATCGGGCAGCGCTATGGCAACGGCCTCTCCGCGGCTGCTGCCAGCATCACCAGTCCCCTCTTGGAGACGGCTGCTCAGTTGCGAGAGCCAATTTCTGGCATGGAAGGCAAACAGGGCTGGGTCACTAGCCCGATGGAATAGGGCCCATTCGGAGCTTAACGAGGCGAAGGGACAAACCCAGCGCTGTGCGTCTTGTTCACGCTCCGGTTCCGTGGAGCGAACTTCCGCCGTGCCTAGGCAGTCCATGAAGAGATTTCTGTAGGCGTACTCGTTGCTCGGCAGATCATGGGCGATCGCCGTTGAGCTAAATCCGCAGGCGAGCAGGGTTGCCAAGGCCACGGGCATCACGAGGCGGGCGAGACAGAGTTTCATCGTGTTATCCTCCTGTTCCGGATCTCCCGGCGTCTGCCGAGCGTTCCGGTCGAAATGCGCTGGAAGCTCAGGAGCATGCTCGAGCGACAGGCACTTCATGGTGGCTGGATGGGTAGGTTGACTTGAGTCGTTTGATTGGGATCGGATGGAGCCGAATCCATCGGGCGTTGTCGTTTCTTGGGTGACCGGCCCAGTCTATGTCAGTAGAAAAGCTTATCGATTCAACCTGCCTTGCCTGTCCGGCCAATTTGCCGAGATCGCTGAATTGCCTCCTTGCGGCTATTGGGATCCTGCATTGTTGAAGTTTCATAGTGACGTTGTCGGCCACACGGCCGATTACGATTATGCTGAATGGGGTGATTTCGTCGATCTTGGGAGCGGAAAGCCAAGAATCCAACTGCAGACTTACTTCAACGAACTCTTGTGAATTCAACTGCCCAGCAAATTCTAGCCCTAACCGCCATCGTAGTGGTTTTCTTGACGCTACAGCTAAGGCGGAACGCGCCGACAGAAGTATTGTTTAGTGCGGCGCTTGCGATCTTTGTGTTATTTGGATTGCTGAGCCCCGAGCAGGCCTGGCAGGGGTATGCCAATCCGGCCGTCATCGCCATCGCGGGTCTACTGATTGTTTCGTCGGCACTTCGAAACACAGGCGTCCTCGATTCCATTGGCAGAAGGCTGCTAGGCAACGTCAAAACCGAAACCGGAGCGCTAGCACGTCTGTCGGGGGTGTTGGTGGTGAGCAGCGCTTTCCTATTGAACACGGCCATCGTCGCCATGCTGCTTCCGGTGGTGATTAGTTGGTGCCGTCAACGCCACGTGACCCCCTCCCGGCTTCTGCTGCCGATCAGCTATCTAGCGATACTCGGTGGCACGTGCACGTTGGTAGGTACGAGTACGAACTTTGTTATCAATGGCAGATTGCAGGACGTGGCGCGGGAGGTTGACGAGTTGGCAGCCGCCGAGCGAGGTGGGTTAACCGATGAGCAGCTTTCGCCATCGGTTGCCAAACTAGCCAGGCAGTATCCGCGGCAGTGGTTAATGGCCCGGCAGGACCAGCTGCAGCCGATGGGCCTGACCGATATCTCCTGGGTAGGCATCCCCTGTGCATTAGCCGGCACTTTGCTGTTGATCTTCCTCTCGCGTCGACTGATGCCCAACCGAACCGAGTTGCTCGATAGCCTGGATGAGCAGCGGCGAGAGTACTTGGTGGAAATGCTGGTCACACCTGGTTGCTCATTGACAGGCAAAACAGTCGAAGAAGGCGGCTTGCGACATCTGCCTGGACTATTCCTGATTGAAATTGGTCGCGGAAACGACGTCATAGCGCCGGTCTCGCCATCGGATCGTATACGCCAGAATGATCGGCTGGTCTTTACCGGCGTGGTGGCCACGATCATCGACCTGGAGAAGATTCCTGGGCTCGTGCCGGCGGCAGATATCAATTATGAAATCTCTCCAGAAAAGGCGGACTCGCGATCGTTAGTGGAGGTGGTCCTCAGTCCCTCGTCCCCGCTAGTCGGCACGACCATTCGTCAAGCCAACTTTCGGCAGTTCTATGGAGCGGCCGTCGTTGCGGTCCATCGCAACGGAGAACGTCTTCCGACCAAGATTGGTGACATCGAGCTCTCCGCGGGGGACACCCTGCTTCTTCAGACGCAGCAAGGCTTCGTCCGTAGTTTCCGCAATCGCCCCGACTTTTACTTGGTAAGCAGTGTCGAAGATAGTGTAGGCAGGCGGCACGATAAAATGTTGCTTGCCTGCGCTATCACGCTGGGGCTGATCGCATGGCTTTTCCTCATGCCCTTGTTCAAATGGCTTGGCTGGTCCGGTTCCCTCCTCTCGCCGTCGGTCGCCATCCTGGTTGCGGCCCTGACGTTAGTCATCACGCGCTGCGTATCGGTCGCCGATGCGCGGCGGGCCATCGACTTGCCAATGCTGTTGACCGTCGGCGCTGCGATCGGCGTCGGTCGGGCCGTCAACGAATGCGGGGCCGATCAGACGGTCGCCGTATTCCTGATCAATTCTGTTGGGACCAATCCCTACATGGGGTTGGTGGTGATCTTTGCGATCACCGTCTGCTTCACCGAGATGATTAGCAACGTGGCGGTGGCGGCGACGATGTTCTACATTGCCCTCAGTCTGGCCAGTCAGCTCGATGTCAGTCCCAGACCGTTCATCATGGCAGTGACGCTGGCCGCCTCACTGAGCTTCATCTCGCCCATCGGTTATCAGACCAATCTGATGGTCATGGGGCCGGGAGGCTATCGTCCGCGCGACTACCTTCGCGCCGGTCTACCGCTGAGCCTGATTGTTGGTACGATCGCGCTAGTACTAATCCCGCTAATCTGGCGGTTCTAGCAAAACTGGCCGCCGCCACGGTTGCCGGTCGATAAGCCGGCCCGATATGGTCCAGCCTCGATTACTCACTACCCATCAGCTAAGCTCCATGCCAAACTCACCCTCTGATTTCTTGGTTGTTGGCGGCGGCATCGTCGGACTGGCAACGGCTTGGCAACTCGCCAATCGCTTTCCCGATGCAAAAATCTGTCTACTCGAGAAGGAAAGCGATCTGGCTGCCCATCAGTCGGGAAGAAACTCTGGAGTTCTCCACTCGGGCATTTACTACACACCAGGGTCGCTCAAGGCGATCACTTGCCACGCCGGTAGACAAATGATGGTGGCGTTCTGCCAAACGGAGTCAATACGACTGGACATCTGCGGAAAGATCATCGTGGCCGTGGACGAAGAGGAAGTTCCGCGACTGGAAGCGATTCACGAGCGAGGGCTGGAAAACGGTATCCGATGCCGGATGATTGACCAGGATGAAATCGCGGAACGCGAACCACACGCTTCCGGCGTCCGGGCGATTCACGTCCCCGAATCCGGCATCGTGGATTACCCTGCGGTCTGCCGCAGACTGGCGGAGCTACTCAGAGCAAAAGGCCACCGAATCGAGATGGGGCAGCGTGTCGTGCGAATCGATTCCACTGCCTCGCATGTGAACGTGGCGACCGAGCAGACGACGTTTCAAACAGGTTTCCTGGTGACATGCGGTGGATTGTACAGCGATCACCTGGTGAAACTCGCCGGTCTGTCCTCTCCGGCCAAAATCGTGCCGTTTCGTGGCGAATACTACGAACTGAAGGAGGACCGGCGAAGTCTATGTCGCAATTTGATCTATCCCGTTCCCGATCCCAAGTTTCCGTTCCTGGGTGTGCACTTCACCCGCATGGTATCTGGTGAAGTCGAGTGCGGACCCAACGCAGTCTTTGCGCTGGCTCGCGAAGGCTACTCATGGGGTACGATTCGCCTGCGCGAACTGGCTGAATCACTCAGCTACGGCGGTTTTCTCAAGCTGGCGTCGCGCCACTGGAAGATGGGACTCGGTGAGATCCACCGCTCCCTTTCCAAGGGTGCCTTTGTGCGGGCACTGCAAAGGCTGATTCCCAAGATCGAAAGTCAAGATCTCCGCCCATGCCGCGCCGGGGTTCGCGCTCAGGCCATAGCGCAGGACGGAACGATGGTGGACGACTTCTTGTGGGTCACCGATCGACGCATGGTGCATGTATGCAATGCCCCAAGCCCCGCTGCCACCGCTTCACTGGAGATCGGACGGAGGATTTCCGAGCGAGTAGAGGAAACGACGAGACTTTAACACGTAGCAGTACGCGTCCACGACTTCGGTGGCGCGCCGCACACCTCGCCCAGCGCGGCGGCCATCACGGCGAGCCACCGACGGCCAGCACCGGCAATGGCGCTGCGATCCGCGCATCGGACCTCTGGAAGTCGAAGCCGAGCACGGCAGCAACGGTCGCGGCGACTTGGGCCTGCTCAAAGCGGCCCCCTTCGTCTTGGCCGCGCGCGGCGATGCCGGCTCCAAACGCGGCTAACCAGATTCGCTCCGATCCCGGTAGGTTGCTACCATGACTCTTCCAGCCCTCCCGTCCGTCACCCCGTCCGTGGTCGGTCGCTATCAGAAACGCCGTCTTATCGCGATACTGAGGAATCTGCTGCGCGGAATCCCACAACTGCCGAATGAACCGATCGTTTTGCTCGGCGGACAGCAGATATCGATCGTATCGCCCCGCGTGTGCCCAGTCATCGGTCTCGCCCAACGAGACATACAAGACCCGCGGCGCAGCCGATCGCATGGCCTCTAGTGCTCCCGAGGTGGTAAAAACGTCATAGCGCACACCATCCCATTGATGGAAGAGATTCTCCGCCGCAAAATTCAGCACCTGCAGACGAGTTGGATCACCAACAGTCAACCGAGACCAGCCAGCGTTCACTCCCACGCGACTGCGGCGATCATTGATGATGTACGGGAAAACATCCCAAGAGCAATAGGCTGTAACGGCTCCACGAAACTCCGGTTGATTGTTCAGCCATTCGAGAACCGTCTGATTCTCGTTGTATCTCTTGGCGTTGGAATCAATCGCGTCGTCAGCAAATCCGGTGAGTAATTCACTATATCCCGGGTAAGAAAAATACTTGCCGTTGGTCACGGTAACGATGCTGTCTCGATCGACATCTCCAGCAATCCAACCCTCGGCGGCAACTCGGCCCCAGAGAAACGGCATTAGCGCGTTTCGGCGCTCCTCGGGAGACTCGCGCCAGTATCGGCGCCGCAGTTGCTCAGGGTCTGCCACCCCCAATTCCTTGATCATCAGACGTTGATCCGCTCCCGTAAACACTTCCTCGCCACGCAGGCCGTCGAGCGTAATCAAAACGACATTCTCAGCTACCGGCGACGCCGGTTCCTGCGCCGAAACAGCAGGCAGAATGTTCAACAAAACCGACGCGCCCAAGGCAATCATGGGGCCGGTCCAGCGCGTATGCAGAGAGCCTTTTTTCATGGTTGAATCGACTCCACGCGGGAAGTCTCCAGCAAGCGATGGGGCAGAAAGGACTACTTGTCCAAAGTCTGATTGTCGGCGGTCGGCCTAACCAGCGTGGGCGAGCCGGACGTCCAGCCGAGCTTGGAAAGGAATTGATCGGCTGCCGTTACCGTCTCGAAATACCAACGTCCACCATCCTTACCAAAATTAAAGAAACCATGCGGTTGGCCT
Source organism: Pirellulaceae bacterium (assembly GCA_028281725.1). Lineage (GTDB taxonomy): Bacteria > Planctomycetota > Planctomycetia > Pirellulales > Pirellulaceae > Aureliella. Next base: position 4,209 of record JANQJJ010000143.1, on the reverse strand, counting down.
TCGTAGGTGTGCAGCTGGCTGTCGATCCCCAGCGACCGGCACCGCTTGAGAAACTTCTGTGCGGTCGCCACCGGAATAAGCTGATCGTCGGTTCCGAGAAAAACAATCGACGGCGGATCATCTTCGGACAGGTTGTGCAACGGAGAAAACTCCTGAGTTCGGTCTCCGACTCTCGTAGCGCCCCATCCACCCGGCCCGTTATCATATACAGGGTTAAATAATATCATCGCGTTGGACTTGGCGGACACCGCCAGGTCGTCGTCCGCCGCATCGCCGCCATCGACTATGCCGACGAAAGCGGCCAAGTGCCCGCCCGCAGATCCTCCAGCCGACGCGATGCGATTCGGGGCGACCCCCAATTCGCTCGCTCGCATTCTTACCCAACGCATGGCCGATTTAGCATCTTCGACACACTTCGTCGGTGGTTCCTTGCTTTGGCGATCCAGCAGTCGATATTCGCACTGAAAACAGACGAGCCCGCGCGACGCGAAATACTTCGCATGTTCGGTAAATTGACCGGGAGCCCCACCGACCCAACCGCCACCGTGAAAGAAAACGATGGCGGGTCTAGAATCTCCGGCGGACCAGTCGGCGGGTTTGGTCACGTAGATTCTCAGCTCACGGCCCGCGACCGTCTTGTAGATATACGCTTCTCCAGGCGGCTCGGCGGCCATCGCCGCAGCATGTCCGCCTAACCACAACGCCAGCGAGAAAAAAACCAGTCGATGGATTTTTGGAAACCTATCTATTGCTATCTGCATATCGGTCTGACTTGCCCTGGTTTAGTTTGACGAGCCGCCAGGACCAGTTCCTGGACTTGGGCTTCCTGGTGCATCGCCGGCAGACGGGTGGGAATCGGACTACTGTCGCTTGCCGGCGATCTCAATGCTGCCGGTGTTGCCATCGGCATCGAACTCAAGCTGGCCTGTCATCGTGTTGCCATCCAGCTCGCAAGTCCAGCGCACGTCGACAGAGACATCTTCGTGTTTCCGAGTAAAGACAAAACTGACTTCACGGCCGGAGACCTTCATCTGATCGATCTCCAACTCAAAGTCGTCGTCACTCAGTTTTCCTTTCAACTGGTCACGATCTGCGTAGAGCTTCAAGACGGGTGAACGCTGCACACCGTCGGGTCCTGAGAAGCTGAATTTCCATGTGCCCAGCAGAGGCTGGAGGTTCTGGCCAGCCTGACTTCGAGTCGCCGCAATGGCAAAGTCGCCCGTGTTGCCGTCCACGTCGTATTCCAGCGTACCAAACATCTTGTTTCCGCGAGGCTTGCAGAGGTATCTCAAATGCAAATCCTTGCCTTGGTAATCGATCGTGTATTCGAATGTCAATTGATGCTCGTTCAGTTCCAGCGCGTCGACGGCTCCCGACTTCTCGCCGTTGCTGATCGTGCCGACCAAAGTCCCTTCGTCGCTTGCCAACACCAAAACCGGTTTGTACTCGACCCCGTCAGGAGCGGTGTAGACGAAGTTCCACGTACCAAGCACATCCTCGATCTCTACGGAACGATTCGCCGTCCAGTCGTATTCGCCTGATTCCTGACCGTCGACATAGATCTCGACAGAACCGGCAAGCTCCGAATCCGAAAGCTCGCCGCTAAACTTGACAAGTACAACTTGATCATCCGGACGGATGTTAATTTCGAACCAAACGTTGATTCCGTCGACCTCACCGTTCTCGACCGGGACTTGGAAGTTCTGATCTTGATAGGTGCCGGTCAGCTTCTTCCCGTCAGACTCCAGCCTAAGCACGCTATGGATCGTTTCGCCGCCAATCTCGCTGGTCCACTTCCAGGTTCCGTCCGGTAGGGCATCATGAGCAATCGAGCTGTCCATAGGAAGCATCAGCGACAGCGCGAGCGCCGACACAGACAAGACGAGAGAACAATGTCGACCGGGCATAGTTTCACTCCGACGTTAGAACAGTTCACCATAACACCTGACGGTGCGTCCCTGACACTTTAAACCATTTAGATTAGTTGAGCAATTTGGTTCCTACCATCGGGACGTATCGAGCATCACTCCCTGTTCTTTCCGGCCTACATGAATAAGAAGATCAAGGCCTGCCGCGATGTTTGATCGTGTCTGACGCCAGTCACGCTTCAGTGGCCCCCTTTTGCAGGACGTAAGGGCCGTTTACAGTGGTGAGCGTTGAGACTTGTAAATCCAAGGTTTGAAGAAGAAGGGACCATCCAGTGGCAAGAGCAGGCGCGCGGCATATACTCGTCGATAGCGAAGCAAAGTGTGAGGAACTCAAGTCTCAAATCGAGGCCGGCTCAGACTTCGCGGATGTGGCCAAAGAGCATTCGACCTGTCCGTCCGGCAGTAACGGAGGCGATCTCGGTGAATTTGGCCCCGGACAAATGGTCAAAGAGTTCGATGAAGTCGTCTTCAGTGGCGAGCTGGGTACCGTCCACGGTCCGGTGAAGACTCAGTTCGGCTACCACTTGTTAGAAATCACCAGCCGTACGGAATAGTTTTTCGGGATCCTAATCAGGGAGAGAAACCATGGTTCGCACCGCCAGTACAATGCTACCACTTGGAACCGAAGCGCCCAATTTTTCGCTGCCCGACTTCGACGGCAAAACTGTGTCGCGAGATGACTTTCGTGGAAAAAAGGGCCTGCTCGTCAGCTTCATATGCAATCACTGCCCGTTCGTAAAACATGTGGCTCCTGAACTGGCAAGGCTTGCCGGTGATTACCTGCCGAAGGATGTTGCGGTTGTGGGAATCAGCAGCAACGACGTAGCCGCCTACCCGGACGACTCGCCCGAGTTGATGAAAAAGGAGGCGGCCGAGCAGGGATATCTCTTCCCCTACCTTTACGATGAATCCCAGGCGGTTGCTCAGGCCTATCACGCGGCATGCACGCCAGATTTCTTTCTTTTTGACGCCGATCTCAAACTGGTCTACCGCGGTCAGCTGGATGATTCTCGGCCCAATCAAGGCACCGCCGACGGCAAAGACCTGAGAGCAGCGATCGACGCCATGCTGACTGGCAGTCCGATCCCCGAGCCCCAGAAGCCCAGTATCGGGTGCAACATCAAATGGAAGTCGGGAGCGGAACCGGAATACTTTAACCCAGCCGGTACCGCCTGACGGCAGACTGCTGACATGCAACGCTGGTTAGCACATACCATCTATCGCCCCACCTTGGCCTATAATTTTTTGCTAGGACGTGTCCTGAAGGTGCGGAGGTGGTGGGATCGTCTTGACGACCACTTGATCCTCGGCGCGATGCCCTTCCAGCGCGACGCGCAGCGGCTCAAAGAGGTCGGCGTCACGGGCGTAGTCAATATGTGCGAGGAGTATCCCGGCCCCCAAGCCGAGTACGATCGGGTCGGTATCGAACAGCTCTGGCTCCCGACGGTCGATTTCAATCATCCCTCGGCCGAGTTTGTCGAGCGCGGCGCCGAGTTCATTGAGCGACACGCAAGGAACGGGGGCTGCACGTACGTCCATTGCAAGGCTGGGCGGGCCAGAAGCGCGACCATTGTACTTTGGTGGTTGGTGCGGTTCCGCAACATGACACCCCAAGCGGCTCAAGCTTGCTTGCTGGAGACACGTCCACACGCCAATCCTCGGATATATCTCAGACCGGTAATCCAGAATCTGTATGCCGAACTGCGCCGTGATGGCCCGGCCGAACAGGCGATTCGATAGACCTCAGCAGAACCGAGTGACGATCGATGGCTTCCACATTTGAGCAGCGACTGACGCTTGCCGTCGCCGAATTGGCCGAGGGAGAAGTCGTCAGCTTTGGTGACATTGCAGCCCGCGCCGGACGTCCTGACGCACCGCGAGCCGCAGGAAGTTTTCTGTCGAAAACGAAACTGAAAGTACCCTGGTGGCGCGTCGTGTACTCCAGTGGCAAACTACCGCCATGCAACGTCCCCAAGCAAACAGCTCAGCTTCGCTCCGAGGGTGTCGTGGTGACCGGCGGCCGCGTGCGGGAATCTCCCAAGGGCAGATTTCGCAAAAAACGCCGGTCCCGGTAGCTCGGGCGCCCACACAATACTCGGGATGACTGGGCATCGCTGAGGGAAGCAGCTGCGGCGTTTTTCTAGCCATCGTCTCTTCGGGCCATCATTACGGCGGAGCGTGATGCACGCCAGGAGACGCGCCAGCTATCTCCCGCGTGACGGCTTATCTCTATCCGTCACCGACCAGATACAGTTTGGTTCCCGTACGGATCAGCAGGCCT
>JANQJJ010000121.1 GCA_028281725.1 Pirellulaceae bacterium | reverse complement strand
ATCTAGAAAATCAACTTCCATGTTGCCCCAACCATCAAATGGAATCGGCAACGCGACGTTCAACTCAAATCGGCCAGTTGTTTGGGCAAGTGATTGTAGTCGCCGGTAGAGAAACGCTTCGGAATCAGCCCCAGCTTTGGTATAGTGGCTGCATCTGGAATCATGGTCGACTCAGGGGGTTCTGTCGTGGTGCGGAGCAAAAAAGAGCGGAAGGATCAACGTAAACGCGACCGCAAACGCCGCGCGGTGGCGAAAGAAAAACGACAGAAAATGCGGACGAAGAATGCCGGTGAGAAAGTTCTATTCGTGGAGCCTCGAGTCGATGAGTTCGCCGGTGGTTGGTTTGGTGACGAACTCGACGGTGAATCGAGAGTCGATCGTAAGGAAAACGCGGAAATCCAAGAATGGTGGGAACAGTACCTAAACGCCGCCGGGAACGAACGTGTTGAAATGACGCGTGTTGCCGTGTCAGGAGGAATGGATGAAGAATGGCGGGAGGCGCTCTTCCCTGAAGCCGTCTTTGAAGCCGAGTCGAAGTGCGAATCGAGCCGTTATGTCGAATTGTTGGAGTTTTTGGCGGAAGATCATCGTGATCTGTATCAGACGGGATTTCACTGGTTTTTACGCAGCCGGGTCGCTTACTATCTGACAATTGACGATGCGGAGCGGATCGATCGTGTTGTCGCGCAAGACGCCGGCGAAATGACTGAGACGGGGGAGGCGTTTTATGGAACGGTCTCGATGCTCCGTTTGGCCGATCTGGAGCCGGCAGCAGACGCTTTGGCAGCGGCCGGATTTCGCTGCATGGATGAAAAGGAATTGATGCCCTGGGCGGTTGATGAGATCTTTCATTTTGCGCTCTTCAAACACGTTCGCGAGTGTATTCGCTCTGACGCGACCGACGAGGCAATTCGTGTTATGGAGCATGAGCTGAGAAAGCTCGACGCTAACATGGACAAGGAGGTGGTCGATATCCGTCGCGAGATCGTGCTCTGCTCGGCCGGCCAACAAGCCAAGGATTGGCAACGTGACCAGTTACTGGGCACATCGAGAAAAGCGATTCGCAATCGATATTTGTTGGGCTATGAGTTCGTCGGTTGGTTAGCGACTCAGCGTTCCATCAGCTTCTCCGCAGCCGACGAATTGCGGGGTTTAGTGTTCAATACACTCAGCAGGGACAAACTGCAGATGCAGGATTATCTTGACGGCGTACCGCAGCGAAAACTCGATGAACACTTGGCGTCGCTCTTGGGATTCATGGCGTTCGATCGTTTCAAGGCGCCCGCAACGTTGATCGCTATCGATCACTTTGCCAATTTTCTCGCCGAGCGCGAATTGATTGATTCCAAATCGTTTCAAAGGACACTGTCAACCGCCGCTTCACTTGACCAGCAGCTGCGGCGCGCGCTCAATGATGAGTGGCACTCCTTTCAATTCCTCGATCGGCTTCGTCCAGTAGCAACCTAACGTATTTCGATCCCGTGCCAAAACACGCCAAGCGAAAAAGCAGAAAGCGTACGCGGCGAGGACATTTCTGTTGGTGTTGCCAGAGCTTTCGGGCCAATGAGATGTTTAGTGGCAAGGGGCACGCGAGACATCTTTGCAAGGATTGCAAGCGACTTCCTCCCGAGGTCCGTGAGTTTCGCAGCGCTGAGAACAATCTTCACCGCTGCGTCTCGTGGGAAGGTATCATTCCTCGTAAGCACTGTCGTTGATTAGTTCTTGAATGAAGTACATGACGATCTTTGTTAACGGTAAGTAAAAGCGCGTGCCGCGACCGACGCGAATTGACGGTATGGACGTCGACGAGTCGCGCAGATTTTTACTTGCTCGGTGGAAACGGTTCTCCAATCAGGGCGTCCCACGCGTGGCGTTGTGACGGCGTGAGGACATCCATGATTTGCCGGACGGTGTTCACTGTCGCCGCAGTGAGCTGTTCGTGATCCGGTGGGTGATTACGATGATTTGGGCCGCCGGGGCCATCAAAACGAAAAGGACCGCCAAAGCGTGGAGGTCCGCCAAATCCCGGACCCTCACGTCCGGGGCCGCCTCTGGCATCAGGACCAAGCACTCTTTGCGGTGGGAAACTGCCCGGTGGGCGACGCTCGCCACGAGGTGCCGTTTCTTCGATGATTCTGTCGATTTGCTCGACCTGTTCGGTGGTAAGCGCCAGTTTGCTGATGACTTCCGACGATTTAAACGAGTGCGGCAGGTGACGCTGCAGCACGATTTGACGGAGGCGTTCTTGCTGACTTGGCGAAACCAGTGCTTGTGTGGACTGATCAAGACTCTTGAGTAGTTCAGTCATTTCGAGGTTCTCGTCCTGCAGACCTCCGATGAACTGATTCGTCAACGACTCCCGCTGGCTGTCGAATTGATCGATTGCATCCAACACCGCCGACGCCGTTTCTGGCGAGATCTGAATTTCGGCGGCCACGCGTTTGTCGCGGATGAGCACGAGGGACTCGATGCTATCCAAAATTCGCAACTCTTCCACGACTAGGCGGACGCGGTCGCGAGTTGCTAGCAGTTCGCTGGAGAGTTCCGAGTCGTCAGCACGTTGTTCGAGAAAGTCTTGATAGAACGCCATAGAAGTTTCGAGAAAGCTCCGCCGCAGGTCCTGCATATTGCCCCGATGCGACAATTCAGTCTCACTCAAACGACTGAAGGTATCGACCGCGCGCCGCGCCTGTTCGAAGCGCTGCTCAGCAAGCATTCTTTGCACGGTTTCTCGCTCCAGGGCTTCCGATGTCTGCTCTTTTTGATTCCATATCACCATACTCGTAATTGCCAGGCCAACGGTCGCTAGCAGCAACACGGCGCTGACGGCAGCGACCAACCCGCCATTTCGACGGCGCCATTTTGCTAAACGCTCAGCGAGATTTGGTGGCTTCGCTGCGATCGGTTTGTCGTCCAGCCACGCCTGAAGGTCCGCGGCCAGTGCAGCCGCCGTCTCATAACGTTCCGAAGGAATCTTGGCGCTTGCCTTGCGAACGATTGTGTCCAGTTCGATCGGCAGGTCTGCCGCGATGACACGTGGTGCCGGGGGTTCCGTATGAGCGACGTAGTTGAGCATTACGTGATAGCCACCATCGGCAATCGCCGGCCTTAACGTAAGCAGCTCGTACAACGTCACGCCCAGTGAATAGATGTCGGTGCGATGGTCAAGCTCCGCCCGGCGCCCTGTTGCCTGTTCGGGGCTCATGTACCGCAATGTGCCCATTGGATCTCCAGTGCGAGTCAGACTGGATTGTTCGGCCTGTACCTGTGCTAAACCAAAATCGGCTACCCAGATCTTTCCCACAGCGTCAAGCAGCAGGTTCGCGGGTTTGATGTCACGATGAATGACTCCGTACTGATGAGCGTGGTCGATAGCCAGTGCAGCCTGATGAATCATCCGGACGACGTTGCGGTAGTAGTCCGATCGCCGCGAATAGTCCGTATTAAATTCTGTCGTTTGTCTGACAGCGGTTTCGCGATCGGCTGCGGAAACAGAAACCGATTCTTGTCGATCCAGTGCAGCGCCCGAAGAGTTGGTCGATGTTTCAGTAGCTTGACCACCGCGCTCGGATGCACGAATGTTGGTCAGCAATTCTGCAAGTGTGATCCCGTCAATCAACTGCATCGCGTAGAAGTGAACGCCCCGGTCGCTACCGACAGCGTAGACGGGCACGATGTTAGTGTGGTGCAATGTCGCCGCGGCGTTTGCTTCGTTTCGAAACCGCTGCAGTCGGACTTCGTCAAGGCCGCTTGCCAGAGGCAGTACCTTCAGCGCCACGCGTCGATTCAACGACAGTTGTGTCGCCTCGTACACGACTCCCATTCCCCCGCGGCCGATTTCACGGATGATTTGAAAGTCGCCAATCGGCTTGCCGCTTAGCACTTCTTCGGGTGACTCGCCGATGCCCTGATGCGAGCCTGGACTGGAAGCTTCGCCTGCTCGATGCACCAGGGCCAGGCCTTCCAACGATGGCTTCAGGTCTTCTGCGATTTCGCCGTGTGATCGCAGGAAGCTCTCCAGCGACGGAGCACTGCCAGCGTCCAGCAACTGCATGTACTCTTTCACCGCGATCACGACAAGATCTTCACGTTCTTCCGAGGTCGTCATGAATCACCTACCGACAACTTCAGTTTTCCGAGCGCACGCACCCACAATTTCTCGACGCTGTTGACAGTGCGATTCATCATGCGGGCAACGTCGCTAAAGGGCAGCCCTTCCACGTGCCGTAGCACAATCACCTGACGGTACTCCTCCGGCAGCGTTTCCAGAGCCGTTGCTAACTGCAAAAATGCTTCGTTGCGAGCGAACTGTTGGCTGGGCGAAGTGACATCGGCAGCGAGATAGGACTGCAGAAACCCGGAAGCATTCGTGATGCTTTGATTCAGGTTTTTTTCGAGTCGGGCGTCGCGTTTGTCTGTGCCGAGGTAGCGACGAATGTGCATCGCCAACGTGTTGGTCAGAATTCGTCTTAGCCAAGCCGCAAACTGTTCGGGAGATTCGCCACGGAAGTCCCCAATGTTGCCGTGTGCCGCCAAACAGACCTCCTGCGCGATATCCGACGGGTCCGCTTTGGCTTGAAGATGCTTGTGCAGTCCACTGCGAGCCAGAAACACCAAGTATCTCCGGTACTTCGACAACAACTCACCGAGCGCATCGGCATCCCCACCACGTGCAGCCATGATCAATCGCCCGGTTTGACTTTGATCGGGGTGAATACGAGCTTGGTCGATGTTGTCCAATTTGTCTCCCATTGCGATCCGACCGGTCACGATTTTACGGTTACCGATTCAACCGCCGGAAGCGAGTTGAGTGTCGCAACAATCTCCGCCGGGCTGATTGCCCTGAGGGGAACAACGCGATACATCACCTGCATCGCCGAACCGCGTCGGACCGTTTCGGCCGAAACCAATTGAGCTTCGCTTGCCATCCGTCTAAGTTCCGCCTCCCAACTGCCCGTCGCGCTCAGGCCTGTTTGTAGCGTCAGTTTCCATTGATTGGCATTCACCTCGGGATTGGGATCGCCGCCTGACTGGCGGCGTGTCGAATTGGTCGCGGTTGCCGCACCAGCCACCACAATGCCGATGGAAGCCACCCAGAATTGACCGGCACCAACTGCCATTCCAACCACTACGGCCGCTAGCACAAAAGCAACGTCTCGCGTTTCCGGGACGGCAGTGCGAAATCGAACGATTGAGAGTGCGCCCACAAGGCTAAATGC
>JANQJJ010000006.1 GCA_028281725.1 Pirellulaceae bacterium | reverse complement strand
ACGACAATGCCGTGCACCTGTTGAGGTTCGGTTTGTTAGGACAGCTCCACCATATTCGTGCCCAATGGCACCGCGGCAACCTGCCTGGACGCGATAGTTGGCAAATGCCGCTGCCTGGCGGTGAGGTGGCGACGATTGATGGCAAGCAGGTCAAGCTCGATAAGATCGCTGACCAATTGAAAAGCTATCGCAATCGGCTCGAGGAGGAGACCGATCCGGCGAAGATCGAGCAATATGCGAAGCGCGTCGCGCAGTGGGAACAATGGGATGCGGACCAGAAAATCGACGCAGCCAGCCATGGCTACGAGAAAAGGGTGCTATCGAGTGATCGTGTCCGTACGGCGATGGAGGAACTTTGCCGATGGCGACTGTGGGAGCGAACTGGCGGCGGGCTGATGGCCGAACTGGGCTCCCACCAACTCGACGCGGCAACCATCTTCTGTTCGGCGTTACGCCAGGATGGTCGCAAGGCACATCCCCTGACGGTGCACGCGATGGGGGGGCGTCACATCTTCCCCAGGGACCGCGATGCAGAAGATCACGTGTATTGCATGTTTGAGTTTCCCGGCCCGGATTACGATCCCAACTTCGACGTGGGGTACTACAATCGGGCGGAGGACTATCCACCGAAGGATTCCGGCGTACCGTCCTATGAGGAGGATCCCAACAAGAAGATCGGTGTCAGCTATTCGACCATCAACGGAAATGGTTTTGGCGGTTACGGCGAGGTCGTGATGGGCACCAAGGGAACGCTCGTGCTGGATAAAGAGAAGGAGATCATGCTGTACAAGGACTCCAATACCGCGGCCAAGGTCAGCGTTAAAGAAGACCAGGGCGGCTACAGCCTCGATACGCAGGCGAGTGGCAATTACGCGGCGGCTAACGTAGCCAAAACGGCCGCGGAGGGCCCGGTCAGCCGCGGTTACACCGAGGAGATCGAGCACTGGGCATGGTGTATTCGCAATCCGGACCCTGAAAATAAACCCAGGTGCTATCCCGAAGTGGCAATGGCAGACGCCGTGATCGCACTGACTACGAACGTAGCAATGCAGCGAGGCGCTTCGGGCGAAGCGGGCTTCGTGAAATTTCAAGACGCGTGGTTTGAACGCGACTCCGACGAAACCCCCGATGGCAGCGATGTGAAACAGGAACAGGAAAGCCTGAGCAACTGGAAGATCGTTTAGTCAGCTTGCCACGAGACGTTCGAAACTGGCGAGCTTAGCGGTGCTGGAGCCAAGCTAAGAGTTTTTCCAGAGGCCAGGTGTTGAGTACCTGGTGTTTCTCGATGCCGGCTCGGCGGGCCTGTAGGACGCCGTACGACATGACATCCATACCGGCAACCGAGTGTGCGTCGGTATCGATGACAATTGGAATGCCGGCACTGGCTGCTGCGATCAAGTGAGTCTCGGAGAGATCCAGACGCATCGGGCTGGCGTTCAGTTCCAAGCTCTTGCCATGTTCGACCGCCGCTTGAAAGACGGCTTCCAGATCGACTTCGTAGGGAGGGCGAGACCCGATGAGGCGGCCGGTTGGATGGGCAATGGTGTCCACATGCCGATTGGCCAGAGCACCCACGATGCGATCGGTAATCTGCTCGCGCGATTGCTTTTGGCCGTAGTGAACACTGGCGATGACCCAGTCCGCTTCCGCCAGGACTTCGTCGGGTAGATCCATGGGGCCGGATTCGAGAATATCACACTCAATGCCTTTGAGCACGCGGAAACCGTCTTCCTGCTCCGCGTTGAACTGGTCGATCTGCTGCCATTGCTCAAGCACGCGTTGTTCGTCCAATCCGCGAGCCATGCTGACGCGCTTGGAATGGTCCGTAATGGCAATATACTGGTGACCCTGAGCACGCGCCGCTGCCGCCATCTCGTCAATGGAATTTTTTCCATCCGAGGCCGTGGTGTGCATATGAAGATCCGCCACGATGTCGTCGAGTTCAATCAGCGGTGGCAAGGAACCGCCCTGCTCTGCCCACTCGATTTCTCGGCGTCCCTCCCTGAGTTCGGGTGAAATCCAGCGCAATCCGAGCAGCTCGTACAGTTCTTCTTCGGTGCTGCCGGCGATCAGCTCGTCTGGTGCGTCCAGTCGAGCCACACCATATTCATTCACCGTCATTCCCATCTTGCGAGCGCGACCTCGGATGGCGACATTGTGCTCTTTGGAGCCGGTAAAGTACTGGAGAGCCGCCCCAAACGAGGCAGCAGGTACCACGCGTAAGTCAACTTGAAATTGCTCATCGACGCGCATCGACATTTTAGTCTCTCCGCGAGCGATCGTACCGACCCTGCCGGGAAAGCTCTCTAAGAGATCCATCACCTGCGCGTGATCGTTGCTAACGACCAGGATGTCGATGTCGCCCACGGTCTCTTGGCCGCGACGATAACTGCCGGCAAATTCCAGACGCTCAATGGCCGCACACGGCTCTAGATGCGAGCGTAGTTGATCGACCAGGCGTTCTGCCTGGTCGAGGCGTAGTCGCGCAGAGGCTGCTTCTGCAATTTCGAGACCGTCGAGAATGATTTGTTCTGTCTTGGCGGCAAAGCCCTTTAAGGCTCGTACCCTCTGCTGCTCACAGGCCTCTCTCAAATCTTCCAGCGTCTGGATGTTGAGTTCTCTCTGGAGTGTAGCCGCCTTCTTGGCTCCCAAGCCGGGGATGCGTGTCATTTTGATCAGCACGCGCGGCGTGTTGGCTCGCAGCTCCTCGAGTTGCGGGAGTTGCCCCGTTTCTACCAGGACGACACACTTGTCGGCCAACGTTGCTCCGATTCCCGAGAGCGACTTGAGGTCTTGGTCCGGGTCGGCCAGAATCTCCGCGACCGATTGGGGTAGATCTTGGATCGTCTTGGCGCCGTTGCGATAGGCTCGTACTCGAAATGCGTTTTCTCCCCGCAGTTCGAGCAAGTCGGCCATCTCATCGAAGACTTTGGCGATATCGGCGTTATTCATTCTGGAATCACTTTGGGTTTTCGCTGCCTGTTGACTCGTCTCTATTTTTTTCAGCCTGATTTTCCGCAGGATCGTCTGGGAGAAACGTCGGCAGCTCCGGCTTTCGGCCGGTGCGGCTCGCGTTAGGAGCCGGCATGCAGTTCGATGATGTCCCCATCGAGAGGCTGGTAGTCGGGTTTGACCGTCGTACCATCATGCACGGCTGTGCCCCAGACTCGAGCCGCTTTCAGAGTTGCAGCCATGTCCTTGTGAACGCGCTCGGCGACTTCGACCAGGGTATCACCGCTACGGATGGTGAATGGTTTGGTCATGTCCGGTTCTTTTTGCTTGGGATGCTTGGTGTAGACTCGGACGATCTCCAGTCGCTCGAACACCAGCTGCCGAAGTTGGTCCAAGCCGGTGCCCTCCGCCGCGCTGACTTCGGTGCGGTCGAAGGGCATTTCGAGAAACTCGTCGAGCAACTGCAGACGCTCGGTCGCGTCGGGCGCATCCACCTTATTGAGCACGACCAGGGTGGCGGTGTAGCTGACGCCGATATCCTCTTCGTCCAGCCTGGTTTCACGTCCGAGCCTGGTTTTGCTGTGGGCGAAACGATCAAGGACCGCTTGCGTGTCTTCAATTAGATTGTCACTGGCAAGGTCGACAACCAGGAAGACGAGATCGGCTCCGCGTACCAATCCTACGGTGGCTCTGTCCATAAAGTCTACGGTCACTGGCGGCAGATCGATCAATTGGAAGGGGCAGTCTTCATAGAGCATCATGCCGGGGGTGGGCGACTGGGTGGTGAATGGATAGGGAGCGATTTCCGGTTGGGCGCGCGTCAGCGAGGCCAGGAGTTGGCTTTTGCCGGAATTGGGAGCCCCGATGAGCAGCAAGCGTCCGGCGCCCTGCTTGGGCAGCTTGGTGGCCGCCTTGGTTGCTGCTGCCTGGGAACTGAGCTTCTGAACATCCGCTTTGATCGCGGCAATCTTGGATTTCAGATCTGCCTGGAGTTTATCGGTTCCTTTGTGCTTGGGAATCTCGCGCAGCATGACCTGCAGGCATTCGAGTTCCTCTTGAGGTGTTTCTGCCTGGCGGTAGGCAGCTTCTGCCTTATGGTACTGGGGAGTCAGGTTGGCGGGCATAGGGTGCTTTAATCAGCGACTTGCAATACGATTCGAATGGAGTTGTTGTTTTGGGGAAATGCCAGCCGCGTTGCGTAAAACTCGCGATCGGTCTCAATGTACTCAGGGGAGTCGCTCGTGGTTCGTTTGATTTCAGCCCAGCGTGAGATCACATCGGGAGCAAGCGAGTTTTTGACACGAGAGCGGTTCGAGGCGAAGAGTATTTGCTCGGTATCATCCACCAGATAGATCGTGTCTTGAGTCTCAATGGCTTGCAGCTCCGGCCGCACCAGGTTTTCGATTTCTGCTTCGGCCAGGACTAGACCGAAAGGTTCCTCGGTCGCGTCGTCGAAAACCGGCACGCCGCAGACGATACGATCATTGCCGGCGGTCAGGAGGTCGAAATCAATCGAGCATTCGCCGGGGAACTGCTGCATCACGATCTTGTGGAACGTATTGGCCGCGCCATGCCGCAGCCTGCTTTGTGGAAGCGATCGAATATTGGAAACGTCGTGTTGGCTTCGCTCGATTCGGACCAGTTCATTGATACGGTCGTCGGCTATTTGGCAATAGCTGAGGCCTGAGAGGTTGGCCTTCGTTTTCGCCAGGGCCAGCAGAATCGTCGTCAGACGCTCGCGCCAGGTGGAGTACTCTTCTCGTCCGGAGTCCAAGGCAGCCAGCAAGCCTTGGATGGGTGGCAACTCGACCATGAACTGCGCGGTAACGGCCAGCTGCCGAAGTTGCACGCAGAGCCGCGATTTGAGGTCGCGACCGGTCATCCGCATCGAGTCGTATTTTGTCTGCCGTTGGTGCCTGCCGGCTATCCAACTTTCGACTTCGCTGGCCAATTCGGTGGCCGAAGGCTGACGTGCGAAGCGGTCTTTCGACATGGCCCGCAGACAGATCGCTTCCAGGTCGCTGGGCACGGACGGATTGACGTCCTTCGGTCTGGGGGCATCCGAGTTGGCGATTGAGTCCAAAAAATCTTGGACTCGCAGGGTGCCGCCATCGGATCGGTTACTTTTTTCGTGGGGTGCATTTCCGGTCAGGATGGCAAACAGAATGGCTCCCAGGCCGTAGACGTCCGTGCGTTCATCCAGTTGATCCATCTCGCCGGCCGCCTGTTCAGGAGCCATGTATAGCGGAGTGCCCACCACGTCTCCAGCCATGGTCTGCGATATGGAACTGTCATACATGCTGCCGCTGAGTGCCAGACGCGTCGACAGCTCTCCGTCGGTGTCTAACTTGGCCAGTCCCCAGTCAAGGACCAGCACCTGTCCAAAATTGTCGAGCGCCACATTCTCCGGTTTGAGGTCACGGTGGATCACGCCACGGGAATGGGCAAACGCGATCGCCTGACAAACATCAAGAAACGCGGTCAAGAGCCGATGCAGCAGGATGGGATTCTCCGAGGAGTCCTCACGACGCGCGTGGTACTCTCGGATAGCATCTGAGAGCGTCTGTTTTCCAAGGAAACGCATGGCATAGAACGGAAGTCCCGACTCTGGATTGACGCCGCTCATGTAAAGCGGAACGACGTTGGGGTGTTCCAGATGTCCGGTGATTTCCGCCTCGCGTAGAAAGCGTTTCCACATTTTGGGCGACTGGGCCGCACCGGCAGTCATTTCTTTCAGAGCCACATTGCGACGGAGTTTTTCGTCCCGGGCCAGCCAAACCGTTCCCAGGCCTCCTTCGCCCAACTTGCGGATCAGTGTGAAACG
Source organism: Pirellulaceae bacterium (assembly GCA_028281725.1). Lineage (GTDB taxonomy): Bacteria > Planctomycetota > Planctomycetia > Pirellulales > Pirellulaceae > Aureliella. Next base: position 4,872 of record JANQJJ010000006.1, on the reverse strand, counting down.
ACAGACCGCTTGCCGGTTTTCGTCAACGGGACTGGAGCCCTCATCCTGATTGCTGTTTTGGTAGTAAGTGGTCTTTTCCGCGACCTGCCGCGAGGCTGCCAGCGACTGCTGCTGGGCCTCTCGGACCGACTTGCGCAAACGCTCCTTGGCGATAGCACTCAGGCGGACCTCGGGGTCGTCCGGGACCGCTCCACCGCGGTTCATATCGGAAACCGACTTCTGAATGAGTGTCGACAGATTGGAAAAGGACTTCGCTTCCTCCGTCTCACTCAAGTGCTGATTCAATTCCGCCTGCTCATTTTCGCTCAGGCTGACCGAGAGCGACTTGGAGATCAATTCGGATGCTTTCATGTCATTCATGGCGACCTGCTCCTTCGCCATCAAGGAACCACTTGGAACCGACGCATTTTGCAAGCCCTAGACGCGCACGATGCAGGCGAACCCACAGGTTCGATGGTGAGATATCCAATTCCTTACAAACTTCATCACTTTCCATCTCCTCCATGACACTCAGTACGAAGGCGTCCGCCTGCCCGCGCGGCAAGTGAGTCAGGCAACGCCGAACGATCTGCCATAGTTCTCGTGATTCGATCTGTTGATCGGGCGAGACGGGTGGTAAAGCGCCCTTCTTCCAGCGTCCGTGTTCGTCAAACATCAGAGCCGTCGGGTCGTGTTCGTCGTCGAAGGGGCCAGGCTGCCTATGATGCTTGGCGCGCGACCGGACATGGTCAATGATTTTCCGCCGGAGAATGCCCGTCAGCCAGCCGCGTTGCGAACCGGTGCCGGCAAACTGGTTTTGGTGGCGAATACCGGCCAAGAACGTCTCTTGAACGACTTCTTCTGCCGCGCTGCTATCGCGGAGCCTGGATACCGCATATCGATACAAAAAGTCGCCATATGCGTCGACCCACTCAGCTGGGTCCAATGCCGATTCGACGATTTCAGGAGGTGAGGCTGTCAACATCTTTGCCCGAACTAGCGAAAGAAACCACTAAAACACGTTCCTAGTCAACCCGCGCCCAATTTACTCTGGCGTCGGTCTCCAGTAGCCGATCCGTTCCCGACCAACCCTCTGCAGTGGGACCGCAAACGATCCTACGGCACGGGTAGGTGATTGTCTGAGTCAGTATACCGGTCCAGACAACTTCGATCTATCGAGGGGTAGGTGGCTATGGAGCCGAGATGGGTTCGGCTGTGGCTGCCCGGCGGGGACTCATCAGCCAGAGTACGAAGAGTGCGACCAACCAAGGAGCGAATTCAAGCCACACGACGACGAAGTCAAAAAAACGCGTGCCGTTGTAACTGGTGCCAAGGACGCCGGCTTCCGGAAAGTGATACAGGAGCCAAAATCTGAGGTAGTAAACCATGACCAGGCCACTGAGCGCCAGCCAGACCTTGCCGCGCACGAACGGAATTAGCGGCAAGGCCCAGGTCCAATACCAGGGATTCTGAGTCGGCGATAGCAGCCAAAACCAAGCGATGGTCAGGAAGGCGGCTTGGCTGATCGCCCCCTCCGTGTTCTGCCGCGCAGCCTGCCTTGCCAGCCAAAGTGCCAATCCAAAAAACAAACAGGCGGTTAAGGTACGTGTCAAGACAAAGGGTGCCCGCTGCTCGGACACTCCCAAACTCCGGGCCACGCCTGCCGCGATTGATTGCCGAAGGGTAGCGGGAACGAAAACGAACCAGGCTGCGGGGCGATTCCCGGTCGCCTGGGTGGATGGAGCGCGTACGTTCTCTTCAATGATCATGAAGATGAAATCGTTCATTTCCCACCGAGAGAGAAACGTTGCCAAGCCACTGTTGGACGCGGGCGGGCTGGCCGGCGGCGGATCGGTCCATGCCGGCGGAGGTGGAGTTGGAGCTTGCTCCTGTGTCAGCGCCGGTACAGGCGGCGAGAGTGTCCCATCGTCGGCGCTGTGGGTTCGTCCGAGCAGCATTGCCAGCAAGCAGACGGTACTGATCGAGACGACAACCAATGCTGTCCAGCAGGCTGCCCATAGGCTCAGACGCCGCCATACGACCAGGACAAACAGCGGTAGCAGGATGATGGGATAGAGCTTGGCGCCAAACGCCAGTCCCAACAAAGTAGCCGAGCCAGATAGCCACCAGAATCTGTGGACCGAAGACGCACGGTGCGCGCGAATGGATAGCAGTAGCGCATAGATGGCGGCCAGTGTGAAGAATACGGCGATCGAGTCCAAGTGACCGCTATTGGAAAACTCCTTCAGTACCAGCGGCGACCAGCCGTAGGCAATGAGCCAGCCCGGATGACGGTTCAGGAGGCGAAGCATTTGCCATAGCAAGATCAGGACACCTAGGTCAAATAGCACGATCACGATTTTCATCACGGCGACTCTTCGCTGCGCCGTGCTGCCACGCGGTGTCAGCATGTCGACTGCGGCAAAGACGATTTGGCTGACCGGGGGGTAGATGGTGGTCAGTTCGCCGAAGTGGACTCGCTGCAAAACTTCAGCGATTCCAGGATCCCGGTCCCGAAGCTCTACGAGTCTCCTCAGGTCCTGTGGCAGTAGTTTACTTTCCAACGACGCGCTGTTCACGTCTGCCGGGCTATAACGAAATGGGCTCACGCCCTGCCGCAAAACAGCGCCGTCCCAACAGTAGCGATAGATATCGACTTCTTGAATGGGAACCGAAAAAAGCACAATGATCCGAAAAGCGACCGACGCGCTGAAGATCAAGCCTATATCTGAGTTTTGTCTCGCTCGGATTGCTAACCACAGGCTCAGCATGGAGAGCCCGAAACAGAGACTTAGTAGTGTGACGACCAGCAGGATGGGGCGCTGTTTGGCGGGTGCCGTGTATTCAAAAGCGCTACTGAGCGTCGTGATCCAAACGTAGATGGCCCCCTGCGCCACCGCGAGAGCTGCCAGAGGCAGGTTCAGCTTTTCGAACTTGGATTGCATCAGCGCGTACCGGCAGATTTTGCAGCGGAATTAACGGATTCCGGGCAACGTCAGCAACCGGTACTTGGCGATCGTGTAGAGAATCTTGGTGCCGGCCCGGATGGTCCCGCTAAGTGTCCCGCTGATCTTGCTCTTACCAATGCGACAGCGATAGGGCACCGGGATTTCTTGGATGCGCAGCTTCGATACAACCGCCTTAATCTGCATTTCAACCGTCCAGCCGAAGTTGCGATCTTGCATTTTCAGTTTCGTGAGCGAGTTGCGGTCGATGGCGCGGAATGGCCCCAAGTCGGTGAACCGGTGATTCCAAAAAAGTCGAATAAGAGCCACCGCCAGCAGATTGCCATAGACGCTCTGGGGCGGCATGGCTCCTCTCTGGCGATCGCCTAGTAGGCGCGAGCCCAAAACGAAGTCGGCGTGACCGTCGTGAATAGGCTGTATCAATTCCGTCAACATGTCGGGATGATCGCTATAGTCGCCATCGAGAAACGCGATGTAGTCGGGCGGGTGGCACAACGACGTGGCCTGATCTTCCAGGTACCGTAGGCCACTTAAGCAGGCTTGACCGTAACCGGGGCGCTCTTCGCGAACTACCCGGGCTCCGGCGCGGGCGGCGATTTCACCCGTGCCGTCTGTTGAACCATTGTCGACAACGATGATCAATCCGACTGGTGGTAGGTCACGCAGAACCAGTTCGATCGACTGCGCTTCATCTCGGGCTGGAATGATGACCACCGTGTTGTCGAGATAGGCGGACTTCATCGATTTCGGCTGCCCAGCGCTTTCAGGCTCAGGTTCGATAGCAACGGTTCTTTGCGGCATTCATGTTTCTCCAGAGGAGTCGAACCGGGGGGTGCCTGTCTTACTTACCGCGAACCCGATCCCTGAAAGGCGGGCGCCGGGTTCGTGCCTCCTACCGAAGGCGAGGCGACGCTCGTTTGCGGAGCAGACGCAGGCTGGCTACCGGTCCCTGGTGTGCTTCCTAAGTAACTCGATGGTGAGTATCCGGGGGCGTAGCATTGTCCACCCACGCAGCTACGATTCTGAGCACAGCCGGCCAACATATGGAGGGTAGCGGTAAGTGTCAAAAACAACAACGAAAACCTGAAAGTTCGATTCATTGGATTCCATTTCCATTTTAGGGAGGGTGAAGGTCCGGTTTCACCGTTCATCGTCAGTTAGGCACTACCGTCTATGTGACGGGCACTACAGAGAGTGGAAAAGGGGCAGGCCTCAGAAGCCAGAGGCCCTTCGGGTGCTTCGCACTTTTGAGGCCAGCCCCCCTTTTTTCCTCTAACGTTTTTGGTCGTTCAGATTCCAGTCATAGTCGAGGTAGGAAACGCTCGCTTTACCGCTGGCAGCTAGTGGCTGAGCCGCTTCGGGAACATAAGGAGCGATGCGTTTCAGTTGGGCCACCTGATTGGCGCCAAAGTCCGTAGCAAACCAGCTCAGGATGGGAGACAGGAACAAGCGCCCTCGCGACCGATCGTAGCGGAACTTTGTCTGGTCCGAAAAGAACGATTTGGCGTTTGCGGTCAGTTGGCCGTCTACTTTTTCGGCCGTATACGCCTCACTTCGCAGCGGTGGGCAGCCGATCGATGCACAAACGATAGCAAAGTGAATTCTAGGTTCGCCCATCTTACGCAGAATCTGGTGTTCCATATCGTCGAGCGAAAGCTGCTTTCCGCCAACTTTCAGCTTGAGGTCCTTCCAAATGTTGTAGCCCCACAGCTTCGCGGTGTGATTGCGAATGCTGGTGGTTGGGTATTCGCGTAGGATGCCTTTGACGGTGACCGCATTGTACGCGTTGATCCAAAATGCCAACCGCGCTGCCTGAGCCGAAGCCACACCAATGCGAGCGGAGGAGAGGTGATTGATGTAGGAGTCTAGAAGTGCCACGTCAGTCGGGGAGGCCTTCCAACGGGTGTAGTCGACCATTCCCTGGCGA
>JANQJJ010000497.1 GCA_028281725.1 Pirellulaceae bacterium | reverse complement strand
CAGCCCCCGAGGGGCGGCTGGCGGCAATTGACTGCTCACCCCTTTACCCGACCCAAAGATTAAGCTTGGACAGACCACTAAGGGCGATCAGCCGTTTTCTCTTTCCTCCCTTTCCCCTGCGACTGGCCAGCCTTTGGCGCCTTGCCGTCTGCTCCACGCTCACCGAGCTTACCACGGCGCGTGCGAGCATTCCTGCCGGGCGCTTTGTCTTCGGTTGCGCCCAGTGGGTTGGCACCCGTGATGACAATCGCCTCGGCTTGAATCCATTGCTCTCGAGCAGGATTACGGAGGCCGGAAACCTCGACTGCATCTCCCTGCAAACAAAAGCTCGTATCGCCGGCCGCCACCGAGATTTTGGCTGCCGGATCGAGCTCAACGATGACAGGGCGATTCCCTACCGCGACTTGAATCTTTTCGCCTTGTAGGGCGCGAAGCTGCCCAACGACGCGAAAATTCTGAGAGCCTCCGCCGGCCGCCGGAACGTCAGATTTGGCCTTCTCGCCCTTTTTCTCGGCGACCGGGTAGATACCGGGAGTCTGACTCTGAACCAGATCTCTTGACATCCGGCGCTGGCGAACTGTCTTGAAGACCTCTAGCGCCTGCAGGGCAGCCTGCGGAACGCCGGCAGCATCAAATGGGGCTGAGAAACGAACCAACAGGCCGGGTCTGAGGAATTTCGCGTCCGCAGTGCCCTTGTATCGCAGAGTCGTTCGGTTGTTCAGGATTGCAAAGTACTCTTGGTCATCTTCCGTCTTGATTTTGAGTTGATTGCCGGCGAAGGCCTCCAGGCTGCCGGTCACGGACGCAATTTCGAGCCCGCCGGCCCCCGCACCACCGCCATTGCCGACAGCCTGTCCCTGGGGTGCGTATTGGGCCTGGACGTGGGGGGCGAGAAGAGAGCTCAGGAGCACCGCGGCGGGCACGCAGACCGAAAATTTGCGGGAAAGTCTTTTCATCACGGTACCTTATCCGCATGGATTGTGTCAGTTACTCTACCCTTAGTGCGAGCCATCATGGCACGCCGGGCCTGCGCCGCCGGTGTTTTTCCCGGGGAGCAAGCCTACGGAACTCAGGCGACGCAAAAAGAAAAACTGCCATAGTAGCGAAACAACGCCTGCCATTATACCCAACAAAAGTGGCCTAAAGGGTCCTTGCTAACGATCGAGTCTTGAGCCATGGCGACTGAGAAACGTCCGGTAACGATCGCTTCGCTATCGAAAATGAAAAAGCGGGGCGAGCGGATCACCATGCTGACCGCCTACGACTTCACCATGGCGACGATCCTGGACCAAGCGGGAGTGGACGTGCTGCTGGTCGGAGATACCCTGGGGATGGTCTTGCAGGGGCATCTTACGACGATTCCGGTGACGTTGCGTGACATGATCTATCACGGCAGGCTGGTCGCGAAGGCTGCCAAGCGGGCGATGGTGGTGGTCGATTTGCCGTTTCCACACGGTCAGTTGGGAGTGCAAAAGACGCTCCAAGTCTCCGCACGTATCATGAAGCAAACAGGCTGCCAGGCAGTTAAACTAGAGGGCGGAGCCGAGCAGGCCGAGACGATTGCCGCTTTGGTTTCAGCCGGCATTCCCGTGATCGCTCACGTGGGATTGAGGCCGCAAAGCGTACACGCCTTGGGCGGGTATCGAGTGCAACGTGACGCCGATCGGCTCGAGCGCGACGCGTTAGCCGCCCAGGCAGCGGGCGCGTTTTCCGTTTTGATGGAGTGTGTACCACGCGATTTGGCAAAACAAGTTACGGAGCGACTGAACGTGCCAACGATCGGGATCGGGGCAGGGCCCGAGTGCGATGGGCAAGTGCTCGTGACGCACGATATGCTGGGCCTGACGCTGGGCCACGTTCCCAAGTTCGTCCGTCAGCTAACCAATTTGACTGGGCAAGTGCAACAGGCAGTCGCCGAGTACCGCCAGTCGGTAAGGGACGGATCGTTTCCCAGTGCCGAAGAGTCATTTGAGTAAACACCGAGTCTCGGCTGGTCGCCACCGCAGCCCACCATTAGGATCTTTTACCAAGGGTAAATAATGAACAGATTGTTATTGTGGTTCGTACCGCTTTGCTGCTTACTCTCTCAGCCAGCCGCCGAGGCCGCCCCGCCAAACGTATTGATGATTCTGGCCGACGACCTAGGATACTCGGATCTGGGATGTTACGGTGGTGAAATAGAGACACCCAACCTAGACGCGCTGGCGGCCGGCGGTTTGCGTTTTACTCAGTTCTATAACACCGCCCGATGCTGGCCGACTCGCGCCGCCATTCTGACCGGCTACTACGCCCAGCAAGTTGGACGCGACGCACTGCCGGGTGTGAGAGGCGGTGCGCGGAGTGGTCGCCCGGCCTGGGCCCAGTTGCTGCCGCGAATGCTCAAGCCACTGGGCTACCGCTGTTATCATTCCGGCAAGTGGCATGTCGATAGCACGCCGATGAAGGAGGGTTTTGATCATTCTTACACCATGGATGATCATAATCGTTTTTTCTATCCCGAGCGGACGACGCGAGACGACAAGAAGCTGCCTGCAGTCGAAAAAGGATCGGACTACTATCAAACGACGGCCATCGCGAGCCACGCAATCGAGTGTTTGCAGGAACACGCCGAGCAGCATCAGGACAAGCCTTTTTTTCAGTACTTGGCGTTTACCTGCCCGCATTTTCCCTTGCACGCACCAGCCGCGGATATCGCCAAATACCGAGCACGTTATGACGCGGGATGGGACGTAGCCCGCGAACACCGCTGGCGGCGCATTCAGGAACTCGGGTTGGTCAGCGGTCACTTGTCGGCTCTGGAGCCGGAGGTGGGGCCCCCCTATCACTTCGCCGATGCGATCGAGCTTCTCGGCGCGAAGGAAGTCAACCGTGAACTCCCATGGAGCGAACTGACGGCCGAGCAACAGGCTTTTCAGGCGACCAAGATGGAGATTCATGCCGCGATGGTCGATCGGATGGATCAGGAGATTGGTCGTGTCGTTGAACAATTGAAAGCGTCCGGCGCGTTCGATAACACGCTCATCTTGTTCCTTTCCGACAACGGCGCCAGCGCGGAGATCATGGTTCGAGGCGACGGGCACGACCACGACGCGGCGCCTGGATCTGCCGAGTCCTATCTGTGCCTGGGACCCGGCTGGTCGAGCGCTGCGAATACTCCGTTTCGCCGTCACAAGACATGGGTTCATGAAGGCGGAATCTCAACGCCTCTAATCGCACACTGGCCCCAAGGAATTTCAGGCCACGGCCAACTGCGAACGCAAGTCGGTCATGTGGTCGATATCGCCCCGACGATCATTGAACTGGCCGGTGGTACATGGCCATCGGAAGTTGGCGGTCAAAAATTACCCCCGCTGCCTGGCCTTAGTCTGGCGGGTATTCTGGCTGAAGACGCACCCAGCCAGGAACGCACCGTATGGTGGTTACACGAGGGCAACAAAGCGATTCGCCAGGGTGATTTCAAATTGGTCGCCGCGAAAGAGGAAACGTGGCAACTGTACGACCTCACGACCGATCGGGCCGAGAGCAAGGACCTTGCCGGGAAGATGCCGGATAAAGCCAAGCGACTGGAGGCTCAGTGGAATCGCATTACCGAGCAGTACGAAGAACTCGCTGCGAGCCGTCAGGATTCCCGGCGCGGTCCTGATTCACGCCGACGCAAGCAACCGTAAAGCGGCCAGAGCCGTGAAATGATCGTTGTCGTCGACCGCTCCGCCGTTCGCAGCGTCTTCTAGCGGCGCGGTCGGCGACAATGGAACGTCCCGTTCAGAGACTCGGGATGGTTAACTCCACCGCTTCGATTCGTTCCAGTGGCGTGTTGAAGTATAAGAATCCCACGTGAGCACCGCAGGCGGAGGCGGCGCCACGACCGCTTCTGCCTCCTGCAAGCCCGGTTTCGGGTAGCCATTGGCCGGAGGCGCTCTCCTGAAATAGAAACTGCCAGGGGATGTCATGCACGCCGAGTACGTGATACTGAAATGTCGTTGCCGTATCGGCGTCTATCACCTGATCGCTTTGAATCACACCCGCGTGCATACCATTGGTATAAGTCCCGTTGGCAACGATTCCTCGGTGGGTCGACACCCGGACCTCAAGTGGATGGAATTGCGGAAGCGTTTCATTTATCTCCTGTCCGGTGATCTGAGCCGTCGCGGCGGGAGGGGATTTGAATGTTCCGCCGGTCAACTTGGGCAGCTTCACTGCTTCAAAAAGTACGCGGTGCCGTCCTCCAAAAGGGCGTAGCTCGAAGTGTAAAATATCCTCCATAGGCAAGTCAAAACTGATTGCATGCCAGCTACCACCTACCGAGCAATCCAAAAAATGAGGAAAGCTTGGGTGGCTCTTGCGGCGCTCTCGTGTGACGGCGTAAATCTGGTAGCGTCCCGCTTGCCAGTTCCCGCGGAACTCGAAGATGGCTGACGTGTCCGTCTTGGTCTGGCCATGGCCCTTGGTAAAACCTACGGAACTGTCGGCGTCCCACGTGCCAGGGCGAATGTCGGATACGACAAGCGAGCCTCCGGGCAGTGCAACGGCGCCGCCGCCAGTCGGGGACAGCAGGCTGACTGGATCGTCTTTCGGGTAACTATGCGCTCGGAACCAAAGATCCAATTCGTCCGGTAGTCGTCTACCGAGTCCATAAAGCTCCAAGATGTTGCCTGGTAAGAGACGCCAACCATAGAGACCATCGATTTCAGAGAGCAACTGCCGTCTGGCGTGATCAAAAACCCGAATCTCAAGGATGTCCAACGCATCCATGTCGGGACTGAGTTCAACTTGGACGACATCGAGCCACGCCGCTGCCTGAGTCAGCGCAAGTAGACGCTGGGGCTGTCGTTTCGATAGGTTGTGCCCCCGACCGTCTTCGATTGAAATCGAACCGTCACGATCATTCCTGGCGATCAGTTCGATGGTGACTCGGTTGGGCCCGACCTGGGCGGTTGTCGAATGCCAGGGCATGGCCCGCTCATACGCCGAGATTTTATGGGTTGGTGGCTCATCGATGAACGCCTTCCAGTAACCGGCCACTGCAGCGCTCAGCCCGGTCAGCACGAGCAGCGTGAGAATCGTGAAGCGCCTTTTGGGCTGTTTGCGGCCGATCACAAATCTCGCGCCCCACCCGGTGAAATCAACAGGCATAAAAAAACTGGCGCGCCTGCCGGCGACGCCAGTTTGAAGTGTTCCAGTCGAGATGATGGGCGACATCGTCGTCATCCCATCACTGCTTGTCCGGGCTAGTTGAACTTCTCCGGAGCGATCGTAACCGTCCCCAGATCGTTTACGCCCGGTTTCAGTTCGATTTTCATGCGGCCCAGACGCCATGTCTCCTTTTTACCGCCGATCGTGACTTCGTCGAGCGACTTCTTGGCGTTTTCGTGCCAGACTCGGAACGTGACTTCTCCGACTGGTAGGTCTTTGATCTCTAGCACGCCTGCTTCGTCGGAGATGGCAACAAACGGGTGATCTTGAATGATCACGTATGATTTCATCCAGGGATGCACGTTGCATTCGACTGGAATGGGCGCGGGTTCGGGATCTTCGGGTTTGACTGCTTTTTGACCACCCGCGGGTATCAGGTAGTTGACGGGAGTGTTCTTGAAGAAGTTGAAGTTGGCGTTGTGACCTGTTTGGTCGCT
>JANQJJ010000479.1 GCA_028281725.1 Pirellulaceae bacterium | reverse complement strand
AATCGGATCGCTGGTCGACGCCGGAGCCGTGGCACTTAGCGATTCGCCCAAGCCACTCAGCAGTACGGCCCTGCTGCGCCGGGCGCTGGAATACTGTTTGATGTTTGACCGGCCTATCTTGGATCGCCCCGAGGTGCCTAGCCTGACGCGCGGCGGCGTAATGCACGAAGGCATGACGCAGCTCGTGCTGGCGCTGGCACCCATGCCGGCGGAGGCAGAAGATCTGGCGACGTCCCGTGATTTGCGAATGCTGGAAACGACTGGCGGGAGACTGCACCTGAGCAGTATCTCGACCGCCGGCAGCGTGGAACTCGTGCGGCGTAGCAAAGCGCGAGAGACGGTGGTTTCTGTTGGCGTCCGAATTGCCAACCTGTGCTTCCGCGACGAGCAACTGAGATCTTTTGATTCGAGTCTCAAAGTCAATCCGCCTCTGCGTAGTGCGGAGCATCTCGAAGCGTGTTTAGAGGCGGTGGCCGACGGAACAATCGACGTGATTACGACGGGACATCAACCCAAGTCTCTGGAAAAGAAGATGCAGGAGCTCGATGTCGTGCCGTTCGGTATGGCCTCACTCGATACGGCCCTCTCGCAGGTGATTACCCATCTGATTCAACCGGGCAAGATTCAGTGGAAGCGCGCCATCGAGTGCCTCTCGACGAATCCGGCCGACGTGCTGGGAATCGATGCGGGGTGCCTAGGAGTCGGCAAGCCTGCGGATGTCGTTTTCATCGATCCCAATGCAAGCTGGACGGTGGATGCTTCGCAGCTGCATTCGAGCAGCCGCAATACTCCGCTAATGGGTGAGAGGCTCGCTGGTCGTGTTCGGATGGCCTGGGTGGACGGACGACGCAAGTATGTGCTGGAATGATTCCGGTGCGGTCGAGACCAAGGCAAAAAAGCCGCTAAGGTTCAGCGTTCACGATGGAACAAGGCCCCTTAACGGCTATAGCGAATCTTCCGACCGACGGCGGCAAAAAGCGGAGCCGCTGCGAGACTGGCGAAGATCGAGCGTGCTTCTGCACATGCTACTGATGACCTAGGCCAACGCGAAAAATTGGTCCCTCTGCCGGAATAACGGCCGGAAGTTCATTTTCTATGGGCTCATCAAAACCCACGAAGTTAATCATAGGCCAAGGCGAGCTGACAGCAAGGTTCATCGTCCCAAGATGGTCGGGTTCATTGGCTAATTTCATCAAAAACCAACAACTGATTTTTCTACTGATTTGCTTGACAGAAAACGGTTTGCCTGACGGAAAGTTCTTCAACCAACTGGGTTCTATGCAATCAAGCAAAAGCCGTGCCAGTTTAGATCGAACTATCGGCCGACCGTTCCGTTGAGTTCCCGATCGAGGGCGCGGAGCAGGGTGTCGATATCGTGAGTGGACACATACTGGTGGCAAGAAACACGCACCAGATACCGATCCGCAAAACGGACGATGGGAACTTCGATTTTATAGTGGTCCCATAGCCGCTGTTGCAGGGATGCATGCTCACCCTCGGGTAGCCAGACGCCGACCATCCATCCGAACCAACAGCGACCTTCCGGCGTGATGGCTTCTGCACCCGGCAGTTCACTGAGCCGCCGCCGCGCGTAGCAGGCGAGTTGATGATTTCGCTGGTCTAGTTGCTCCAAGTCAAACTTCTCAAAGAACTCGATCGCAGTCGGAAGGCATAGGTAGGCCGACGGGTCCCGCGTGCCGGTCCACAGCAGTTCGTCCGTCCACTGTTCCGGCGAGTTCGGGGGCAGGCGTCCCCAGCTCAGCCGGAGTGGTTCTATGAGCGCGTGCCACTGGGGGTCGACATAAACGAAACCGCTGCCCAGAGGCGCGCACAACCACTTGTGGCAGCTGGCCGTATAAAAGTCGCAACCAAGTCGATACAGCTTGACGGGCTCCTGCAGGATCGCGTGGGGGCCATCAATGCAGGTGGCAATGTTGCGTTGCTTAAGTTGAGGACACAACGCTTCGACCGGCAGCCGAATCGCGGTCGCCGACGTGATGTGACTTAGAACGACCAGCTTGGTTTGATCGGTACATGCCGACAAAATCGTGTCGGTAATTTGTTGTGGATTGGTCAGCGGCATCGGGAGCGTGACGACGGTCAACTTGGCGGAAGCTCGCTGGCATTTTCGGCTCCAGATTCGGTGGACGGCGCCGTATTCGTGGTCGCTCAGGATGACTTCGTCAGAGGAGCTGAGCGGAAACCAGGCCGCTACTTCATTCATGCCCGCGGTGGCATTTTCGCACAGCGCGATGTTCTCTGATTTAGTTCCGAGCCAGGTCGCCAATTTGAATTTCGCGTCCAACAAGCGCGTTTCCAGCTGCCGAGCCAAAAAGTCCATAGGCTCGTCATCACACTCGATGCGTAGCTTCTGCTGGGCGTTGCGAACAATCAGAGGGAGGGCGCCGAACGATCCATGGTTGAGATAACACACGCCGCGGCGAAAGTGCCAGAGCTCAAACAGATTTCGGACGAAGATCAGGTCACTTGGGTCGCCAATCGAGAATCGCCAAGTGGATAGCCGCCATGCGAGTTGGTGAATCCATGTGAGGCGACGTCGTGCCCAGTCACCAACCAGCGGCGTGGAAACAATGGTCCCGATAAAGACCAGCAGTGAGAGCGAGCCGGTTGCTGACCGTAAATCGACCCCGCTCCAGCGAGAGCGGCTGATCCCGCCCAGGTCGAAATCCAACATGGTCGTATGGGCTAGAATCGCCGTGAAGATCGAGAGCAAAAAGCCGAAACAAAAAGCGAGGGCCAGGTAACGCTCGGTGCGCCGGCAAGCCGCCGCTCGTTCGCCGGCGATGTAGATGGCGGTCACCACAAAAATATTGGGCCAACTGATCTGTTCTATCAGGGAGGTCAAGACGAACATGACCAACGATGTGACCGTCAGCACACGAAACAGGTCCGAGAGCTGTAGGGTTTCACCGGCTCTAAAGCGTTCGACCAGGCGAACGGCAAGCAGGATGGGTAGCGCCAGGAAGACCAGCTGGACGACCGGGGCAAGTTGCAAACCAAACGTGAGCAAGCTGCCGTAGTCACCCTGCAGAAAGACTAGCATGGCCGCCACGAAAATGGGCAGGCTGACCCCCGCCACTTCGCTCATCGCGCCTTTGCGCTGATCAATCGTGCTTCGAAGAATCAACAGCGTCAGTCCAATCGCGACTGCGACGGCGAAGCGGCTGACCACAAACTCCAGTGAGATCATGAATTGATTTGTTCCATCGGGCTCCCGTCGCATCGCCAGGCTGCAGGCCGGCACGGCGGTGGCGCGTTCGAATCAGGCAGATCGTAGTTTAGCCGCTTGTGCTGAGGCACAATAGCGCACATGATGGCGACTGGATGAGACCGGACATACATATTGGCGGAGCCGATTGCCGTAGCGCGGAATCGACCGCAGCTGGAGTTCGCCCCGGCGGAGCGCCGATCCGGTTGATGGGGTTGCCGAAAAAGAAAGTTGCTGGAAAAGAAAGTCGGTGTCGATGGTTTTGGGGGACGGACTTAATCAGGAGGCTTATCGAGTCTACCGCAGTGCGTGCGAGCGTGCCGCGGCGTTGCGGGTGCAAGCCACTACGCTCGAATGTGGGGCTCATGTGCTCGATTTTGGAGTGCATGTGGACGGAGGAATAGAAGCCGGGATTCACTTGGCGTCGATCTGCCTGGGCGGCCGGGCATCCGTCGGTGTCACCAGTGGCGATCGATCGGTTTGGCCGGGGCCGTGGGTACAGGTAGCGACCGATCATCCCGTAGAAGCCTGTATGCTGGGGCAGTACGCCGGTTGGCCTGTCAAGCAGGATGATTTTTTTGCCATGGGTTCCGGGCCGATGCGCGTTCGGCGCGGCAAGGAGGAATTGCTGCAGGCTTTGTCGGCGAAGGATTCTCAGAATCTGGCCGTCGGGTCGCTCGAATGCGACAGTCTTCCAGGTTGTGAGGTCGCCTCAGCCATGGCGGCTGAGTGTCAGGTTGCCGAAGACGCGCTCTGGTTGGCGGTAGCTCCCACTAGAAGTATTGCCGGTTGCTTGCAGGTCGTCGCGCGCAGCGTGGAAACAGCCTTGCATAAACTGCACGAGCTAGGTTTTCCGCTGGAGAGTGTTCGCAGCGCCTATGGAATTGCGCCGCTACCGCCACCGACTCCCGATTTTGCACTCGGTATCGGGCGAACCAACGATGCCATTCTCTATGGAGGGCAAGTAAGCCTGTGGGTGGAAGGGGCTGACGAGCAGATTGCCGAAGTCGGTCCGAAGCTGCCCAGTGCGGCTTCGCGCGATTTTGGAGAACCGTTCGCAGACGTCTTCCGGCGCTACGAGTTCGATTTCTATAAGATCGATCCCGGGCTGTTCAGTCCGGCTGAAGTGACGATCATGAATCTTCGGAGTGGGCGTAGCCAGCGATTCGGCGGACTCAGGGCCGAGTTGGTAGCCAAGTCGTTCGCTACTGAGCTGACTTAGCCGCCGATTGATAGGATCGCGACATCCGATGCCGACACGAATTGGGATTCTGGCAACGCCGGACAGTCCATACGCGGCTGATTTACAGCGCGCGGCTCGTCAGATGAACTCGGGGCCTGAAATCGGCGTGCTGAGTTTTTCCCAGTTGCAGGTAAGCCTGGGGTGCCCGCCGTCTTCCGAGCCAAACACAAGCCGAACGCCCGGTTCGTGCGACTTGTCGTTGAGCCCACGGATTCGTCTGGAGCATGCCGCTGGGCCGCGACCGCACGGAGAGCGTGACGAGACGACCCGGGAGCCGGATGCCGTGATCGTCAGGTCGATGCCCCTGGGTTCACTGGAGCAAGTGATCTTTCGTATGGACTGCTTGCAAGCCTGGGAGCAACGGGGTGTTGCCATCGTGAATCCGCCACGAAGTTTAGAAGTCGCTATCGACAAGTGGCTCACGTTGCACCGATTGAGCGCGGTGGGTATTCCGGTGCCGGCGACGGTTGCGTGCCAGTCCCGTGCAGAGGCGCTGGAAGCGTTTGACAGCCTGGGGCGGGACGTGTTGCTCAAGCCGCTGTTTGGTGGTGAGGGCCGGGGGATCATGCGTATCGACGATCCAGATATGGCCTGGCGCGTTTTCGGCTCGTTACAGCAGGTGGGACAGGTGCTCTACATCCAACAATTTGTAGAGCATTTCGGGTACGATATTCGGGTGCTTTTCATTGGCCAAGATTACTACGCGATCAAGCGTTCCGCACCTCCAGGGGCTTGGCGAACGAATTTGACGCAGGGTAGCCAGGCCCAGCCACACCACCTGACAGACGAGCAGTTGGATATGGCCCGGCGCTGTGCTGCGGTCGTCGGTGGAAGCGTCATGGGCGTCGATTTGCTGCCATGTCGTGATGGTCGTCTGGTGGCGTTGGAAGTCAACGCCGTCCCAGGCTGGAAGGGCTTGGGAGCTACGCTGGACGTGGATATTGCTCAGAAAGTTATTTGTCACGTTTGCGATATGGTTCGGAACTAGTTCATGCAGATGCCTCTCGACCCTGTAAGCGAAGAGTCCCCGGCGAACATCGCGTTGCGTTTGCGATTAGTCGCTGCGCGGCAACCCTCTCAGGTGGCGCTGGCGCACGCTTTGGGGAGGTACCGACCAGGCGCTGAGCGTGAGTATGCTCAGATGAGCTTCGCCGATTTGGAATTGAGGACATCGTCCATTGCTGCTGGCTTGCAACAGATGGGAGTCCAACCCGGCATGCGGATGGTGATGTTGGTCAAGTTCGGTGCTGACTTCATTTCCCTGGTGTTTGCCTTGCTGAAGGTGGGAGCCGTGGTCGTGCTGGTCGACCCAGGGATGGGAAGAAAGCACTTGATGCGATGCTTGCAGGAGACCAATCCGGATGGTTTTGTTGCGATCCCGGCGGCTCAGGCGTTCCGCATGGCGCTAGGGCACCGCTTTCCCCGTGCCAAGCTGAATGTGACCGTGGGTTCGCGGTTCGGTTTTTTGCCCAAGCCCACACTGGAGCAACTCGCTGGAACGCCATCGGCTCTCTACCAGCCGCCCGACGTGACGATGGATTCGGAAGCCGCGATTATTTTTACTACAGGTAGCACGGGCCCTCCCAAAGGCGTGTTGTACACGCATCGTACGTTTGGTAGCCAAGTCGATCAGTTGGTAGCCCACTATGGCATCACACCCGGCGGCAAAGATCTTTCCGGTTTCCCGCTCTTTGGACTGTTCAATGCCGTCATGGGCACCACGACGGTCATCCCAGATATGGATCCAACTCGGCCCGCAGATGTCGAGCCATCCAGGTTGCTTGATGCCATCGATCAATGGGAGATCGATCAAGCTTTCGGATCGCCCGCTCTATGGACGACTGTGGGCCGCTATGCGACGCAGCAGCAGCGGCGAGTGGAAAGTCTCCGTCGCATCTTTTCCGCGGGTGCTCCCGTGTCGCCGAGAGTACTGCAGTGGATGCGGTCGACGATGGCAGAGGATGGCCAGATGTATACGCCCTACGGTGCCACGGAAGCTCTGCCGGTCGCATCCATCGAGTCGCGTGAAGTCCTTGAAGAAACGGCCGACAGATGCCGGCAAGGCGCGGGAACTTGTGTGGGCAGACGATTTACCGGTATCCAGTGGAAGGTCATCGCGATTGACGATGGTCCGCTGGATAACATCAGCCAAGTCCGAGAATTGCCGACTGGGCAGATCGGCGAGTTGATGGTGCGCGGCGACGTGGTCACGCGGCAGTACGTGACTCGCACCGATCAGAATCCGCTTCATAAGGTAGCCGACGGAGACGACGTCTGGCATCGTATGGGCGACGTGGGCTACTTGGACGCGGAGGATCGGTTTTGGTGTTGTGGTCGCAAGTCCCATCGGGTGCGCACGGCCCGTGGCGAGTTGTTCACCGAGCCGTGTGAGGCGATTTACAACAATCATCCCCACATCCATCGCTCGGCACTGGTAGGAATCGGAGAGCCCGGTGCACAGGCTCCGATTTTGATCGCCGAGCCTTGGCCGGAACATGCTCCGGGTGACTCGATGAGCGCTGAACAGTTGTCGGCCCAGCTTCGCGCATTGGGCAAGGAGCACGAAACAACCCGGCAGATCGATCGCGTTTTGGTTTACCCGAAGCGACTGCCGACGGACATTCGGCACAATTCTAAGATCTTTCGTGAGCGGTTAGCGCCCTGGGCCGAAAAGCAGCTTGAGCAGCGCAAGAGGAGATAGGCGTGGAGCTGTTTGCGCAAGAGGAAGAGGAGAACCGTAGGCGGAATTTGCCGCTGGCCGCCCGCATGCGACCGCGGCGGCTGGACGAATTCTGTGGGCAGCAGCATTTCTTGGGACGCGGCAAGCTGCTGAGGCGGCTGATTGACGCCCGTCGCCTGGGCTCCTTGCTTTTCTATGGCCCTCCCGGAACCGGTAAGACAACGCTGGCCCATCTGCTGGCGGTCGAAACGGGCGGCACACTGAAGCAGCTGAGCGCGGTGACCAGTGGCGTCAAAGAACTACGTGAGATACTCGCCTGGGCGCGAGATGAAGTTGCCACGGGCGGTCCAAGACCTTTGCTGTTCATCGACGAGATTCATCGGTTCAATCGTGCTCAGCAGGACGCGTTGTTGCCCGATGTGGAGCAAGGCAGCGTATCGCTGATTGGTGCAACGACCAGCAATCCTTTTTTTGCCGTCAATGGTGCGTTGCTGAGCCGAAGCCAGATTTTCCAGTTT
>JANQJJ010000468.1 GCA_028281725.1 Pirellulaceae bacterium | reverse complement strand
TATCGGATGCAAGGCGTTGTGGCTTTTGCGAAATTGCTTTTTTCAAAAAAGCTTACCGTGGAACGTCAGTTGCAGCTTTGTTTGTTCAATCAATAACCTCTTTGTGATTGCATCAGGACTTGTTGTCACGCAGCGTTGAAATGAAATTTTACTTGAATGAGATAGAGCATAAGCTTTAAGTGCTCCTCAATTTATTTCGTTCTTTCTGATGTCGAAAATAAGGTAATCTTAAACGTGCAAGTTATGTAATTCCATCAAAAAGTTTCTGAGCATTGTTATTTTTTTCTGTCCTATCTGACCGTGCAATGAATCGCTGAATGAATTAATGCAAACTCCTCTTGTGACAGTTGTTTGTCATTCCTGTAAGCTTATGTAAGCTTGAATCCCCGGCTTAAATTTATTCAGAGATTCATTGCACGGTCAGATAGGACAGAAAAAAATAACAATGCTGAAACTTTTCGATGGAATTACATAACTTGCACGTTTAAGATTACCTTATTTTCCACATCAGAAAGAACGAAATAAATCGAAGAGCATTTTAAGCTTATACTCTATCTCATTCAAGTGAAATTACATTTCAATGCCGCGTGACAACAATTGACGTGTGGTTGGTCCTGATGCAATCACCGTCTTGCAAGTAGACGCCCCCGCCCCCCACGGCTCCGGTGTTGTTGCTGACACGGCTGTCGTCAATGTTTAGCAAACCTCCGTCCAAGTAGAACCCTCCGCCCCCCGAGGCGTAGTTTTCATCGATGAGACTCTGGGAATCGACCACAGTCATACCGCCGACCGTCGCAATCGCTCCGCCACGCTGGGCAACATTCGATTCGATATCGACATCCGTCGCGAACACGGTGGCTTGCTCGCCGAGAATCGCGCCGCCACGGCCATCCCCTATGTCGGCTTGACCGCCCCACAGCTTCAGCGCCGATAGATCCAGTTCCGCACCCGGATGCACGTGAAACAGGCGATCGTGCATACCGACTTGTTGATGCTGGTTGTAACGCAAGCCCGCAATCCACCCTCCATTGATGGTTGTCAGCGGACGGTCGTAGGATTCGAGAACTCCGTGGATCGACAGGTTGCCGTACACATCCAGATCACCAGAGGCGGCGAAATCCTCGCCGGCACCTTGAATGTCCAAGTTAAACTGGTGATAGTCGAGTTCATCGAAAGCGACGGCGCCTTCGAAGCTGCCACTGCCGAGTCCGGCCGTGTTGCCATGGCCGGCTAGGGCGTTGAGTTCTTGGATCGCCCCGCGCAAACTCACTTGGTCACCCGGCGTAGCCGGATCCACATCGACGCGGCCATCGCCCAGCGGCGTGGTGTCGATTGCATCGTCGAACGTATTGGTAAAGAACGTACCGAACTCGACCGCACCAATGTCGACTTGTTCCACCGCATCGCCGAGGTCGTTGGCATCGAGTCCGTCGACTACGCGGTCCGCACCACGTTGATCACGAAAACGATGCACCGAGTTGCCGGCGTCGATCGCCGGGCTGCCCGGCAGCAGCATGTGGGTAGGTGTCGGACCACCGTTGTCCTGCAGCGCACCCAGCAGCGGATCGATTGTCGACGCGGTACTGCCAACCAGATCTCCTGCAACAAATCCTGTGGCATCATCGCCATTGCCAACCAGATTCCCACCTAGAGAAACGACGATTCCCTCGACATCCGACGAATTCACACCCAGAGCGAGAATGGTATTGGATACATCCATAGTCTCGATGGAAGCCAGGTTGGCACCTCGCACGGCTTGATTGTGGACGACCGTCGATGCGGCCAGCGAACCGGCAGCCTGAGTGTAAATGCCACCACCCCAGAGCCCAGCTGTGTTGTCGGAGACGGTCGAATTGACGATATCAAACGACGCACCCACCGCGTTGAAAATGCCACCACCATCGGTAGAGGCATCATTGGATGACACGGTGGAATCCAGCAGCGCCAAGGTGCCTCCGGAGGCGTTAAAAATGCCTCCGCCACGTCCTGATGCCGACTGGTTTTCCGTGACATGCACCTGGTTGAGGGTTAGCTCGCCGGCGTTCCAAATTCCTCCTCCGTCGCCGGTTGGCAGCAGACCATTAGCAATGGTGAGGTTCTTCAGCACGGCCTGGCCACCCGCATCGACACGGAGGACACCGGTTTGGCCCTGGGCGACGATTCGTTGACTGCCGTTTTCTGGACCGCGGATTTCTACATTGGAAGTAATCACCAGTGGACCATCGATCTGGTGGACCTGAATGTCGTTGCCAGGGGGAAGGTTGAATTCAATAACGTTTTTTGAAAACCCATTTGTATTGGCCAGCTCAATCGCTTCGCGAAGCGACGTGAAGCCATCATTCGGTTGGTCGAAAAACACGTCGACCGTGATGACATTTGGCTTGTCGGCCAAGGTGAGTACCGCCGGAGCATCGGCTACTTCCAGCTCGACGGTCACCGGGTTACTTTGACCGGCGGCGTTGGAGACTTGGTATCGGAAGGAGTCTACGCCGGAGAATCCGGGAAACGGCTGGTAGTCAAAAGAACCATCCGTCCCGAGCGTTAGTGTTCCAAAGCGAGGTCTGGAGATTATCTGAGTTGTAACGTCGTCACCGCCCACCTGCGTATCGTTGGCCAGATATCCCGGAGCTGCGATCTGCAACGCCTGGCCGGTGGTGCTAAGGTATCGGTCGTGTTTGGCCTCAGGTCGGTCGACCGCGGGATTCGTTGGGATTCGTTGGACGCGAATCGCGTCCGCAATCGCCAGGCCGCTACCGACGGCATTGGTGACCTCCACCACGATCGTGTTACCCGTGACCGTCAACTGGCCGAGCTCTTCCCACCAAGTGGAATCGTCGACAAAGTCATTCGGCTCGATCGTCTGATCAAGCGATCCATTCGCCAGGGAAGGCCCGGATGCTCCATCGTAGACGGTAAATGGAGTATCGATTGCGTGTTCAGGCCGGGCGATCCAGGTTGCGGCTACTTGGTAAGTGCCGGGGGATACATCCACAGTCCAGGACGCCGTCGACGCCTGAGCAGCACCGCTGGATTGCCTGAGGCTGCCGCCATATCCACCGCTGTTCTGAAGAAACGTGCCTGTCGTGGCAAACGCGGCGTCGGCGTCGTCTATGATCTGCACCAGCGTATCACCAGCGAGCAACTGGCGCTGTTCCAGCGCTTCGGACAGCAGAGTTCGGCGGCGGCGTCGAGTTGGCAGGACGCCATGTCGACGTTTGAACAGACGTTGTAAAAGCGACCGCTGCTTTTTTGTCATCGTGATGTTCCAGAGTTTGGGGCTACGTATGGTTCGCAATTGACAGAACGTGTGCCAGTTGAACTGGCAGGCAACTCATTCAGTATGGGCATTCGCGCGGACACGTTGGGTCCCTACTCGATTCAACTGGGGCCTTGGAATCGAAGGCGTTCATCGCATTGCAAGTGATGCCGAGACGCGAAAAAATTTCTGATCAGCGAGGCGGGTGGCTCTTGGCCGGATCTGAAATTATTTTGTCAATCGGCAAACCTGTACCAAGTCTGTACGGGCTCTCGACTTGCACTGATGATAAGACTTTGCGAGGGCCGAGATGGGGCGTTCACAACGCATTATGAAGATTTTCTAGATCTTTTTTGTGCGCTGCATCCGACGTCTGCAACCACAATGCGTGCCCCAGTGAGTCTAAGAATATGCAACGTGACGCCAGCTCGTTCGACTGGAAACAGATGATTGTCTTGAGAGAGTCGCTCGCCAGCGGGGGGTTATGTCATAGCCAGAGCGCGTATCGGTTCAGTGGCACGTCGCCTTTGCTCGATTGAGCAACGGTGTCGTTGATTGGACACGCGATAGGCCCGTGAGGCTCGCACTCATGAGTACGTGGCAGTCTTGCAATAGAAGTTGTTGTCTTGCAATAGAAAAATCGAAGGCGGGAGTGATTCGCGAGGTCAGTGGCTCTCGATTTTCTCTGCGCTGGTCCGTTGCCAGCCACCATAGGAATAGGCAACCAGGTAAACAGGCATTGGGATGGCAGGAGAGCCCAGCGCTCACTATCCGATTCGTAGGTGTGCGGCTTTGGAGCTGGTAGATGGCGCCAGGTGAGTCGTTCCCCCGAGTCTTTGCTTATCGTTCGAAAAAGTGAACGCTTGGGAGAGTCGCGAGCAGCGCGAGTCGTGGGGGACGCACAAGCGAGGGGCAACCCTGCACTGGCGACCGAACCGCAGCACATGTGCGCGTGTCTCCCTCCCTGGAAACCCGCTGTGCGGGAGGGCGAAGGGCACAAACGTTGTTGGGCTGGAGAGCCATGGATTCCCCAGAACTGAGATCCTTGGGCTGGAAAGCCTGTTTTCAAAGTCAGTTGACCGAGGCGGACGCGGGCTGTCTGGTTGTCCGCGTTGCCGCACACTTTGGTAGCCAGCTGCTTTGTCTGAGCAAAAATGGCGACTTGGTTTTGCCGATTTCGCTGGTGGACAGTTGTCGTGAGATCGCCGTGGGGGACTGGCTGTTGCTCGACGGTTTGTCGCGACGTGGGCAGCGACGGCTGGAGCGCGAATCGCTGCTCATTCGCAAGGCGGCCGGCTCAGCGTTGCAGACGCAGCTGATCGCCGCGAATGTCGACACGTTGTTCATCGTTAGTTCCTGCAACCAGGATTTCAACCTGTCACGGCTCGAACGTTACCTAGCGCTGGCGCTCGAGGCGCGTATCACTCCCATCGTGGTGCTTACCAAGTCAGATCTTTGCGCGGATTCCGACGCGCTGCGACAGCAGGTGCTACAGATCAAGCGAGATGTTGTCGTGGAACTGGTGGATGCTCGCGATGCGAAGCAGGTCGCGGTGCTCGAAGACTGGTGCGGCGTCGGACAGACCGTGGGGTTGTTGGGGTCGTCCGGTGTGGGGAAATCGACATTGGCCATGACGCTTGGCGCGGGCTCGCTCGCGACGCAGGGAATACGCGAAGACGATTCCAAAGGCAGGCATACCACCACAGCTAGATGCATTCATCGCATGCGCAGCGGTGGACTGCTAATCGACACGCCTGGAATGCGCGAGTTGCAGTTGACCGGCTGCGACGAGGGGGTCGCCGATGTCTTCGACGATATCATCACGCTCTCCCGCAAGTGTCGTTTTCGCGACTGCACCCATCGGTCCGAGCCCGGGTGTGCGATACAAGGGGCGATCGAGTCGGGGCAGCTCGAGCCACGGCGTCTGAGAAGCTACCGCAAGTTGCAAGCCGAGCAGGCGCGCAACGCCAAGTCGCTCAGCCAGCGACGAGACGAATTCCGTAAACAGGGAAAACTCTACAAGTCTATCCAAAACGAAAAGAAGAGCCGGCGCAATCAAGCCTAACCGGCCGCTGTAGGGATTCTTGAGACGAAGCCCTGAAGAAATTGTGAGAAACATGCAAACCGCCGGACCTTTGGCCCGGCGCGGTCGTGTCGCTTTGAAGTTGTCGTAGGGCACGCGCAGCGGGCAACGGTTTTTCCAGGCGCATGCGCGCCCTCCGCTGGCATGACTCGCGATTCGCCTCAGCCTTCACTTTTGGAACCTGTCGATTTGGAGAAATCTGTTTTATCTATTGACAGTCAGGCAAGTTGCCTTATGATGGAGCCCTGGTCAGGCAGTGTGCCTGATATGGCGCGAGTTGGCTTGATTCGCGTTGCCCGAAGGTAAACCGAGGTGGATGCATGAGCCCGACAGCCGGCGTTACGGAAACGGAGTTGCAGATTCTCGATTTGTTGTGGGACCGGCCGTCGCAGACGATTCGGTCGCTGTGCGAAGCGATTTACGAAGAGGCTCCGCCGTCGCGGTATGCCACCATTCAAAGTCTCTTGGAGCGGCTGGAAAAGAAAGGCTGGGTCTCGCGAGATCGTAGCGGGTACAAGCATCGTTTCAGTGCGGCCCGCAATCGTTCCGATTTCATTGGGCAGCAAATCCAAGGTGTCGCCGATGCGGTCTGTGATGGTTCGGTGGCAGCCTTGCTGGGGCAACTCGCCCAGAGTGGCAGTTTGACGGCGAAGGACCGCAAGCAATTGCGGCGGCTGATTGATCAGGAGGACGCATGACCCCGGCCGCTATCGTCTTGAGTAAAGTCGTCGTAGCGACGGCAATTGCCGGATTGGCCGAGGTTGTGCGGAGGCGTACCGCGCGACCCGAACCGGCCTATGCGATGTGGGCGACGGTGCTTGTCGCGCTGATCATTCCAGCGGCCGTCACCATTCGCATTCCGATTGGGATTGATTTTGCAGCCGGTTCGTTCTCGCTGGGGAGTCTGTTTGGTGGTCCTTTGTTCGGCGCGATCGTGTTCATCTGGCTCGCAGGAGGTGGGTTCGTTTTTTTACGGCAGCTAAGATGTTTGCGGTTGCTCGAACGATTGGTGCGATTTGCGGCTCCGGCTCCGGCGAGTCTATCCAGCCGATGCTCTGCCATCGCCGGAGAGCTGGAGATTCGCAATTGCCCGGCGGTGGTCGTCGCCGACGGAGCGTTTTCACCGTTTCTATGGCATCCGTTTGCCGGCCAGACGCGGATCGTGATTCCCGTCGAGTTGCTTGTCCGGTTTTCGGAGGAAGCCATGGATGCAGTTCTGCGCCACGAGCTAATTCACTTGCGCCGCCGCGATGCCTGGCGCAGGCGGCTTGAAATGTGGATCTTGGCGTTTTGGTGGTGGCTACCAACCGCCTGGATTGCGCGATGTCGGCTGCGAGAGTTGGAAGAACTGTGCACCGACGAAGCTGTCCTGCGAGCCAATCCACAGGGGGCAAGAGCCTATGCGCGGGCATTGCTCGACACCGAGGAGTTCCTTAGCTGCCGCGAGGTAGACGATCTGCTCGTGGTGTCTGCGTTTGCAAGACGCGAATCGTTAAAAACAAGAATCGCAAGAATTGTGACTCGCCGACCGGAAGCTTTGACGAGAACATCGCAGGTTCTCCTGGGCGGCGCGGTCCTCGCGCTGCTTTCCCTTGGTTTGCTAACGGCCGGCATTGCACCAAATTCTCCGGCTCAGGTCGTTGCTGGGCACGATCGAGGGCGAACTGCGCCGGACGTTCTGGAGGCGGAGTTGCCTCGCTGGCGAGCTCCCGTCCGTGAACAGCGCAGGCTCCTCGGTCTACCAAGTTCTGAAGCGGTTACGGTGCGCAGTTCGGATCGCGAAATCGTGTTGACCTGGGCGGGCGATGAATTTTTTGCAGACCTCCAGACAATTCGTTTGGTCAGGATATCTGATGATGGCGTTGAGCCAAGGCTTTGGAGAATCGTTGAGAATCCCGACCGCGGACTCGAAGACACGCGTGTTAGCAGACGCGAAGTCGATTGGATATTCGCGTTTCTGAACCTGAATAGTGAACTCATCGATCGTGATGGAACAAGATATAGCCACCCTGGCTGGATGCGATGGTCCGATTTGCAAGAGAAGGAACACAAATCATGTGCCGGAAACGTTGCTGCGTAATCGTTTGGCTTCTGCTTTCATCAAATGGCGCACTGGCTGCCGTCGGCGACGACGTGGAAAAAGCGCCGGACGGTCCGCGAGCGATTGAGGCGCGCGTGCTGGCGATCTCCGACGTTGTATTGCAAAACCACATTGATCCGCCGACTCGGCAACAGATGATTCTGGCGGGAGTCAAAGCCTTGTATCGCGCCGACAAACGGCCGGTTCCGAAGGGCCTCAGCGGGCGAGTTTCCGAGCTGGTTGACTCGGAACAAATCTTGGACTACCTAGCTGGTATCCGTATGGAGTTCGGCAAACTGGAGGACCTGGAGGCGATTATGACCGCGGGGATGTTGGGAACGCTTCCCGGCGGAGGGACACTGATCGACGCGGATACCGACAAGGTTCAAGGGCAACTTGCCGCCAATCGCTACGTTGGTGTTGGTATCAAGTTGAGCATGAGCAAGGAAGATACCCTTCCGGCAATTCCCGAGGTGATCTACAACGGTCCGGCCTGGAGAGCGGGTGTCCAGGCTGACGACTTGATCCTGGAGATCGACGGGGACGCGACCGCCAACAAGGACTTGAAGCAAGTTGTCCAAGAGCTACGCGGTGAAGACGGTTCCGACGTGGAACTTGTGGTTCGACAGCCCGATTCGCAGGAGTCTCGTCGGCTGACGATGACTCGCGGTCGCGTATTCATTCCGACGGTCGAGGGGTTTCGAGAGGAGCAGGAAGGACAGTGGCGCTACGCTATCGATTCGGCCAAGGACATCGCGCTGCTTCGCATCAACACCATCGGGCCGAGTACGCTGCACGAGCTTCGGCAGGCGGCGGCGAATCTCCGGCGCCAAGAGATTCGTGGAATCATTCTCGATCTTCGGTCGGGCGGCGGCCGTTTGCATGACATCATCATGGTCGCGGACAGTCTGCTTGATGGTGGAGTGATCGGACATATCCGGTCATGGGATGGCGTAAGAAAACACGAGGCTCGACCGGGAGCTCTTTTTCAAGATTTGCCGCTGGCTGTATTGGTCGCGAGGCACACGAGTTCGGGCAACGTCTTCTTGACTGCGGCACTGCAAGACCATGAGCGCGCGATCGTCGTAGGCGAACCGACGTCAGGTCAGTCCTATGTCCGATCAATCATACCGATTCCGGGCCGGAGCGAAAAAATCATCATGGCGGTTGGCACCATGCAACGACCCGATGGAACGTTGCTTCTGGCCAGACGCTCTCCATCGCCACTGGTAGCAAACGTTCCGATCTCCAAGCCCACGGATAAAAAGAAGCGTCCGGGCTTCATCATGCCTGACCATTTGGTCTCGTTTGGCGTGGGAGTCGAACACCAGGGCGAACAGCTAGGCGAAGACCCGATGTTGGCTAAGGCTATCGAAGTCTTGAGAGACGCTGCCGCCGAAGTTCCGCCGAGCCCGCGACGCAAAAAGAACTCGGGTGAGCAAGAAAAGGTTTCAGGGTAGTCCAATGCGCCGACTGCAACTGATGATCGCCATTTTGCTACTGGTTGCGGCTTGGTCACCGGCTGATGCGGTCAGCGTGGAGCGGCGGTTGAGGCGGCCGGTTGCGCTGGAGCTCTCCAGCGACGGTCGGTGGCTCTATACCGCAAACCGAGACAGTGGCAGCATTTCGGTTGTCGACCTGTCCATTCGGTCCGTAGCGGACGAGATTGAAATTGGGGGGCGACTGACCGATCTGGCCGCGCTGGATGATGGCCATTTATTGGCTTTAGATGAACAGAGGCACCAACTGGTGTTGTTGACCGGCGGTGGTCGTCGCTGGCGGGTCGCTTCACGACTGGACGTTGCACCGTACCCCGCCCGGCTGCAGGTGGATCGTGCTGCAGGGTGTTGTTTTATTTCGTCGTTGTGGTCGCAAGTGGTGACAAAGGTCGATCTGTCAGAGGCTGATGGCGAAGAGCAACCTCGGCTACGTGTTGCGCAGGAGTTGCTGGTGGACTTCGAGCCTCTCGAGATGTGCCTTGCGAGCGATGGGAAAAGGCTAATTATTGCCGGCTCATTTCGCAGCGTGTTGGCCGTCGTCGATACCGAACACATGGAGTTGCTTGCCACCAAGGAGATCTCCGGCCATAACATCCGTGGGCTGACGATCCGTGGCGATGATCGTTTGCTGGTAACGCAGCAGATGCTCAGCCCGCTTGCTCATTCAACGCGCGACGATGTGCATTGGGGGAATATGCTTTCGAATCTCCTCGTGTCACTGCCTCTGAATGCCGTTTTCGATCCTCGGGCGACCTTGCTCCAGCGGCGCGCGGTTGTTCATCTAGGGGAGCCAGGCAACGCCGCCGGTGACCCAGGTCCAATCAACATCGGGCCGACGGGTAACCTGGCTGTTGTGCTTTCAGGAGTGAATGAAGTGGCGCTCGGCCGCGAAGCAGACGGGAGTGGCTTTCGGCGAGTCGCTGTTGGTCGGCGTCCGATCGCCGCGTTGTCGACGCGCGATGGGCGCCTGCTAGTCGCCAACATGTTTTCCGATTCCATTACGATCGTTGACGTGGACGGTGCGCAGCCGACAGCTCAAGTTGTCTTGGGACCGCAACCGGAGTTAAGTCCCGAAGAGCTCGGTGAAACATTATTCTTTGACAGTCGCCTGTCGCTTGACGGGTGGATGAGTTGTCATAGTTGCCATACGGACGGCCACTCGAGTGGTCAACTGAACGACAACCTGAGCGATGGGTCTTTTGGCGCGCCGAAACGCGTTTTATCTCTGCTCGGAGTCGGTCAGACCGGACCTTGGGCGTGGAACGGAGAGATGGAAAAGCTCGATCAGCAAGTACTCAGCTCGATTCAAAATACGATGCAGGGGCCGGTCCCCACCGAGGAACAAGTAGCCGCCTTGGCCGCATACCTGCGCACTCTTCCCGCACCGCGTCCTCCGGCCCAGCCCACCCACCGTAGAAACGACTCCCAGCTCAGGCGTGGCAGGGAGTTGTTCCAGTCGTTGCGTTGCCAGAGTTGTCACACGCCGCCAGCGTACACCAGCCATCGATCCTTCGACGTTGGACTGAAAGATGCCGTTGGCAATCATTCGTTCAATCCGCCCTCGCTCCGGGGTATCGGGCGACGCAGGGCATTGTTTCACGATGCGAGCGCGTCGTCCTTGATGGACGTGCTACAGAACCACGGGCACCAATTGAACCGCGAATTGTCCGCATCCGAACTCGACGCGCTTTACCAGTTTCTCAACTCGATCTAGTTCCGCCACTGGCGTTTTCTGTCACCGGAGACTACCCCGTAGTCGTTGCTGCGGGAGCGAGCTCACGAGCGACCCCGCGTGTCCTCAGGTCAACTGTTGCCTTTACC
>JANQJJ010000446.1 GCA_028281725.1 Pirellulaceae bacterium | reverse complement strand
GTTGGCATCGGTTAGGACGAGCTCTACCGTGCCGACAGCCGTCCGATTTGGGACCGCCGACTCGGTAACTCGAATGGTCACCGAGTGGGCCTGGCCACTTTCGAAGTCGTAAAGTGCTTGATCGGTAACTCGCAGTATGCCGGTCGAAGGATCAATCGCCAGCCAGTCGCTGCCACCGGTCGATGAGGTGATCTCGTACGCTAAATCGTCGCCATCGACGTCTTGCGCGAGGACCTGTCCAATAACCGTGCCGGGTGCGAGGTTCTCTGCGAACGTCAGCGTTTGGCCTGACGGAATGGTCGGAGGAAAGTTGTTAACCCGGTCGACGTCGATCAGGATCTGAGATGTGCGGGATTTCTGCGGAGTACCGTTGTCGTAGGCCCTGACGAAGACTCGGTAAGAAGCGTTGACGCTTCGGTCCGCCTGCTCAGCCAACCGCAATTCGCCTGTTAGCTCGTCAAGCGTGAACGCACTCACGTCCCCGTCTTCTAGCTCGAAGCGAACGGTTTGAAACAGATCATCGTCCGGAGCCGTGATGGTCTGCAGTAACGTGCCAGCGGCCGTTCCGTCGGGAATGCTCAGATTTTGTCCCTGCAGTGAAGGGAAAAACTCGTTCTCGTCTTGAATTGTAATCGTGACGGGCAACGTCGTTGCCCTGGGCGGGAAACCGGTATCGCGGGCCGTCACCATGAGCGGAATCGATTGGACGGTTTCGAAGTCGATAGGCGTCCCGATGAAGAGCTGCGCATCGCGGATGAAGAAGCGCGGATCTGATACGCTCCACGTGATTTGGTCGCCTGGGTCAGGATCGCTGCCAAACAGTCGGCCTACGATGCGGTTGGACGTGTTCTCGGCGACCGTGCTGGACGTCAGCACCAGACCCTCCGGCGGGTCGTTCAGATTGGTGACCGAAATGAAGATCGGAATCTCCGCGGACGCGTCTTCGGAGTCCGCCGCCTTGACAATCAACTGATAGTTGCCAATATCACGATTCAGAGGCGTACCGACCAGCTCCCGAGAGATCGGATCAAAAGTAAGCCAGACTGGAAACTGGCCGCCCGACGCGGAGCGCAACGACCACGTTAGCGGCGATGAATCGATATCTGAGAACAACGACTCATCCAGAATTTGGTCAATCGGCTCGTCCTGAAGGAGGTTGATATCCAGCCGATTGGCGTTGGCGACCGGTCCATCATTGACATTGGTAATCTCGACATCAACCGAGCCCAGATTGCTGGAGGCGGCGCCATCGGCGGCGCGATGGATCAGGTCGAGGAAGATAGGCGAGTTGGTGACTGAATTGGAGAATTCACCGTTGTACGAGTCATCGAGGCCGCGGACCAACAGCGGCTCAGGCGTGCCGAAATAGTCTCGGGCCGGCAGGAAGCCCAGCCAGCTATCGACCGACAAGACCAAGCTGGAACCAGCATCGTCGACGCTGCCGATGGGGCGCCAACTCGATGTCCCGTCGGAGGAGTAGTACCAAGTGCCTTCGCTGATGACCTGGGGATTCCCGACGACCGCGATCCCCGTCATCGAGGCTCCGAGATCAGGATCAGTAAAGAAATCAGACGAGGGATATAGGTCCCCGATCCTGGCCCCCGTGGGCACGGGCGTATCCTCCGGTAACGATCCGATCGAGGTGGACGCGATAACCGGGGAATCGTTGACAGGGGTCACATCGACCAACTGAGAAAGCGTGGTGCCTCCGCCAAAAACAAATTGAATCTCCCTGGTAGATGCCGTTGGCGCATCGGTCGTATGCTGAAACGTGATGTGACGAAGCAGCGCCTGGACCGCCTCGAATGTCGCGGCCGCATTGAGCCTGATGGAGAGACTCTCGCCCGGTCCATTGAACGTGCCGATGGTAACGCCCTCGTATTGCAGGCTAGCACCGATCAGGAAGATCTCCCCAGGTCCCGTACCGGTAGAATTCACCGAGAGCCAATCGCCAGGATCGCCACCGAGCACAGTAGCATCGATGACAAGCGATTCGAAGGAGCCCGGGTCAATGGGACCAACCGTCGCATTGGGATTGACCAGGATCGGCGGACTATCCTCCACATAGTTCACATCTCCACTGCCTAGGTCGAACTCAAATGGGATGGCCTGAATCTCAAAGTTTTCATCACTGATATCGAAAAAGATACTGTCGGCCGCCTGAACCATGATCCGCCCCTCCGTCGTATCGACGTTCGGCAGGAATACGTTTGCAGTACCGGAATTGGCCACGCGATCCGCCAGCACGAACGGATAGGTGAGGCCGCCGTCGATGGATAGGCGGATGGTGACATCGGTAGCGAAGATGGGACCCGCGTCGGTTCCGGCCGCGTTCCAGCTAATCGTTTGCTGCGACAGGCCCACAAAAGTATCCGCTGCGTTGGGCGTGGTCACCGTAAATGCCTCGCCGGTATCGATAACCGTGATCAGCATATTGTCAGTGTTGACTCCGCCACCCCCGATGTTGTTGTCACGCACCGTGGCCCGGAAACTCATGGTACGATCGGTCGTCGGGAGCGTTTCGCCGATAGCCGTTGTATTGTTCACCAGATCGGTCAATCGAGGGAAATAGCGGGTCGGACTCGACGTCGGCAACCAGGAGCGGAATAGTGGACTTGAGCCGTTGTCACCGGCACTGACATCTTGCTGGGGTCCGACGTCGCGTTGCTCCCAGTTGTAGGTGAGACTCTCTGTGCCATCGGCGTCAGCGCCGACGGCCGTTAGCACGAACGGCGTGTTGGCGGGAATGATATGGTTGGGACCTGCGTCGACCGTCGGTACTGCGTTGCCCGTGCTTCTGCGCCTGCCGACATTGGGAATCACCGTATCGACGTGGGCGATGATCTCGTCAAAGCTCACAGAATGGAAATAGGGATCGCTATTCTGCTGAATATCGTCGTCACCGCAGATACCCGCGTAAGCCTGGATCGTCGATCCGCTGCCCGGTTCCATCGCTGTACTGGGGTTGTGGGCTCCGGCACACGAGCCACTGTCACCGTTGAAGGTGTGGTTGCCCCCAAACTGATGGCCGATCTCATGCGCAACAAAGTCGACGTAGAAGGAGTCATTGATCGGAACGGGCAGACCGGTGACTGCCTCGGCTTTGACCGGATCGATACCGACAGACCCCAGATTGGCGAGCCCACCACCACCAGTCGAAAACACGTGGCCTAGGTCGTAGTTGAAGCTGCCGATGACTGCATCCACGTTCGCCTGGTTCTCGGTCAGCATCAGCCCGGAGTCGTCGTTGGTATACGGGTCGGTAGTCGGATCGGTGTAAACGAGAGCACTGTTGCCGGCGACCAACTCGAACTGGATCGACAATTCGGTTTCGTAGATTCCACTGACACGGTTGATGGCCGTCACGATCGCCGCCTGGCCGTCGAGTACGGTGCCGCCATGAAACGCGGTGTATTCACCCGTTGCCGCCACGGCGGTACGATAGGTTCGCAGTTGAGTTCCCGATCGGTTGGCAACTCTCGACGACCTGGCAGCGGTTTGGTCACCGCGCTGCCCCGGCTCATCGTCAACGGTATGGTCATCTTGCACGGTATCGATAGGAATGAAATCCAGGTCGGACACATCAAATTTGCCTGCCGCAAAATAGCTGGCGTACAGGTCGCTGTCTGACAAGTGGTAGTAGGGATCGACGTAGTAGCTGCCCTCAGGTGAGAGAACTTGCGCGTGAAAACCCGCTGGCGTGACGTCAAAGCGAATCGTGGCCGCTGGATCGTCAACGCCCTGACCGGCAAAGGTCTGAATCTCCGGAAACTGGGCCGCCAGTTCGGGAGCCATGACCGGCGAAGAGACAAAACGAAAACTACTCAGCTGACCATCGGGGCGTGGAATCGTAATCGTTGGCTGTTGCTCCAGGGGCGTCGTGAAACGGAGCGGCGCATCATCGAGCAAGCTGCTGATCGCGGCGCGGTCCAGCGAGAAGAGGTTGAAGTCCACGGCGCGGACATGGCTGGTATCGGTGCCTTCGTCCAGTACATCTGGGCTCGTCTCCTGCCATAGATCTACTTCCGTCTGGCCGATGGCAGCTGCCAGTACGCGACGATCTTCCAACAACTCCGTTCTTAGGGCTCCGCGGCGCAGGTCGCTTCGTCGATCCCTCTTCTTTCGGTGATTTGTTCGATCGCGACTCATGACTTCTCTCTCTTGCAGAATCTAGGTGCAAAATATTTAAAATTCCGGACAAACGCTCCTAAACGGCATTCGCGTATTCTAACTAGCGGTTTGGGTGGGCGGGCTAAGATAGCGAGGTTACGCGAGAATTTATTGCTGGTCCGTTGGGGGGGAGCACCGGACGGCAAAACCACTTGGGGCTGGGCAGACACAGATCCGGGCAATGATCGACCGGAGCCGATATCTTAAACAACTCGGCGCTGAGCGCCGGATTCCTTGGCTAGCTTAAATTCGCGGCCGTGGCTGGTCCAGTAGTAGATGAGCCCAATACCGGCCACAGCGACCGTAATCAGACGGTAAATCGTGGCAACCAGAATGCCGGAAAAACTCTCTGGAAGGTCCGGCAACTGCTGAAAAAGCCCTGCCAAGGCGCCTTCCTGGTAGCCGATTCCACCTGGGGCCAGAGGCAGGGCACCGGCGGCCATACCCGGTGGAACGACCATCAGGTGCTCCCTGAACGACGGATACTCGGAGTAGACTCCACAGGAGACAATAAAGATCGACAGGGAGAGCAGACTGTGAATACAGACAGAGAATAGCAACAGGCCCAGCAACGTCAGAGGCGATTTTCTCAACAACCTGACCGCCCTGGCCATGCGGGCCAGCGTTTGACCAACCATTGGCAGTCTGGCTCCCCAATCGATCAGACGATCAAACCAATTGCCCGCAAAAATGGCGAGCAACAGTCCGGCGATCGAGCCGATGGCGATCGCGCCGGCCCCACGCCGAATGCCGACCAGCAGGCTTGGGAGTTCGCCTCCAGACAGGAAGCGCAGAGTCAACCAAGCCAAAATGACCAGCCCCAGCAGTCCAATAGCTCGATCGAGCAGCACCGAAGCGACCGCTTCCGGACGCTTTTCCGGTTTGTCTCGCGCCACCAAGATCGCCTTGAAAACGTCTCCACCGACGCTGCCGAAAGAAACGAAATTGAGCAAGTAGCCCAGGAAGCCAAGCCGAAGGGCTTCCTTGAGAGTAAACGGTATATGAAACGCCAATACCAGCAGACGCCAGCGGAGGATGCCAAGCAGGATCGCTAGTGAAGCGATGACCTGAGCCGCCAGCAGCAGTTCCCAGCGTTTGGGTTGATTCCAAAACGCTTCGTACTCTTTGGGATCAACACACCAAATGAGCAGATAGGCAAACAGGGCGGCCGGCAATCCGAGTTTGAGAAGCGCTAGACCGACTTTTTTCAATTTGCCGACTCCGCCAAAAATTCATCTGGACTCGGGCGTGCCACCCAGCTCGGCCAAGAGTCTTGATCCGCAGGTTGCGGTTGCTAGCGATCAAACATTTTCTTGAGCGAATACACCGTCGCCGCACGTCCCGCGCGACCAATCGAGGTCGTCAGCGGTATCTCCTTGGGACAAACGGCGACGCAATTTTGAGCGTTGCCACAGACCTGCACGCCGCCTGGGCCGGTCAAAGCCTCCAGTCGTTCCGGGGCTGTATTTTGGCCGGTCGGATGACTATTGAACAACACCGCCTGACTGATCGCCGCTGCTCCCAGAAAAGATTCGTCGTACGCGGCTACCTTGCGCTCTTCGAATTGTTCGTCGGTCTCCCCAGGCCGCCGATGCAACTCGATTTTCTGATACTGCGGACAGGCTTCCAAACAGCATCCACAGCTCATGCATTGACTCAGCGGATAACTCTGTTCCTGCTGCTGACGAGACTGCTTGGGGCCCGCTCCTAAGTCGTAGTAGCCGTCAACCGGTACCCAGGCGCTGACCCGTTCTAGCGAGTGGAACAAACGGGAGCGATCGACCATCAGGTCGCGAACGACGGGAAACTTCGACATCGGACGCAGCTCGATCTCATTGCCGTTCTCTTCGAGCAATCGATCTACCAACGCGGAGCAGCTCTGGCGAACCCGACCATTGATGACCATTGTGCACGATCCGCAAACCTCCTCGAGACAGCCGCAGTCCCAAGCCACCGGCGCCACCGTCTCGCCTTCGACTGTCGATGCTTGCGAGGCGATGTGCTGTAGCACACTAATGACATTCATGTTCTCTTCGTACTGAACCTGATGCCGCTCCCAATA
The DNA here is from genome assembly GCA_028281725.1 of Pirellulaceae bacterium. Taxonomy (GTDB): domain Bacteria; phylum Planctomycetota; class Planctomycetia; order Pirellulales; family Pirellulaceae; genus Aureliella. Next base: position 2,854 of record JANQJJ010000446.1, on the reverse strand, counting down.
CGATGGTTGTCCTGGACCATCCTGGCGCAGAACACGCACGTTGATTTTCTCTGGATGGCGCACCGCGGATTCATCACCGCTAGTCTCTGGAGAACTCATGATCTAGTTCCGTTGATCGAAATCCAAATGGTCACTTGACTATAGCCCAGCTGGTCTGCCAGCGCTGGGCGCGCTACGAACGATCGTCCGTTTTGCAGGCACCGCCGACTAGCTGGCAGTCGGCGTTTCCTTCTCTTTTCCAGCATCTTGCGACGCCACACGCTCCCGCCAAACCTGCTCGATGACTTCCGCCCCCACCAGACCATACAGTCGTGGACGCGGACGAATGCTCCCGGTGTCGACATCCTCGTAAGAGATCTCGGGGTCGTTTCCTTTCATGGTCGCTATCGACGATTTGAGGAACTTCTCGTTGTTTTGTTCAAAGCGATCGCACCATGCTTCCGCCTCGCGCCGCCGCGCCGCTGGCTCCTCTTCGGTCAAGCTCGGCATCGCAAACTCTGGCTTGTAGTGGGCTCCGCGACACTCGTCGCGAAGGCGAGCCCCTTTGAGAATCGATTTGGCGATCGGAAACATGTCTTGCAGCGCTTTGGTGAAGATGACGTTCTGGTTAGTCCAGCTTCCGGAGTCTGTCAGTGAGCTAGCCAAGGCGCGGTGGTGCAATTCGTCGACTTTGGCATACGCGTCGTCCAGCTGCGAGTTGTCGCGGACCACCGTAGCTGCCCGAGTCATGATGTCGCCGAGCTCTTGGTGAATCAAGTACGGATTCTCACCTCCGCTGTTGCCGAGCAACTCGGCATGCCGTCGTTCCGCCGTCGCCACCGCCCCCTGGAAAATGCTCGTCGGCAACTCAGCCGCGGCCGTTTCTTGATTTTGAACGTATTTTTCAACACCTGGACCGACGAACAGGCCGCTAAAGATACAACTCAACAGCGAGTTGGCTCCCAAACGGTTGGCACCATGGTATTGATAGTCGCATTCGCCGATCGCGTAGAGGCCTTGAATGTTGGTCATCTGGTTGTCAGGGTGACCAGCCACCAAACCGCCGTCGCTGTTCTTCTGATAGTCGGCCCACAGGCCCCCCATCGAATAGTGAACTGCAGGGAAGATTTTCATCGGCGTATCGCGAGGATCGACGCCTTGGAACTTTTCATAGATCTCGAGGATGCCGCCCAGTTTGCGATCCAATTCGCTACGCTCGATGTGAGTTAGGTCGAGATAGACGCTCATCCGCCCACTCTCCACGCTCAGCCCTTCATTGACGCAGATGTTGAAGATCTCGCGCGTCGCGATATCCCGCGGTACGAGATTGCCATACTCCGGGTATCGATCTTCCAGGAAATAGTAGCGTTCTGAATCCGGAATCGATCGGGCCGGTCGCGCGTCTTGAGGTTTTCTCGGGACCCAGACTCGCCCGCCTTCACCCCGCGCCGACTCGCTCATCAGCCGCAACTTGTCTGCTCCGGGAATGGCTGTCGGGTGAACCTGAATAAACTCCGCGTTTGCGTATTTCGCTCCGGCCTGGAAACAGCGACTGGCTGCTCCCCCGTTGCAGAACACGGACATCGTCGATCGACCATAGATCAACCCGCATCCACCGGTAGCGACCAGCGCTGCGTCGGCAGGGAAAGAGCGGATTTGCATCGAAACCATGTCCTGGGCGACGACTCCCACACACCTGCCCGCATCATCTTGAATCGGCCCCAGGAAGTCCCAGAACTCGAACTTGCGAACCCGCCCATCCGATTCCCAGCGTCTGACTTGCTCATCCAACGCGTACAGCAGTTGCTGGCCCGTGGTGGCACCGGCGAACGCGGTGCGCTTGAACAACGTTCCGCCGAAGCGGCGACGGTCCAAAAAACCCTCTTGGGTTCGATTGAAAGTCACCCCTAAACGATCCAGCAGGTCGATCACGTTGGGGGCTCCGAAGGCCATTTCCTTTACCGGTGGCTGGTGCTGGAGGAAATCGCCGCCATAAACGGTGTCGTCGAAATGCTTCCATTCCGAATCGCCCAGTTGCCGAGTTTGGTCATTGCAACTGTTGATACCGCCCTGGGCGCACACGCTATGCGATCGCTTCACCGGGGTCAGACTGATTAGGTCGACTTGGACTCCCAGCTCCGCCAGCTTCATCGTCGCTGCCAGTCCGGCCAATCCTCCGCCAACGACTACCACACGTTGCGCTGCCATCGATGCTCTGCTTCCAATCTCATTCGGGCCAAATAGTAATTGCTGTGATCTTTGCCTTGCGGAAGAGACTTCCAAGGCGTCTAGGTCGCTTCCTCATCCGGCGCCGCGTCCTTAGCGTCCGCTGGCTTGCTGATGGTCTTTTCTTCTGTGCGTTTATGGGGATCAGGCTTCAGCTCTCCCGAGGCGATGCGCGCGTTGTACATCGCGTCTTCTATCGCTCGCGCCTGCTCGACATCGACCTGCTTGGTCGCCACCAGAGCACTCAGTCCAACCAACCCAAGCAACAGACCGCCAGCGGCGCATACGTAGCTGGCCCTCTGCTGGGCTTTGGGGCTGATCCAAATCCCCCAAGTAATCCCCATGGTCCAGATGCCGTTCGCCAAATGAAAGACGCAAGCCACAACACCGACAAAGTAGAAAATCGGCCAAAGAAACCCGCCCATAGCCAGGCCCAACGTACTAGCCGCGTTATAGGCCCTGAAATTGGCCATTCCCAAGGGTTCGGCAACCTTACTCAACCACCAATCGTTGTGAAACCAGCCGTGAAGATGGAAAACGTGCATGAAAATGAAGATAATGGCGATCACGCCGGTCCATCTCTGCAGCGTATAACGCCAATTAGCGACCAGACGATAGTGATCCGTGTTGGACTTGCCGCTCCGAATGA
>JANQJJ010000430.1 GCA_028281725.1 Pirellulaceae bacterium | reverse complement strand
GTCCAAGTTACATTTCCTAGTCATAGGCGTTCAGACGCGATTCCTAACTGGACAGCGCCATTTTCAAATGGTGGCATGCACGCTCACTCGCAGCGAATGGGGCGTTGTCCAGCTCAGCATCGACTGGAGCCGAATATGCCTTGGAATCGTCCATGACCGACTGAGCCGGTGGACTGACTCCAGTTGGGCTTCGAAGTCATCCTGGCTACGCGTGAGGGTCGTCATGGGCACGATGGAAACTCCGTCGCGTCGGCGATTTGGGCACCGCCGGAGAGCGCCCGCGGGAAGCGTTGCCGCCCGAAAACCAAGGAATCTACTGTTCGAACTGGATTGGAACGCAAGATGCATGAATGGGCCTGCTCAGGGGCGTCAATGTTTCTACACGGGATTTAGCGGACAAGCGATGAACAACAAACAGAGCGGATTTACACTAGTCGAGCTACTCGTCGTCATTGCCATTATCGGCATTCTAGTCGGATTGTTGCTACCAGCCGTGCAAGCGGCTCGAGAAGCAGCGCGGCGCATGAGTTGCCAAAACAACCTGAAACAGCTTTCGCTGGCTTGCCACAACTATGAAACCACCTTCAAGAAGTTCCCACCGTCTGCCGTCATCGACTTGCGGCTTGCTAACACGGCCAACAATGGTTCCTGGGGAGTTCACGGCCGGATCTTGCCCTACCTCGAACAGGGCAATCTGTACAATCAAGTGGACTTGACCCTCGGCTGGGACTTTCAGCCGGTGATCGACGGCCTACGCATACCAATCTATTCCTGCCCAAGCGACAGCAAAGCCAACGAAATCCGGACCTTCAGCAACAACCGGCCTTCGCTCTACCCGACCAGCTACGGCTTTAATCTAGGCCAATGGTTCGTCTACAACCCGAACACACGAACTGGTGGCGACGGGATGTTCTATCCCAACTCATTCCTGACGTTTGGCAGTGTGACCGACGGCACCAGTTCGACATTGCTGGCTGCGGAAGTCAAAGCCTGGACACCCTATCGACGCAACGGCGGTCCTTCGACAACCAACATCCCGAACACGAGGGCCGAGGCGGAAGCAATCGTCGCCAGCGGCGTGCAGTTTAAGAATACGGGACACACGGAGTGGCCTGATGGTCGAGTGCACCATACTGGGTTCACGGCCGCTATGCCGCCCAATAGCGAAGTCCATCTCAACGAAGGTGGCATACTGTATCGGGAAAGCGATTACAATTCATGGCAAGAGGGCAAAAATGGTGTTAATGGTGCGCCGACCTTTGCGATCATTACCTCGCGCAGTTACCATACGGGCGCGGTCAATGTAACTCGAGTGGATGGTTCGGTATCGACGATCACTGAGAACATTGATTTGGCCATTTGGCGTGCCTTGGCGACCCGAGCCGGAGGCGAGGTTGTTCAGGTGCCCGAATGATAGGCGGCAGTAAGCGGTTCCGCTGCCCACGACGGATCCAACCCAACCAGAAAACCCCATTTCGAGCATGAGCCATGAGTCGTATCTGTTCTCCCTGCAGCTTGGTTGCGTTCTTATTGGCAATGTCCGTTCAGACCAGCTCATCCATCGGTTTGGCGCAGGAGGATCACCAGCTCCAGGCCATCGTCGCCAAAGCGGTCGACTACTTGCGGCAACGTGGCCAGCAGGAGGATGGCTCCCTCAGCCCGAGAGCGGGGATTGGTGTTACCGCCTTGGCCGCCACGGCGCTGCTGCAAAATGATATCCCTCTGCAGGATCCCATGGTCGCCAAGGCAGTCAAGTTGGTGGCGGACGCGGCGCGCGATGACGGCGGCATCCATGCGCCCGACTCACGTCTGAAGATGTACGAAACCTGCGTGGCAGTGCTGTGCCTGGAAGCGGCCAACGAGGATGGCAAGTTCGATACCATCCTAGCCCGCGCAGCCCGGTTTCTCAAAGGTGAGCAGTTTGACGAGGCCGATGGGCTCGATCCGTCAAACACCGAATACGGAGGAGCAGGTTATGGAGGCAAGTCGCGGCCAGACCTGTCCAATACCGCCTTTTTGGTCGAAGCGCTCAGCAGCATGAAGCAGGGGGATCACGACGAGGCAATCGAGAAGGCGCTGGTCTTCATTTCGCGATGCCAGAATCTCGAGTCTCCCCATAACACGAGCGAGCAGGCGGCGAAGATCAACGACGGAGGGTTCTACTATACGGTTTCCGATGGGGGCGTTTCGGCGGCCGGCGACACTCCCGACGGTGGTTTGCGGAGCTACGGTTCGATGACCTATGCCGGGCTCAAAAGCATGATTTACGCCGGTCTGGAACCAAACGATCCGCGCGTCCAGGCCGCCCTCACCTGGATCAAGAAACACTACACGCTCGACTCGAACCCGGGGCTCGGCGATGCGGGGCTTTACTACTACTATCACCTGTTCGCCAAGGCCCTCGACGCCGCGGAATTGGACGAGTTCACCGACGCCAGCGGCAAGACGCATGATTGGCGAGCCGAACTGGTGGCGCATTTGGGCTCGCTCCAAGCGGATGATGGTTCGTGGACGAACTCGAATTCTCGATGGATGGAAGGCGATCCGAATCTGGCGACCGTTTTCAGCTTGTTGGCACTGAGCTATTGCAAGTAACACCGTGGCATTGCAGATAGCACGGAGCCATTGCCAGTAGCCGTCGCGCCTGTCCCAATCGCTGT
>JANQJJ010000412.1 GCA_028281725.1 Pirellulaceae bacterium | reverse complement strand
CAGCCCCTCAGACAACAACGGTTCTAAAGGAAGCCCAACTCCGACCAACAACTCGGCTTCGTCGATTCTGCAAGTCTTTTTCTTGCTGTCGCTGGTGGTCAACTTCTACCTGGGTCTGCTGCTTCGCAAGTTACTCACTCGATATCGTTCGCTGCTATCGAATGTCCGGAGCCAGACGGCCTAAGGTGCTGGGAAAGCTCGCTGTCTACTCCGGCATCCCTCGAAACGGATTGAAACGCAGGTAGTTTAGGTGTCGGTAGAGTTCGTTTCGCTGGATCAACTCGGCGTGCGTTCCGGTATCGGCCACCTTATGATCGTGAAGCATCACGACGATGTCGCACTGCCGCAGGGTCAGCAGACGCTGCGGAAGCACCACGGTAATCGCGGAGTGTTTAACGAGGCTCCGAATCGCGTCCAGCGTCTCCTGCTCGGCCTTCTGGTCGTACCGGCCCTCGGGCTCCTCGACCACGACGATGGACGCATCCCGTATCACAGCTCGGGCAACGCCCATGCGAAAGGCGGCATCTCCGGTCAAGCGGTCGTCGCCGGGCGTAACGAGCGTCGCCGTTCCATCGGGCAACTGCCGCACGGTCTCTTGCAGTTTCGCTACGGACAGGACGTCGCCAAAATCGACTCCGGAGTGGTTCGAGCTGGCGCCGTTCAAATTGTCCTGTACCGTTCCGGTCACCAAGGCACCGTCGCTGGCTACCCAATGCGCGCAGTGGGCCAAACTCTGCGGCTGTAAATCCGAAACGAGCTCGCCATCGACCAACATCCGTCCGCTCACGGGCCTGCCAAAGCCCATCAGCAGTTCAACCAGGGCGTGAGCTTGCAGGCGTTCGGTGGCCACCACGCCAATCAGCACTCCGGGCTTAAAGACAACCGACACGTTCTCGAGCAACTTGCGGCCACGGCTATCCTGGACCGTCACATGTTCCAGCTCAGCTTGTTGCGTTACTTTGCTGATTGCCTTGAGTTCGTCGTTATCAAATTCCTCGACGGTCAGCGACAGAAATCGATCCAACTCCTCGGCGGCCGTTTCTACCGTCTTCAAATCACGCCAACTTCTCTGGAGTCGCATCGCACTCAGCGCGGCTGCCACAAAACAGAGCGAAAACGTGAACGCGCCTGCCACGGAAAAGCTGGTTTCGCTACGCTGGATCTGTACCGCGATCAGGAACAGAAACAGACAAGCCAGCAGACCGGCCACCACGATCACCGTAGGCGTTTTCCAGGCGGAACTCGTCAAACTCCGAACCGCGTTCTTGCGATAGTGGGCGAGCTGATCCAAAAACCGTTGCTCGACTTCTTGCTCGTCATGAACCGACTCGAGTAGAGGACCTTTCAGACTCAAACTAACCAAAGAATCGCGTTGCTGGGCCGCTCGTTCTCGCACAACGGGCAGCGACGTGCGCCGCAACCGGTCCAGGAAACGGTAAATCAGTACCACCAACCCAGTAGCAATCAACGTCAACAGCGCCAGCATCGGCTGAATGAGCAGGGCGACCAGAGCACAGGCCAGCAGCTGGATCAAATGCCGCGGGAACACGCGCCACCAGCGACTCAAACTCGAACGCACTCGAGGCAAATGGTAGTCCAAACAGTCGGTCAGGGCCGTCTGCTGTGCGGACAATGTCCGCACGGTCGCCAGACGCTTGGCATGCCCTCGCAACCGATCAAACAGAGCCACTTCGAAAGTCACAGCCGCGTTTTGAATTTGGCGATAGAACAAATACAGCAAAAGAGCGCAGACAGCGAGCACGCCAAGCGCGATGGCCAACAACAAAGTCACTTGCCCAAGCGGCGATAGCGTAGCGGGCAGATACCGGTGGATATCGGGCAACCAGGTTGAAAGTGGCGGACGACCGGCGGCGGCAGCGGCGCCCAACTGAGCGTCAATCAGGCAATTTAAGATCGTTCCCAGCAGATAAGCGAGCAGCGGAACGCACAAAGCAACGATGCCACCAACAACCGATGACAAACTGAGCTGCCCCAACCGACCAGCCTGCGTTAACAAAGAACTGAGTGACTTTGAAATCACTGACTCCACTCCCAACAAGAGACCAACCCGCCACACGTGTACCTGCAGTTTAATCGGATTGCCATAGAATTGGGTAGCCGCTGGGCCCTGTTCCCAATGGATTTCAGGGGCTGCGGCGCGGCGGAGCGCGCCTGCACCTTGGGCGGCGAATCACGCTGGTTCTATGGCGTGGTCGAAGCCGAAGTGGCTCCGGTTTTTCTGCCGACCATGATCAGAGACATCCCTCGCCAGGGAAGCAGCCAATCAAACCAGCTCATCATGGGCCAACATCGATCAAACAGCAGCATCTGCCGTGGCGTCAGGCGTCTTCGACGCAAAACACTTCCATTGATAAACCAGGCCAACGAACCGAGTTTGCAGACTTGCTTGCTGTAAGCAATCTCAAACCCGACGCTCTCCATCAACGTCTGCAGTTCCTCGAGTCGGTAGCGGCGGTGGTGTCCGAGTGAAGTATCCAGACCGTTGTACAGCGCCGGTTCAGCCGGGACGATGATGATGCAGTGCCCCTCAGGCGTCAGCGCATTGTAAAAAGAGCGAAGTATCTCTTGGTGGGGACCGAGATGCTCCAGTACGTTGGAGCAGAACACGGTATCCAGCTTGTCTTCAGTCCATGCCTTTTCAAACTCTGGCTGAGTCAAATCACACTTCAGAACGCGTACATTGTCCTGTGTATGAAACGAATCTTTGAGCGATTCCACGTAGATTGGATCGTGATCCACCAGCAACAGGTGTTCTCGCTCTGCCAACAGCCGGCTCATATTGCCGATCCCGGCCCCCGCTTCAGCAACACGCTTGCCGAGAAATCTGCCAATCTGCCGCACGATCCAACGATTGTAGGAACGCGCCTTTTCCACCGATCGCAACACGTACATACCGGTATGCAGTGTGAAGCGGGTGTCCAGAAAGCGACAGCGAATCATCTCCCAGATCGCCTTGAATCCATCGGTGGCACGCGTCTTCTTACCATCCTGCTCGCGTCTGCCTCGATAGCTGATGGGAACCTCATAGATGCGGGCTCCCCACTGGGCGAGCCGCGTTGTCAGTTCAGGCTCGATAGAAAACGAGTCAGATGTCAATCTAATTTCGCGCAAGATATCGGATCGAACGACCTTGTAGCACGTCTCCATATCGGTGAGATTCAAATCGTTGAAAATATTACAGATCAACGTCAGCAGCTTGTTTCCGAGCGAATGCCAGAAGAGCAGCACGCGTCGCTGGGGTCCGGCGAATCTTGATCCAAAGACGGCATCAGCGTGCCCTTGGATAATCGGCTGCAGTAGCTTGGAGTAGTCCTGAGGATCATATTCGAGGTCGGCATCTTGGATAATGGCGACTTCACCACTCATATGTCCGATGGCTGTTCGAATGGCCGCACCTTTCCCCCGATTGCGCCCATGCCTGAAGAGCTTCACTCGACTGTCATGCTCGGAGACAGCCTGTACCACCTGAGCACTGCCATCGGTCGATCCGTCGTCCACGACGATTATCTCCAGATCGAGCTTGACAGGAGCATCCAGCACTTGTCGCAACAACTTGGCAACGGTCCAGCGTTCGTTGTGCAGTGCCACCAGCACGGAGATCTTTTTGATCTCTCGATTCCAATGCCGCGGCGCATTGGCCTCGTCAAAGTCCTCCGCAGCCAGCCGTTCGTGATCCAGCGCGAGGGTTTGGACACTCTCGTCCAAAAAATCAAGCAGCGGTTGAGGGGGCAAAACGGGTGACTGCATGGATTTGGCTAGCGAATAGAGATTCAGAGCGGGAGACGCCGAACAGAAGCACGAAGCCGCCATCCCATTCACAGGAAGCAATACTTTCGATGGCTTAGAAAGTATCCACCGTAATAGGCCATGGCGAGGAACCCTGCGGCTTGAACGCCGACAAGTTTTCCATGCTCGCCTCCGACTTGTCGTGCTGTAAGCCTTTTGCCGAATGGATCGATTGTGAGCTTTGGCCCGAAACTAGCCGTCATGCGTCCGTGCGATGCATTCTGTAGGCAGCCCAGGCAGTCGGCCGATTCCAGACTGCAGCTTGCAGCCGCCTGAGCTAGAGTTGCGTGGAGTCGTCGAATTGTCAGCCCTGGATGAGTACACACGTTTATGTCTTCAGTAAACACCTTCTCTCACGCCGTTCCTGTCGGCCGCACGAATTACCAGCTGCTGGGCCGCCTTGTCGCTTACGCACTGCTTTCCCTAGGTGTGCTCCGTCTGGTCCCCACCATTTCGTTTACAGATTTCCATAATGATTTTTCGCACTACTACCTTGGCGGATCGATGTTCGCCAGCGGCCTGAACGCGTATACCGAACCGCTCGAGGTGCATTGCCAACGCATGGATTTCGTCTTTGATCCGACCATTCCGTACGCCGCTCACCCGCCGCTGATTCTCGCATTCTTCTCCCTGTTTTCGTCGTTATCCCCGCCGGTCGCCTACGGTGTCTGGCTGGCCATACAGATCGCTTGCTTCGGCGGATGCGTGGACATCGCCCGTCGCATTCTTGGTTACCGGTGGAGCTCGGCCCCCTGGCTGCTGATGGTCGCACTGTTCACGAACGCCATCTGTGTACAAACTCTGTTTTACTACTCGCAGGTCCAGTTGCTGGTTGGATTATTGATGTACGCGGCCATATTGGCCCACCTGCGCGGAAAACCCGCCACGGCGTGTGGCATCATTACGCTAGCGGCTGCCTTCAAGCTGTACCCCGCAGTGCTCCTGCCCTGGTTCTTCTTCAAGGGCATCGGACAACCTGGCCAGACCGTGCGTAGAGCGGCCTCGATTGGCGTGGTCGGCATCGTCTGCCTGCTCACTCCGGGCATTCAGACTTGGATTGATTTCCTGACGCTGGGTATTCCCGCCTTGTCGGAAAATGCCGCTAAGTGGTGTAACTATTCGGCACAGAACCTGGTATTCCTACTCTACAAGACTCCGCCGGGGATCGCGCTTGCCAGCTCTCTGCCAGCCAGTCCCAAGTTCTTCGCTGTCCTCGCGTCGCTGGCCGTGCTCGTAGCGGCTTACAGCTCGTTAGCGTTCTTCCGCCCGGAAAAACGCGTTGCGCTGGCTGTTCTCCTGGCGGCCGCTATGGTGGGTGGGCTCGTCACTTGGTCGCACTATTTGTCCGTGCTTTTCTTACCGGTCGCCCTGCTATGGAAATCCGCGAGCAGAGTCGATGATAGACGTTGGCAAGTCGCAGCGTATGCTGCCGGAGTACTGCTGATGATGCCGAAGCTGGATTGCCTGTACATCGATCAGTACTTTTCCGTTCCCAGGGTCCTACTCCATTTCTATCCCCTGTTCGCCGCCGGCCTGGTGACCGGGCTGCTTCTCTTGGTCAGCCAAACGCGGCCGCGACCCGCCCCGCTGCAGATCGAATCCGGGAGCGGGTAGCCGACAGGCCCAAAGGTTTCGGCAATTGGTGAAATTCGGCCGAGCTACTTGAATACCAATTCGTAGTGCAAGTGGCGTTGTCCAGTTAGGCGAGCGACCACCGCAATAGCATCCACGCCTGACGAAACAGGCTGCGTTGGCCGAGAGATCGCTTCTGACCATTTCTGGCATGCATGACGATCGGCACCTCTTCCATACTGGCACCACACCGTGCGCTCTTGACGATCATCTCTGTTGCAAAGTCCGTCCCAGTGCAGCGTTGGTCGAGTCGCTGATAGAGCTCTTTGGTAAAACCACGCATACCGCAGGTCACATCGTTGGTCGGCGCCCGGTGTATTCGCCGCGCCAACCAGCTCACTACGGGATGGCCCAGTTGCTGCAGCCACGGCATGGCACCTGGCATCACACGCCCACCGCCTCCACGCAGCCGGCAACCTTGCACCAGTTCCGCGCCCCGACACAATTTCTCGTAGAACTGATGTGCCTTGCTGAAGTCGCAACTATCGTCGGCATCCCCCATGAGAATGAACCGGCCTCGAGCTACCGCGATGCCGCCCATCAAAGCGGCTCCATAACCAGGCTCGTCGACATGCACGACACGGGCACCCAGCTCTTGAGCAATCTGAACTGAATCGTCTCGGCTGCCGTTGTCTGCAACCACCACCTCTCCGGAGATCCCCATGCGGTCGATCGCATAGAGAGCCTTCAGAACACACGTACCGATGGTTTGGGCTTCGTCCAAACAGGGCATCACGATACTCAGCTCGAGCAGATCGCTGCCAGCCTCCACGCTCGACAGATCGTCTGGCCGTTGGCTCAGCCGATCACCCGCTCCCTCGCCGCCCGGTGGCTGGCTCTTGGTTACCAGTCGGTCCGCCGCCAGCAAGTCGATCAGGTGATCCAGTTGCCGCTCCAGCCGCTCCGCAGTCTCTGTTCCGCTTTCTGGACGCGTCGGTAGCTGCATCTCTTGCAGCTCTCCCGTCGTCGTCGATTCCGGGGGGTAGGGCTCACGGGCCGGGACCTGGCTCATGTTCTTTTTCCAAGGTAGCTTGACGGACGGCCAAGTCGAATCCACGGGGAAATCGATGGCTAGAATGAGAATTGGTGAGAAAGCGTATGCCGTGCGGTGAAACGGTCAAATCGGCACTGCCTGCCAGACACCGACCTTCACAAAAAACAGGGGTGATGTAGTGATTGCAGGGGTTGGCAGGGCCGCGAACGGCCCCTGGCCGACAAGGCCCCGCGCGGACAAGATTCCGGGCAAAATGGAACCCATCAAAGACACGTCTCAGTAAGCGCCACCATCTGGTTACCCGGCTCCGCCTGGTAACCGACTGC
>JANQJJ010000410.1 GCA_028281725.1 Pirellulaceae bacterium | reverse complement strand
CAACACTAAAGATTTGGGTAAAGGGGTCAGGAGTCAATTGCCGCCAGCGGCCCTTCGGGTGCTGTGCACAATTGACTCCTGACCCCTTTACCCGACCCAGGTAGGTATCCAATGCAGTCGAATCCAATCAGATCCGCAACCCCATGGCGTGCCTTGCTGTGGAAGGATTTTCATCAGGTGAAGCAGGTACTGCTGGCCATTGTTCTCGGTTTGGCGGCCATCCAGTTCTCCTTGCTGGCTGCCGGTTCGCTTGTCTCCGAGCCAGCGAGTACCAAGATAAAACAGCTTGCGATCAGCTTTGCCTTCATCGCACCGGTTCTCGGTGGCCTGGGCTGTAGCGGGATGCTGATTGGTCATGAGCTCCAGTCCCGCACATGGGCCTGGTCGAGCAGCCTGCCTGTTTCCTGGCGTTACGCCCTGGCAAGCAAGCTGCTGGTATCCATCCTGTCGAGTTTTCTATTGATTGTTCCGCTGCTGATCATCTCGGCGCCGACGTTCAACCAGCCCTGGGTATGGCGGGGCTCGTTGTCCGAAATATACCTAACGCCGATCGTCTATCTGATTGCGTTTGAGGTGATCGTCTTCGTCTTTATCTGCAATCTGTTGTTTCGAGACCCACTCAACGGCATGGTGGTTGGCGCGTTATGGCTTGTTGGCACCCAGTTGACCATCGTCGGCTGGACCACGCCGCTGATTTATCGATTGCTGGGCTACGGCGCTACGCCAGCGAAGGCAGAGCTGTGGCTTATCTCCGGACAAATGGTGTTGCTGACTGCCTTGGGCGCCGTCGTCCTGTCGATTGTCTTCCGTCGGCGATGGGGACTCGGTCAACTGGCCATTTGGCAGTGGCCTGGAAGCATGGTGAGCGTTTCCACCCCACGTCGAGTTTCCATACGCGCAGGAAAGCCGCCGGGCCTGTGGCGAATGCTGCTGGTGCACAGCTTCCGCCTGTCTTTGGCGATGCGCGTGAGCGTCACGCTGGCCACCATTCTGCTGGCAATCGCCCTGGTCAACGCCCGAGACCCAGTCATGTTCTTGTTGGTTGCCTGTGTCGCATCCGGCTTGCTCGGTTTGACCTCCTTTGAAGGCGATCAGACACACGGTCGAATCCAGTTCTTGGCCGAACGTGGTGTCTCGCCTGCCAAGCTGGTCAGCTCAAGGTTATTGGCCCCCGTGGTGATCTCCGGGTTTCTCTGCACGATCCTGATGCTGCAGTTTTTTTGGCACGACGATGTACGAGGATTTCCGGTGACGGTTGCCGTGTTTGGTCTCGCGTGTCCGGCGGTATTTTTGGTTTCCGCCCTCAGTTCGCTCTGTTTCAACAAGCCCGTCGTGGCCGCGGTCGTGGCTGCGGTGGCCACGGCCGCAGGGGTGGTGATGGTACCGGCGCTCCAGTCGCTCAGTGTGATTAACGGCTCAGTGGACCCATCCCCATACTGGCTTACGCGGATCAGTTTTTACTGCTCGCCAATCTCCCTAGCCATGCTATTGATCGCGATCTATACGCTGGCGCCGAAGTGGATCATCCGGAGTCAGCCCAAGCTCGGAAGACACTTTCCGTGGATCACAGGCATGGCCGCCCTAACGCCTACCCTCCTGGCGACTTGTGTAGGATTCCTGGCTATCCCCAAGGTTGCATGGCAGGGCTTACCCGCTTCCGACGTTGCCCGCGAAACCGCCAGAGTTCCGCCGCTCTCCAACATGGACTTGCTGCTGCCGGGAGTCGACGCGAATCTACAGCTCAGCAGACGCTTTCCCACCGTCGAGAATCTGCACCAGGTCTTCGCTAGCTGTGACAAAAGTTTGCAGGGCGAACAGGGCCTCCAGAACATGGGCCAACTTGAGGCCTCGCTGAAGCAATTGGATTTGGATCTGCAGTCGACGCCGCAGACGCCGGAGGATTCGTTCCAAACCACCTATCGTCTCCGGAGATTGATCAGCGAGACCGCCGTGCTCGGAGCCTACCTGGTCCAATTTGGCCAACCAGAATCGGCCAGGCGCGCTTGGCAGTGCAACAAGCGGCTTCAAGAAATCGCGATGGAGTGGGAATGGTACGCGACGTCCACCGAGCGAATCAGCTCCTATGCCATCTGGCTGCAGTTGACCGACGAGGAAATCCTTGAATTGGGAGGCGCCGATCAGATTCGAACGTCGATGCTACCGGACGACTCGCGCAGCCGCGATCTGCTGGCCCAGTGGTTTCGCAGGCATGCGACGCTCGCGAGAGAGACTCTGTATGGGCATCGCGTCGGGCCGAGCAGAGGCGGCACGTCCCTGCCGCAGTACCCATGGAGCACCATGCACGTGCCTCCCCTGCGCTGGCGCGAGGAACGAGTACTCGCCTTCAATCTGTCGCAAACGCTAGCCGCTCTCCAGCGCGGCGACTTTACCTCCCCGACTATGAGTTGGCGTGTGGCCCAATTCGGGCAGTACCGAATCGCACGCGAGCGACTACAACACCGTTTGGATTCCCTGCCCGCCAACAACCGTCAGGAAACCGGGAACGAGAAGAAACTCTAACGATTCAGAGCGCACGCAAGGTCGATTGGTCGCGCGGCAATACATGCTAGTGGATCTGCCCCTAGATCTACTAGGAAGTAGCCTGAGAGCTTTCTTAGAACTGCTGCCCTCCGCCGGCTCGCTGCGCTCATCACCTCCCACGCTCCTCCCCCCCACGCTCCCCGGCAAGCCAAAAGCTACATTTCCCTATGGTTTAGCCAGTTTTTTTGCTATGGATGGCCAAGGGCGGTTTTTGCTAGTCTTCCGCTGGAAGCCTAGCAGCTTGCCAGAAAAAGGTGTCTGACACCTTTTCTGAGGCTGCGTTCAACGTCCAACTATCAAACTGATGACAGAATGGTTCGAAGAAACAAGGTGTGGCTGCTGCTCGGGCTAGCTGTTCTCTGCACAGGTTGCATGGATGGCCCCTTTTACGCGCTCAAACGCGCCAATCCATACTTTCAAGCTCAGTGGAATCAGGATAGGCAACTTGGCCCCACCTTCGAAGATCGGATCGCCGAGCTGGAGTTGCTGCGCGCGAAGATACCGTCGATGGAATCCGGCCAGCAGGAACTATGGGCTCAGCGGCTGGAAAAGATCGTCCAGGAAGACAAAAGCCCCGAGATGAGGGCGCGCTCCGTGATGGCAATGGCCTTGCTGCCCTCGGAGGCAGCCGAGAGAGCGTTGAATTCCGCTTCAGCCGACGACGTCGAAAAAGTTCGCATCATGACCTGTAAAGCCTGGAAGCTCCGCGGCGGGCCGGCGGCGCGGGACATGCTCCTCAGTTTGGCGCAGGCGGACGAAAGCCCGAGCGTACGCCAAGCCGCAATTGACGGATTGTCGGTGTTTGACGAAGCCGAGGTGCGTTCGACCCTGACCACTCTACTCGACGATCGCAGCCCAGCGATTCAGTATCAGGCCGCGCAGAGCCTGAAGTCGATGACAGGACGAGACTACGGTGGTGATTTCGACAGCTGGAAACGGTACATGGCCGGCCAGGACGTACCCGAACCTGAGCCCAAATCGATGACTGCCACCGTCTTGGATTCCCTTCCGTCTTGGTGGTAGCCGCTCGATAACGTTATTGTCCTAGTCGGAAAACCAACTTCGCTCGGGCCGATCGAGCAGGCCCTGCCGAGTATCCAGGGTTAATTGCTCCAGCCCACAGGCTGCGTCCACGCCTGTTGTTTCTGATTCTTTAGCGACGGGTCGACGTGATCTAGGCTGCTGGTCACGACCGCACGCACATAAAGTTCATTCCCCGTCAGTCGGTAGCTCGGCGTAAGCCCCTGGGCGACGTGGACAACTTTGCCGATGGACGCGGCTGTCGGCAGAACGCGGTCGGCTGTTCCGCCCGCCCCCCCGTCGACCGTGGCAATAAACTCAGTCGTGTATGTCGCTTCACCGCCGGGCTGGATTTCTAGGGCAAGCACTTTGGATGATGGATCGAATCGGACATCCTTCAAGACGACACCGCTAGACGCATAGAAATCACCAGCCTTCATGGCGCGAATCAGGTGTTCCGGGGTCAAGTAACGCGAGCGTACCATCACCCACCCGCGTCCGGGTCGAGAGCCGGGACGACCATGATACTCGTGGCTGTCGTCCGTGGCGATTCCCAGCAAGGGTTCAGCATCCAGCTGCGATAGCCGGATTGCGTTGGCCACATCCCACATCCGCTCAATAGAAATGTGGTTATCGTCGCCCAACTGATTCACTCCGGGGTGTCCATTGTAGACTTCGAAGAAATGCTCCTGGATCACATGAGCCAGATCCTCCGCCGTGACTGCGTAACCAAAGTTGGGGTGATTGAGATGGGGCAGAATCTGGCGGCCCGTAGCCTTTTCCTGCTCCAGAACCAACCGCAAGTTGTTCTGCATGGTCTGACGAACGGTATCACCGCCGACGGGGCGAATCAATTCCTGCACGTTCGTCGCATTCATATGCACGGGTTTGCCTTCGGCCCGGTCGCTGATCTCTTCGCCCTGAATCATGATGAACTTGCCCGCGGTCTCGAGCAGGCAACGGAATTCGTCCAGCGGCTTGAGACGCACCTCTAAACTCTCGTCCGCCTGGCTGCCTCGCGTCTCGACCCACTCCGTTCCGAAACGCCGGCGGTACTTGACGAGTGCTTCCGCATTGGCTCGACGGACGATGTCGGTCAGCGGCATCCAGCGTATCCCCTCGCTGAGAACGTTGTGATCCGACAGGGCCAGGAAATTGTAGTCGTGGTCGAGATACCAGGCCGCGATCATTTCGGGAAAGTCGTTGCCATCACTCCATAGCGAATGAGTATGTAGATTCCCTTTCCACCAGCGCAGCGGTGCAGGTGCCGCGCCGGAATCGGGGCTCGGGGCATCAGGGCCCCCGGCAGGTAGAGCGGATGTTAAAACACCCAATACGGGTAGGATCGCAAGAGCGATGAGCATGAGGGATCTGTTTCGCACGATGGTTTTCCCACCGAAGTTGTTTTTTTTTCACACGTCGTTTTCTTCGCGGCCGGGGGCCGACGCTCACGCCCCACACGGTTTCGAATCGTCGTCGCGGCCCCACTATCTGGCCATTAGGGCGTTTTTACCTTGACTGTAGCCAGCTTTCAGCGAGTTCGCGTTGAGACTCGTTTGACGCACCAAGCTATCGGGGTGTGCCAGTTGTCGCTAATCCTAGATCTTACACGAGAGATAGGCTGCGATGGACCGGCGGCGTGCTTACAATTGTCTATGGCGGCGGAAAGGGGGGCGGACCCAGGAGGTGCGGAGCGCTCGACGGGTTAATCTTCGCATCGCTGCGCGAAGAAACTGCCGCCGTTCCACGGCGTGATCTCGCTCCGCTGTGGTGATCGCCGGAAAAGATGGTTGGTGGTTGCTGGAACAGTCGGAGAGGGTCAGACACCTTTTTCCGGCAGGCTGCTAATTGCCGTGTATCCCAATTCAGAAAACACCCATGTTCATTCTGCATCGTTTGCCTGCGTGCTATTTGACCATTCCAGCTCTGTCGCTCGGTTTGGCCCTCGGATCCATCCAAGTCGATGGCGCTGGCGGTGCAGAACCAACCATCCAGCGCTGGATCGAGCAGTACGCAGCCGACATGCGGACGCTGGATCATCGTTTTCGCGTGCCCATGGATGGGGTTGCCCAGGAGCGTCGCGCTTCGGTGATGGCGGACTGGCTAGCCAAGTTAAAAAAGCGTGATTTCGATTCTCTCGACCGCGCGAGTCAGACCGACTTTCTACTCTTGCGATCCGAGATCGAGTATCAGATTAAGAAACTCGAACTGGATATGCAACGCGACGCCCGAGCAGCGGAGCTGCTTCCCTACCGAGATCGTTTGATCAAGTTCTGCAAGTCGCGGGAGGACGTGGACGCGATTACGGCCAGTGAGGTCGCGGCGGAACTCGATAGCGTGGCGGCCGATGTAGAATCGCTGGTTAGGGAAATTGAGCCTATCGATGGTGACGATGGGAGCGAAGCGGCAGTGAAAAGCCGCCTGGAAGCTCTCCGCGCGAGTGAACTCGTTGGCAACCTGTCGCGGTCGGTGCGAGAGGCCGACAAGTTTTATGGTGGTTATGATCCACAGTACTCCTGGTGGGCTCGGAAGCCGGTCGAAAGGTTGATTGCCGCGCTTGAGAACCACCGCAAGGCCTTGCGTGAAAAACAGGTCGGTGTCGCTGAATCTGATCAAGAGACCATCATCGGTCTACCGATCGGAGCGGATGGTCTCGAACTGGAACTGCGGCACGAGTGGATTGCCCACACTCCGTCGGAATTGGTTGAGTTGGCCAAACGCGAAATGGCCTGGTGCGATGAACAGATGCGGACTGCGTCGCATGACCTGGGCTTCGGCGATGATTGGCGGGCTGCGATGGAACACGTTAAGGCCCAACATGTTCAGCCGGGGGAACAGCCGGAAATGATCCGCGAGTTGGCCTGGGAAGCCATCCGTTTTCTCGAGGCAAACGATTTAGTCACCGTTCCCGCGCTGGCAGCCAACGGATGGCGGATGGCGATGATGAGCCCCGAGAGACAACGCGTCAGTCCCTATTTTCTCGGTGGCGATACGATCATCGTCTCCTTCCCGACCGATACCATGACGCACGCTGAAAAACTGATGAGCATGCGCAGCAACAACGAGCACTTCTCACGCGCGACCGTGCATCACGAGCTCATCCCGGGGCATCATCTGCAGTATCACATGCTGCCTCGCTACCGCCCATATCGCACGTTGTTCGCCACTCCGTTCTGGATGGAAGGTTGGGCGCTGTACTGGGAAATGCTGCTGTGGGACCTGAACTTCGCACAGGGACCGGAAGATCGTGTCGGCATGCTTTTTTGGCGCAAACATCGTTGCGCTCGAATCATTTTTTCACTCAGCTACCATCTCGGCACGATGACACCCGAGGAGTGCATTGACTACTTGGTGGATCGCGTAGGGCATGAACGCTCTGCAGCGACCGCGGAAGTCAGACGTTCGATTATGGGAGGGTACAGCCCGCTCTATCAAGCGGCTTACATGCTGGGCGGTTTGCAGCTGCGAAGCATGCATGCTGAGTTGGTGCAGTCGGGAAAAATGACCAACCGTGAGTTCCATGACGCTATCCTACACGAACACTCGATACCGATTGAGGTGTTGCGAAACTATCTTACGCAGCAACCGCTCAACCGGGATACTGGGCCTCGCTGGCGATTTGCGGATGAAGGCAACTCCGAGTGAAATGCCCTGCGGCTACTTTCCGGGCACGTCGCCGTCGAGATACCGCCAGCCTTTGATGAAGGCGATCAAGTCCGCCATCGCCTGATGATCGATCTGTGCCTCGAGACCGTCCGGCATGAGCGAGACACCCGTCGCCTTGAGCTGCAGTATTTCGTCTCGCCGAATCACGTGGCGCTGGGCGTCCTGGCTACGGAGGACGATTGCGGCGGACGTCTCCTCCACAATCATGCCTTCGATAATCCGCTCGTCTTCGGTGAGAACGATGAACCGAAAGTAGTTGTTGTCGATGGCCAGGTTAGGATTCAAAATCGAGGCCAACAGTTGCTCAGGCGTCTTGGTACGCGAGTCTGATATGTCGGGGCCAACTGCCGCGCCCATCTCGCCGATGCGATGACAGGCAGCACACTGAGTCTTGAAGATAGGAATGCCCCGCCTGGGATCTCCTGAAAGGGTAAGGCAAGCCTGATAGTCGGCCACCACTTTGGTTCGATCTGAGTTGACCAAAGAGTCCAACTGCTTTTGAAACTGCTCGCGCACGGGCCCTTTAGCGCGGGTCGTGAGTCCTTTCAGGGCGGTGGCTCCAAGCTGACGGGCCGTCAATTCACCGGCGGCGATTTTGGCGGCCAGCAACTGCATTCTCGAACTCTTCTGGCTGATCAATTCGACCGCCACTGACCTGGAGCTCGGCGAACTGCCCGCGAGCGATTCTACCAGATAGCGGTCGCACTGACTGTCAAGGGTGTTGGCCCATGCCCGCAGTAGCGCTGCCGCAACGTCAGGGCGTGTCTCCTGCCGGGCAAGCTTGCCGAGCAGCTGGATGTCCTGTGCATGGGGCGAATGGCTCAGTAGTTCCACCGCCTGCATGCCGGCGGCCTGGTCGCGCGAATTCGCCACCAGCGCGCGAACCGGTGCCCATAAATCATCGAACTCTTGCAGAATCTCGGACTCCGGCGCTGCGCCGGCAATCAGTTCCGACGTCGCAGCCAGCGCGGCTATCTGGCAGTCAGCCGGGGCCGTGCCATCCATGTGCGGAGTGATCGCATGGAGTAGGACGTTGCGGTCCGCCCCGCCGCGCATTGCTGCCCGGGTCAACGCTCTCGACGCGGACGCGACAAACTGAGGTGAGTACGCGTCTGCTCCGCCGCCCAAAACCTGCCTGAGGGCCAGGGTCCAGCGAATTAGCATCTGATCGGGCTGATCGCGCAGAGCGCTCCCGGCAGCGGTTAAGAAGTAGGCGTCCTTTCGTCTGGTGGCTCGCAGGACCAGTTCATCCATGGCCTCTGCGGTGTACGCGGCCTCCGATGGCGCCAAGGTACCCAGCGCGAGTAGCGCTTCAAACTGAACCGACGGATTGTTGCTCATCGCGAGTTGGCTGAGCGCAGGGCGATGTTCCTCTGCATGTTGCGCGTGCCGACGAACGATGCGAAGAGCGGTCGCGATGATCGCTGGTGGCATGGCTAGCGGATCGAGGAACGTCTGCAGCCCCGGCGGGAGCGATCGGCTAAGGTTGGCTGCCAAATTCAGCGACGCGATCCGTCCCTCCGTAACGATCTGCGGATCCTTGGCTTGCTGAAGGAGCTCCCCAGTGACATCCGTACCGCGTTGCAGCAGCAAGCGTGTTGCCGTTTCTCGCATCCATGGATTCTGGTCCGCCACCAATTTTGCCAGTGCCTCCGTAGACCGCCCGGCTAGCGGGTCGCTTCGAAGCTCCGCCAGCACGCGCCCCAAATCCGTCGACTCGGTGGGCCCCACCCAAATCAGACGCCCCGCATCATTGCCCCAACGCTCATCGGGACGATTTTTAAGCTCTTCAGGTACCCACTGGGGATGTTCGATCACGGCCCGATGCATATCGACGATGATCACTTCACCATCGGGCGACAACGCGACATTCACCGGGCGGAACCAGGTATCTCGGCTGGCTAACCATTCGCTCTGGTCGGATCCGGTCGCCTCGATCGATTCCTGCATGCGGTAGGTCGAATGGGTCAACCACTTGCGCTGGACAAGACTGCCGGTTGGCTCACAGACCAGGATATAAGCCGATAGTGGCGAGGGTTCTTGCAACCTCTGGTGTGTGGCTACGGGACAATGCGCAAAAACCCCACAAGCGGCTGTGAACTGTCCAGCGTGCAAGTTGGACGTCGTCCAGGCATCGACCAGTGGGAACACGCGTGATTTTTCGCCAGCCGGCAAGACATCGACCGCCGAGGGCACCAGTCCTGCCAAAGGATTTCCGACCAAATCTTGCTGCTCAAAAATCACTTCGACCGCAGGATTGCGGTTGCTGCAAAAATAGCGGTGCCCCTCCGCGTCAAAGCTGAGACCAAACTGAGCCGGCCCGGTAACCAATTCGATCGTCCTCGAATCCGGATCAAACCGAACGTCGCGGCTACCGATTTTCATTGGCTCGGATTGGGCGTCGCGAAAGTGACTGCCTAGCCGTACATT
>JANQJJ010000385.1 GCA_028281725.1 Pirellulaceae bacterium | reverse complement strand
GATCGGCATCGCCGCCGCCTACGGCGTCTGCCTAGCGACCCGGGCGGCCAGCGCAGAGAACGTTGCCCAACAAGCGCTGGCCGCCATAGACACGTTGGCAACCAGTCGTCCTACGGCAGTCAACCTGTTTTGGGCACTCGACCGAATGCGGACGGTTGTGGAAGCTAGCGCGTCCGATACGACCCATCTCCAAGAGGCGTTGTTGGCTGAGGCGCGGAAGATTCACGTCGAGGATCGCGACATGTGTCATGCGATCGGACGAAATGGTGCTGAGTTGATATCGGATGACGCTACAATCATCACGCATTGCAATGCAGGGGGCCTGGCGACGGCCGAGTACGGAACCGCGCTGAGCGTGATGTTTACCTGCCAGGATCAAGGCAAACGGCTCAAAGTCTTTGCCGATGAGACGCGTCCACTATGGCAGGGCGCACGTCTGACGGCTTGGGAACTGCAGCAGCGGGGCATTCCGACAACCGTGATCTGTGATTCGATGGCAGCGCATGTCATGAAAACTCAGAAGGTAGAAGCCGTGATTGTCGGAGCCGATAGAATCACGGCGGGCGGTGATGCAGCCAACAAAATTGGAACCTATGGACTGGCCGTCAACGCCAAGTATCACGGCGTACCGTTCTATGTGGCCGCACCCAGCAGCACGTTTGATATGCAGTTGGTCAGCGGCACAGATATTCCCATCGAACAGCGGGATCCCGGCGAAGTCATCGCGCCCTATGGGCAAACGATCGCACCGCCCGGTATTGACGTTTACAATCCGGCGTTTGACGTCACGCCGGCCGAGCTGATAACCGCGCTAATCACGGAACGAGGGGTAATTCACCAGGTCACGCAGGAGGGGATCGCCGAGCATTTTTCGCAGGCCTAGCCAAAGGGATCGACTTCAGGTTGGCCGACTCGCTAACCATCATGCGGGAGATAACGGTCACCTCTCCCTCGATGCCGTCACGCTTCGTCATGATGATTGGCAGAAAGGCCGGACCGTTCGTCGTTTTCCCGCAGCGATCCTAACGAGTGAGCATCGTCAGCGGGATAGGGCCCAGTTCTTCGGTGGGAGGGGACGAGGTGAGTTCTTCCAAAAGAGACTCCTCAGTCCAGTGCGATCGGCAGGCAAAGGCGTTGATGTAGGCGAGCTTACCAGGGTCCAACGTCCCCAGGTCATCCCCGGCACCCAGGGCTAAGGCCGCTTCGCTAGTCACCGAAGCAAGCCAGCGAGCCGGTGCGATGTCCGGGTGTTGGTGACGCGCCTGCAAAACCTCTGACCAAAGACTTAAATCGGGATTGCTCGCACGCGAATCCGTACCCAGTACCACGCGGATGTTCGCGGCCAGCATCGCGCTGAGCGGAAAGGGTGGGTGGCCAAAATGCCGATGCGTCCGTGGGCAATAGACCACCGAGATCGAAGGACTCTGCCCAATGGTACGCAGCTGCGCACCGGTCAGGTAGTTGCCGTGGACCAGCAGCGATCTGCAGCGCGATGCGAGTAGCGCAATGCACTCCTCGATTTGAGGTCGAATCTTTGGACGAGGAATCCCCAATCGCTCAAACGACGACCCAAATGCGCCTTCGCCATCGATCAGCCATTGCAATTCGTCCGTGCTCTCGGCGACATGCATGGCGGTCAGCGTCGAAGCCGGAAGTCGCCCGAGCGTTTCGGCGATTTTCGAAAGC
This sequence comes from Pirellulaceae bacterium, assembly GCA_028281725.1. Lineage (GTDB taxonomy): Bacteria > Planctomycetota > Planctomycetia > Pirellulales > Pirellulaceae > Aureliella. The sequence continues at coordinate 1,454 of JANQJJ010000385.1, read as the reverse complement.
TGTACCGAGTAGGGAGCATGAGGCGACACACCGAATGTAACTCGCCGTTGAGCCTTCTCTTCGCCGACCAACTGCAGCGCCCAGTTGCATGTTTCGTCCAAACGTGTCGCATCCAAGCCAATCATTTCCGGCATAACGATCAAGCGAGGTGCTGCCACCGGTGACAAATGTTGCCGGTAGTCTGACTCGGCAACTCGCAGGCCGGATCTCCGCCAGGGCTGGGGCGCCGAGTAGTCAGCGAGGTCGTCGCTACTGGGAACATAGTCCGGTTGCCAGGGCTGAGTGATGATGTCGGCAGCCAGCGCCGTTCCGGTGCGATAGAGTTCCGAAAAGCCATCCGCGATCGCTTGCCGCCGCCGAGCCTCAAGCTGCTCACCAGTCCACCCGCGTGCCTGCTCGCGGCGATGGGTTACCACCGACGAAATCCAGTCCGGAAAGGTCTTGTTCGCCGGTAGCGGAGAATTCAGATCACTGAATTCGAGATGCGTATGGGCATTGACGAGTCCCGGCAGCAACACCGATTCGCCAAGATCCAAGTCTGGCGTATCGCCGGTCGAATTGGTAACGTGGGCTACGCGGCCGTGGCGGACAACGATCTGTCCGGGAGCAAGGATCTTTTCCGGGGAAACGACAATGAATTTCGCTTGGATACGGATGGCTTCCATGGGGCGCCAGTAGACCACCATTAAAAAATGAAACGAATGCGAAGGAAAACCATTGCCCACTCGCCTCGCCGCAGACTTTGTCAGCCGTTCGACTAGGCAAGTCGCACGGAGTCTACTCGGAAAACTACTCGTGCGCAGGTTAAGTGATGGCGGGCGATTGAGCGGTATTGTAGTCGAAGTCGAAGCTTATCTGGCGTCCGGTGATGAGGCCAGTCACAGCTACTCGGGGCCGGGTAAGAAGAACGCTTCCATGTTCTTGGATCCCGGAACACTCTACGTCTATCCCATTCATTCTAGACACTGCCTGAACGTGGTTACCGAGCAGCCGGGACGGGGCGCGGCCGTCTTGATTCGAGCTCTCGAGCCGGTAGAAGGACTGGAGCAGATGGCGTTCCATCGCGGCCTGGATCAAGATGCGATGCGAGATCTTTGCCAAGGTGATCTGAAGTCGGCAGTCCGCCTGACGACCGGACCGGCCCGCTTGTGCCAAGCCCTGGCCGTCGATCGAGGTCTCGATGGCGTCGATCTGTTGAGTTGCCAGGATATCTGGATCGAGAGTGAGCCGGACCCCACCTCGCACCGGCAATGGAAAACGCGGGCCAGTAAGAGGATCGGTATTTCGCGGGCAACCGAGATGCCCCTCAGATGGTTTGTCGACGGTAATCGTTTTGTCAGCGGATGTGCTCGCGATCATTCGGCCGGGAGAACCTGGCGGTTCCTAAGTTGTTAAACTGAGCTGTTCCTGCACCAGCTCGCAGCCTGCCCGAAAAAGGGGTCTGACCCTCTCCG